>JABTUS010000006.1:0-300000 GCA_015075305.1 Opitutaceae bacterium | reverse complement strand
ATAGCCAGCGGTGATCTTTTCATCGACGTCATAGGTGTCCTCACCCGCATTGGAGAGCGAGCCTGACGCATTGTACACAAGCTTCTTCTGCGCTAGGAGATCGTCGAAGACCTTGCGCGAGCCATCCGGGGAGATCATGGTTTCGATGGTGTACCGGTCATCCATCACCTTTTCCGGGGCTGGCGCGGACGGCTTGTTGAAATCGGACAGGGAATAACCGGGTGCGGTGTAGATGTTCACATTCCGCGCCATGGTCCGGTGACGGCTGGCATACTTTGCACCGACCTTGATGAATCCGTCCTTGTCCCCAAACCAGTTCTTGAAGTCACGCTGGACGTCAACCCGCGCGGTCTTGGTCTTCTCCACATTTTCCGCCGAGTCACCACGCACCTGGCGCACCGTCGGGTTGGCGGTCGAGATCAGATTCTTGAGGTCATAGGTGGGGAAATAGGTGCCATAATCGATGACAAAGCCACCCGGCACCACGGTGTCCTTTGAGCGGAATGAAAAATTCCGGTAGGAAGGCATCTCATCCGGTGCATGCGAATAGCCAACTTCCCCGCCGATCTTGTAGTCTCCCAGGATCTTCGATCCCCCAAAAACCACGTTTCTCATTTCAGCCTTTCGCGTGAAGCTGATCATCCGAAGGTCATAGCGCACCTGAGGGAAGGACACGCGTGTCGGCGAGAGCTGGGTCATCGTGCCGCGGGCTGTGTACAAATGCTCGTTCTTGTCAGATTCCTCGGTGAATCGGTTGAAAAAGGTGTGGAGGTAGATTCGTGAGCCATCGTCGAGCCGATAGTCCAGGTTCAGCGTGGCTCCCCGCTTCACGCGGCGGTCGAGATTGTAGTCCAGACGGGGTTCGTAGAGCGCGGCCCTGCCGCCTGCGCTCGGATTCCACTGCCCCATGAACATGTCCCTGCGCGTTTCCCGGCTCTGATAGTTCATGCTGAAGGCGGCGCCCAGTCTGCCGGCCTGGGTGGCGAAGACATCGGAGTAGGTGAAGTCGCCGGCATAGATGGGCAGACTGCCCGCCATGTTCCGCCCGTACTGCGCGGCACCCGCGAGGAATCTTCCGTTGTGGTCAAAGCCCGATGCAGTGAGCACATTGATCGTGCCGCCGAGCGACGTGCCATCCATGTCCGGCGTGAGCGCCTTGATCACCTCCACCTGGCTGATGATCGAGGTTCCCAGAAGGTCCATCGGCGTCGAACGTCCGTCACGCCCCAAATTTCCAGGCGTGGCCAGGCTCGCGCCGTTCATGGTGACCGTGTTCAGATTGGGGCTGATGCCACGGATGCTGACAAAGTGGCCCTCACCGTAGTCCACATCCAGCGAGACTCCGGGCAGGCGGGCGAGCGCCTCGCCGATGTTGTTGTCCGGCAGCTTTCCCGCCGCATCCGTCGAAAGCACATCCATGATGTTGGTTGCGTTGCGCTTCTGCTGCTGCGCCTTGGACCAACCCTCCCGGTAGCCCTCCACAACAAGCTGATCGAGCCGTACCGCCTTTTCTCCCAGGGAGATTCTCACTGGAACGACTCCGGTCGCGGGCACCTGCACGGTCTGGGACCCATCGGGATACCCAAGCGCTGCGATTCTCAGGGTAACTGTCCCGGCGGGAATGTCATCCAGTCGAAATTGGCCCTCCCGGTCCGCGACAATAACCTGATTGGTCGCACTGTTGGTGATGGTCGCACCGGTGACCGAGGCACCCGTGTTGATATCGCTCACCTGGCCGTTGATGGTGCCAGCGGTGAGACTATAGGTTCCAGACAGACTCAGGCAGAGCCCAAGGATCAGGCTTCGGGACGCAATGTTTCTTGGTGTTTTCATGGCATTGAGGGTGAGGCGCGGGGTGAGGGACGAGGGATGACGAATGCAGGTGGTCGGGAGCCACCCAAGGAAGCAGCCCATGCGAGTGAGATCGTCGTTCTCCGTGAAAAAGGGGACGGTTCACTACGCGGCTGCTACAGCTAGGATGTATCCCGGGAGCAGCACAAGCCTGGCAAGCCCCGGAGAAAACTGCCGAGTGCTGGTACTTGAATCAGACCACCTGTGCGGCCATTCAGTCCCGACTCTCGTCCGCGCACGGTGCCACCGTCTCACCCTGGAAAAACTCAGGCATCAGCTTGAGCTCGCGCAGGGATGCCTGTCCGTCTGCCAGGATTTCCATCACGGGGCGCAGCAGCGCCTTCGCAAGGTTTCTTGCGGAGGAGACATAGCGCGCAGGCGACGGCTTGAGGTAGGACAGGAATTGATCATCGTCCCGGGAAATGATGGAGACATCCTTCGGCACCCGGATGCCGGACTGCATCAGGAGGCTCCAGGCCGCGAGGTAGTGATAGGTGCCGGCCATGATCAACGCCGTCGGCGCAGCGCGGCGCGCCTGCAGGAGACGCAATGCGTGGCCGATACCCGCCACACTGCCGTCGTGCCATCCGGTGATGGCGTCGGCAGCGCGGTGCGAGGAGCGCACCGCCTCCATAAGCCCGGCCTCGCTCTCAAGGTCACCCGCCAGTGCGGGCTTGGCGGCCATGAAGGCAATCCGCTGGTGACCAAGGCCAAGCAGCACCCCCGCGGCATGCCGGCAGAGCGCCCGATGGTCGATGTCGCGGTAAGCCAGCGGCAGTCCCGCATGCACCGTTCCAACAACCAGGCACCGTGAATGATGGCGGCTGAACCAGGACTGCGTTGCGGCGCTTGAGCGAAGAAGAATCCAGCAGCCGTGGGAGTGTTGTGTGACCAGCTTTTCCAAGGCCATGCTGGGATCCCTGGTAAGATACTGCTGACCGTGAAACAATCGAAGGACACAGCCGTGTTCTCCCAGCAGGGCCCGCAGTTCGTCGATCCACAGCGTCTGGCTCGGGCGTAGGCGCTCCGGCGCTTCCGGCATGAGCAACCCGACAGCCTCCTGATCCTCACGCAGCGAACGTCGGTTGGGCGGGACAAGTATGCGATGACCGGACCCATGGATTGCACGGATCAGGCGCTCCTGCTGCAGCTGGGCCAGCGCCGCCCGCACGGTGTTGCGGCTGACCTGGTATTTTGCTGAAAGCATCCTTTCCCCTGGCAGCCAGTTCTTCCATCCGCCCTGGGCGATTTCATCCTGCAGGATTTTCGCGGTCTGATGGACGAGTGATTGACGTTTCGGCAGATGCGGCATGAGACCGAGTATGTTGACAAGCGGGGCCCGCGCCGGGCTGCACGTCTTATCGCCAGCGGTCACGCGCAGGTCCAGTTCAAACGCTGCAACGGGAGGCCCCAGCAGCCTGACCGCCATCAAACGGGAAGGAGGCGGCTGGGGCTGAATCGGGTTTGCGTTGCTGGCTGCCCAAGGGCACGATTGCACGCCAGCCCCGGCCTCTGTGCGTCAGGCGGCGCTGGCGTGGGCGAAGAATCGCTTCGACTCAAGGTCGGCACGCAGCGCCTGTTCCGCGGAAGCGGTCAGTGAGCGGAGCGGCAGGCGGACCGGGCCGCAATCAACCCCGATCATCTTCATGATGGCCTTTCCCGCCGGAAGTCCGCCGTGCCGGATCATGACGTCGATGAACTCCCTTGCATCGGCCTGTCCTCGCTCGGCTTCCGCACGATCGCCGTTCTTCAGCGCCTGCATGATGCGCAGGTAGAGCGGCGCCGAATAGTTGTACGTGCTGCCGACCGCCCCGGTGGCGCCGCAATCGAGGCCCGACAGAAGAAGTTCGTCGCGTCCGAAGAGAATCTGGTGTTTTTCACCCGCCATGGCCCGTGCCGCCGAATAGTCCGCAAGATCCTCATCCGTGAACTTGATGCCGGCCAGATTGGGAATGCGCAGCCTTGCCTGGGCAAGATAATCGGCGGCCGCAATCCGCACCCCGGTCATGGACGGAATGTGATAGTAGTAGAACGGCAGCCGCGGCGCGGCAGCCGCAACATGCGCCGTCCATTGGACCAGGTCCTCGACCGCGGCCGGCTTGAAAAAACTGGGGGCCATCGTGCCAATGGCGTCGGCTCCAATCATCTGGGCATGCCGGGCCAGTTCGCAGGTTTCGCCGAGGTTCAGGCAGCCGACGTGAACGATGAGCTTCAACTCAGCGGGCAGCGCGGCCTTCCATGCCTCGGCGACCCGGCGGCGCTCCGAAACCGTCATGGAAAGTCCCTCACCCGTAGTGCCGCAAACAAACGCGCCCACAACCCTGTTGCGCGCCAGCAGTGCCGCAAGGCGGGGAACCGCCTCCAGATTCAGCGAGGTGTCCGGATGGAACGCGGTGAAGGGCGCGGCGATTAGACCGGGAGGCAGGGTGTTCATTTGAAACGCGATGACGACAGTGCAGCGCCCCAGCGTGGGCGCACGAGCCGCCCCCGCAAGCGGCACACACTGGTGCAATTGCGGAACCATTCGCGGGCGGACCGGCGTGAGGTACCTTTTCCAGACCAGCTTTCGGAGTTTGCCTCGCAGCCAGACAATCAAAAAATGTCAATCGTGCCTCCCCCTGCACAGCGAGGCGGGCTCCATCGAGCGCCCTGCCAGTCAGGGCATTCAACACCCAACCTCGTCCATTCATGATCGTCCGCCAGCCTCCCTTCCCGTCTTCAGCCGCCTGGATCCTTCTGGCGGTGGGCGTCGCCGTCGCAATCGCCCCGTGCCAGGCGGCCTCCCCGCGACATCTGGGGGATCTCGGGACGTGGACCGTTGTCGTTGGACGGAATGCCCTGCCAAGCGAACGATACGCCGCCGAGGAGTTCGTCCGGTTGTTCAAACTGGCAACGGATGCAAGCCTGCCAATAAGCGAGGCTCCCGGGACGACAGGCAGCATCCATATTGGGCAGGGCGCCGTAGCGCCCAACGAAGACAGCCCCGATATCAGCACCGCTGGCGAGGAGGGGTTGCGTCTGCGCATCCATCCGGGAGCAATTTTTGTCACGGGTGGCCGGCCGCGTGGTTCACTCTATGGAGTTTATGAATTTTTCGAGCGCTACGCGGGCGTGCGGTTTCTGACGGCGGACCACACCTATGTTCCTGCAGAGGCACGCAACGCGGTTCTGCCGGTGGAGGATTTCAGCTACGATCCACCCTTCTCGTTTCGCTCCTCCTATTATCGCGAGAACTACGCCGCCCCGGCCTTCGCCACACGGCTGCGTGTGAACACAATAACCGACGATCCGCGCCTAGGCGGCAAAACCTCGCAGCAGCTGATCTCTCATTCCCTGCAGCAATATTTGCCGGTCGCCACCTATGGCCGGGATCATCCTGAATACTTCGCCCTGATCGGCGGCACGCGCCGGCTCGAAGGGCAGGGCGGCGGTCCTCAGGTATGCTCATTGAATCGTGATGTCATCCGGCTCGTCACGGAGGCTGTCCTGCGTGAGTTGGATGCGCATCCCGCATGGACGAACATCAGCGTGAGCCCACCCGACAACGATGCCTGCTGCGAATGCCGGGATTGCTCAGCCTTGATTGCACGCGAGGGAACCCTTGGAGCCCCTCATCTGGTGCTGGTCAACGCTGTGGCCGCCGCTGTCGCCAAATCCCATCCGGGAGTGCGTGTGGGCACGCTGATCTACTGGCACACCCGCAAGCCTCCCATGACGCTCAACCTCGAGCCCAATGTGGAAATCCAGCTTTGCAGCATCGAGGCGTGCAACCTGCACCCCCTGGCGGATTCCGCCTGCTTTCAGAACCGCGTTTTCATGCAGGATTTCACCCAATGGCAGGAAATTTGCCGCCATGTCTGGCTCTGGAACTACAACGTGGCGTTCCGCAACTACGACCTGCCTTTCACGAATCTCGAGGCAACCGGCCCCAACCTCAGCCTGTTCCGCGATCGTGGCGTCCATGGCGTATTCATGCAGGCCGCGGGTGACGGCATGTCCGCCGCGTACAGCGATCTCCACAATTATGTGATCGCCCGCTGCCTGTGGCGGCCGGTGCCCGACAGCTGGCCGTTGGTGGAGGAATTCTGTCGGCTTCACTACGGACCCGCGGCCGCACCCATCCTAGACGGGCTGCGTTATCTCTACGCGAACGCACACGCGCGCGGAGTCTACCTTCGGTGCATGGCCGACGTCCCCATCGAGCTGGGTCTGGACGCCGCGGTCGCGCGCGGTTTCCATGACCGTGTGGCTGGGGCGGAGCATCTCGCGGACGACGACACGCTGCGCGGGCGCGTGGAAAAGGCGATGATCCCGGTGCTGGGCTCTCTCCTGGCAACCGCACCCCGCACCTGCACAAACGGTTCGTATCGCCTGGATGTGTCATCGCTGCCGCCGGGCTCCCTGCAGCGCTACATTGAACTCGCGCGAAAGCATGGAATGACTCTCGTCGGCGAAGGTCGCGATGCCGCTGCTCACTTTCTGGAGTTGGAGTCTCTCGAAAAGGGCTGGCCGGTCATCACACTCGAGAATGCCGTCTGGAGGCTCGTGGTGTCCACCATGGCGGACGGACGCATCATGCTGCTGAACCACAAGCCGACAGGGCGCCAGATCATCGCCCCGCCATCCACACGCATGATGCGCTGGGCTCAGTGGAATTTGTGGCCGGAGTCCGCACGCGTCGGGGTAAATTCGCTGGCCGCCGGCACGCGAAGCTGGACCAGCGACCCCCGAAAGGCTGTCATGACTCTGTCCCTCCCCGACGGGAACTCCTGGAAGCGCACAATATCCCTTGAGGATAGTGGCGCGATCCAGATCCAAATGGAGCTGAAGGCGGCTCACTCCCTTCCCGCCTGGACGGTACGCGAGCGCTCAGCGGAATATGCCGTTTCCTCATCCGACAGCCCGTTCCTCACCGCAGTCTACCTTCGTGATCCGGCCTGGCGTCAGGTGAATGCAAACTGGGACTTTGGCAGGATGAATGTCATGCAGTTTCACGTGCCGGGCAGTGATGCAGTCCGTTCCCTGGCATTCTTTGACCGCACCACCCGGTTCGGAATCACGCATGACTTCCATCCAGGAACATTCACCCGGTTCGCCGCATCATGGAATCCAGGCCGCGAATTTCTGGGTCTTGATTATTGGGTGTCCGTCCCTCCCTTGCAGCCGGGGAAAACGTTTTCCTTCAGCTACGATTTGCGTCCTCTGGCAGCACCTCCGGCCAATGCATCATCAGCTGATGAAAACCCGGGCCATTGAACCTCCTTCATCCTCCATGCGAACCTCCTGAGAAGCTGCACAGCTTCCGAGGCAATCCCCTCGAAAAATAATGTCAAACTCCGGGAAACCTGCCTGTGTCATTTCACAAGCGTGGAGGTTCGCTCGCAATGCGGGCGTGGCGGGCATTCTGACATTGGCGGCGGACTTCAACGCACGCGCGACTGCAGCCGAGGTATGGCTCAAGGACGGAAGTCATCTCGTTGGAACCATGCGTAGCTCCGGAAACCATGTGACTGTACGAACCGAATCACTTGGCGAGATCCAGGTTCCCGCAGAAAACATTGTCCGCACAAGCGAGCCCATCCCCCCACCGTTGGCGGTGCCGCCTCCGACGCCGCCGGCACCCCCGGCTCCTCCGCCGGCGCCCCCGGCAGCGCCAAAGGCCAGTCCTCCCCCTTGGAAATTTCGGATCGAAGCCGGATATTTCAGCCAATCGGTGAACATCGTTACGCGGCGCATAAGTCTGGCCGCCAATGCACAGCGAACAATCGGCAGAAACTCCCTCGAGGCGAACATCCAGTGGGTCGATTCCAGGATCGGAACCATCCTGGTGGAGAAACGCGACGAAGCAAGCTTTCGCTGGCGGCGGGACATGTCAGCCAGATACTTTTTCCAAGAGGTCACCAGCTATTTGAAGGACGGGATCCGCCGGATCGACGCACAGTACGAACAGTCGGTTGACGGCGGCTACCGGCTGCTCCAGCGGCCGCGATTGAATGCGTTAATCGGATTGGGTCTGGTGGGGCAGGAACGACAAATGGCGATTCCGCAGCCCGAAGGAGTCGGGCTGCTCGGACAATTTTTCGTGGAATCCAACTGGCAGATGACAACCCGGATGTCATTCGACATGACCGGGCGCATACAGTCCCGCCTCACTCCATTCGGCGCATTTCCCAACCCGCAGGGTATTCCGGCAGGGAATGAATATGGCCGCTATTTCTACCAATACAATCTGAAGCTGAACAACAAACTCCGGGACAACATCACCCTCGGGGTTAGCCGCGAGCAGATCCACGATTCAAGCATTGCCAATCCAGCCTTTCGCCGGGATCAGCGCATCACCGTGAATCTCGGGCTGAATTTCTGACGGATCCCCCGTTTGATTGAAGTGACATTTCGCACGGGTGGCTGGGTTCACTTTAGGGGAGAACCGCGGCCCAGGCAGGATTGGGTGGGAGGCCATTTTGCCGATTTTTTTGGAAACAATCTCGATGCGGGAAGCGGCGGCAACACCGTGAGTCCCAGAAGAGCAACCTGCCGGTTGGGTCCATGCACCAATTCCAAGGCCTGCATCGTCACCACCGCGCAGTTTTCGGAGCGCTCGGCCTTGCGCAGGAAAATCGATCGTAGCTCCACCAGCCCCGTCTTCATCGTTCGAAAGTTCTCCCCGACGTCGGTCAGGCTCATATAGCGTACATGCACCGTGTGGATGTCCGAGGCCGCGGCAGGCACGTCTGTCTCCAAGACGTGGCAACCATCCAGCAACGCCAGTTGCGATACCGCAGCCCGGTTCTTGATTTCCGATTCTTTTGATAATGTCGCGATCGCCAACCATCATGATATCCTTCGCTGCAGTCCGCCTCTCCAGCTTTTCCTCCGTCGGCTCACAAGTCTTTGGGTCACTCTCATTCTCCGGATACAACTGCATCGAAAAGGAGTTTGCCACTCTCGTCGATCAACAGCCTCGCAACCACCTGTTTCTTATGTCGCTTCGACCATTGCCATCTCACCATGGCCTGGGGCCCGCTGGCGCACAACCGGAGGGTTGTTGCGCGGCTGCTCACCGATCGGCAAAAACTCGCTGAAGCAGCTCGATCTCAGTCCATCGTTTTCCCTCAACCCACAACGGTGGAAGGTGTAAGCATACTCACATCACACCGTCATTCGCCAAAAGGACGCACTCTGTCTCGAAAACGACCGCCTATCTTCCGATTTCGCCAACAACCGCTTTCGTCCCTCGCACCGCATTCACTCCAGAATTCCCTTCATCCGGGAAATCAGCACTCTTCGCGATCAGATCAACTCCAACAAGTCAGGCGGCGCTGGCGCGGGCAAAGAATCCCTTCGACTCAAGGTCGGCACGCAGCGCCTGTTCCGCGGAAGCGGTCAATGAGCGGAGCGGGAGGCGGACAGGGCCGCAATCGACCCCCACCATCTTCATGATCGCCTTGCCAGCCGGAAGTCCGCCGTGCCGGATCATGACGTCGATGAACTCCCTTGCATCGGCCTGTCCTCGCTCGGCTTCCGCACGATCGCCGTTCTTCAGCGCCTGCATGATGCGCAGGTAGAGCGGCGCCGAATAGTTGTACGTGCTGCCGACCGCCCCGGTGGCGCCGCAATCGAGGCCCGACAGAAGAAGCTCGTCGCGTCCGAAGAGAATCTGGTGTTTTTCACCCGCCATGGCCCGTGCCGCCGAATAGTCCGCAAGATCCTCATCCGTGAACTTGATGCCGGCCAGATTGGGAATGCGCAGCCTTGCCTGGGCAAGATAATCGGCGGCCGCAATCCGCACCCCGGTCATGGACGGAATGTGATAGTAGTAGAACGGCAGCCGCGGCGCGGCAGCCGCAACATGCGCCGTCCATTGGACCAGGTCCTCGACCGCGGCCGGCTTGAAAAAACTGGGGGCCATCGTGCCAATGGCGTCGGCTCCAATCATCTGGGCATGCCGGGCCAGTTCGCAGGTTTCGCCGAGGTTCAGGCAGCCGACGTGAACGATGAGCTTCAACTCAGCGGGCAGCGCGGCCTTCCATGCCTCGGCGACCCGGCGGCGCTCCGAAACCGTCATGGAAAGTCCCTCACCCGTAGTGCCGCAAACAAACGCGCCCACAACCCTGTTGCGCGCCAGCAGTGCCGCAAGGCGGGGAACCGCCTCCAGATTCAGCGAGGTGTCCGGATGGAACGCGGTGAAGGGCGCGGCGATTAGACCGGGAGGCAGGGTGTTCATTTGAAACGCGATGACGACAGTGCAGCGCCCCAGCGTGGGCGCACGAGCCGCCCCCGCAAGCGGCGCACACTGGTGCAATTGCGGAACCATTCGCGGGCGGACCGGGTCCTTGTTCTCCCGAGGCCGCGACTGCCATCAGGATCGAAATACCGTCTAACCATGAATGGTCAGACCCTTGGGAGATGGGGATGAAGAGTGAAACGCGAGGCTTGCGATCCATCCCACCACTGCGCAGGTGACGATGCCGATGCCGGCATAGAGAAAGAAATGAAGGTCTGTGAACTTCTGCACGACAAAGAGGACCAAGGCGCTGGCGAGCGCGCCGATCATCGCCCCAACTCCGTTGGCGCGCCGGGTAAAGATGCCCAGCATGAACAATCCAGCGAGACCGCTGCCGATCAAACCAACAAGGCTGTTGTAGGCATCCCAGAGTGACTTGAATCCAAATTGAGCCAGCGCCAGCGCCGCCAATGTGGCGAACACGCCGAGGGTCGCTGTTATAAGGCGTGCCGCGCGAAGGCTGCGCGTTTCATCACGGAGAAAGCCAAACCTCCGGCAGAAGTCGGTCATAATCGCGGTTGTAACGCTGTTCAGGCTTCCTGAAACGGTGGACTGCGCGGCCGCAAAGATGCCTGCGATGACGAGGCCCGCAACGCCGATAGGAAGATTTTGCACGATGAACGCCGGGAATATGACGTCGGTGGCTTGTTTCTGGTCCAGCATGTCCGGGTGCTGGTGGTAAAAGACATAAAGCGCGGTTCCGATGCTGAAGAACAGCACGGTGGAGGGAATGGTTATCCAAGCGTTCAACCAGATCGCCCGCGCCGACTGGGACTGATCCCTTGTGGTCATGTAGCGCTGCACAACCGCCTGATCGCTCGTATACGGCACGAGATTGATAAAGATATTGCCGAGGAGAATCACCCAGAAGGCGTTGGCTGATGTGCTCGGATCAGTCGTCCAGTTGAACATGTGGAACTTCCCCGCATCCGTGGCGACTTCCACGAACTGGCCCAAGCCCGTCCCCGTCGGCCCCCACAGGATCAGTCCAAGGCTGAGCAGGGCCGCCCCCAGCAGCACGATAGTCTGGGCGACATCAGTCCAAACCACCGCCTCCATGCCTCCCATGACTGTGTAAACGACACACAGGATGCCCATGATGAGTATGGATGTCGTGACATCGAGGTCGCTCACCCTGGCCAGCGCGAGAGAGGGCAGCAGGAGGACGATGGCCTGGCGTCCGATCTGAAAGAGGACGAATGCCGCGCTGCCGTAGAGGCGCGCAGGGAGATTGAATCGAAGCTCCAGATATTCGTAGGCCGAGGTTATGTTCAACCGTCGGAAGAACGGCAGATACAAGTGGATGATGAGCGGCGCAAGCAGAAGGATGGGAACGTTGGCCCAGAAAAAGGTCCAGTCGGTCGCATAGGCCTTTGCGGGTATGGCCATGAAGGTGAGTGAACTGAGCATCGTCGCATAGATGCTGAGTCCAGCCGCCCACCAGGGTATCCGTCCGGCCGCCTTGAAGTAGTCGTCGGTGTTCTTGTTGCGCCTCGCGCAATACCAGCCAATGGCGACCATGCCGAGGAGGTAGGCCACCAGCGTCGCATAGTCCAACCAGGCAAATCCGCCTTTGCGACCGGCATAGGCACCGTCTGGCCCGCTGGCGAAGGCGGCAACGCCCGAAAATGATGCGCCAAGCAGGCAGGACAGGCGAACCAAACGCTTCGTCATGAATCGAAACATGGGGGAGGCATCAGGATTTTCGAGCAGTCGTGCACCGGCAACAAGGCACAGGTGGCCCCATCAGGGAACCATTTCCCGACATCCGCCTCCGCCGATCGACAAATTGCAACGCTTGCAACATCGTTGGACTGACATGCGGGCGCTCGATTCCATCGTTGCGAAAAACCGAACCCCTCGGTCGGAAGTCAGTCCTCAAACCTACATGCCATGACCAAGCCGTTGTTCTTCCCATCCCTCCGCATTCTCACCTCCTGCCTGCCCGCGGCGATGCTCTTCACGGGCTCGCTCTCCGCACAGCAGACCGCAACCGCCAGGCCCGAAAACGACGAGGCCGTGCGGCTTTCCCCCTTCACCGTCACCTCCGACGGACGAGGTTACCTGGCGACCAACGCCCTCTCGGGCACCCGCCTCAACACCAGCCTCGAGGACATCGCCTCGTCGATCTCCGTCGTGACCAAGCTCCAGCTCGAGGACACCGCGGCCAACGACATCAACGACGTCTTCCTCTACGAAGTCGGCACGGAGGGCACCGGTCAGTTCACCGCCATGACGCCCAACCGCGACGGCGGCGTCAATGACGACGTCCAGGCCAACCCGCAGACCGCCAACCGCATCCGCGGCCTCGGCTCCGCCAACGTCGCCATCGGGAACTTCGCCAGCAACCCCAACATCCCCCTCGATCTCTACAACATCGAGGCCATCGAGATTTCCCGCGGTCCCAACTCCAACATCTTCGGTCTCGGCTCCGGCGCGGGCGCCGTCAACCTCGTGCCCGCCTACGCCCGGCTCTCCCGCGAAATCACCACCGTGACCGCGCGGGTTGACGACCGGGGCGGATACCGCGGATCGTTCGACTTCAATCGGCCGCTGTTCAGCAAGAAACTCGCCATCCGTGTCGCGGGCGTCTGGGAGGACAAGGGCTTCGAGCTCGAGCCGTCCCGCGAGGAAATCCGCCGCGGCCAGTTCTCTCTCTTCTACCAGCCATTCCGCCGCACGACGCTCAAGGCATCGGTGGAATCCTACCGCAACACCGCGCAGCGCCCCAATGCGCTCACCCCGCGCCAGACGGTCACCGACTGGCGCGCCGCGGGCGAGCCGACATGGAACCCGGTGACACGCATGGTCACCCTCTCCAACGGCACGACCTCCGGCCCGTTCACCGCCTCCAATGACAGCAAGCTGCCCCTGGGGCTCTGGGCGCAGGGCAACGGTTTCTACCAGCGCACTCCTTTGTTCGTGGAACCCGACGGCTCCATCACCTACTGGGGCGTCAACCGCACCGGAAACCTGGCCGGCGCGCCGACCCCGCGTCGCTGGACCACCGATCTGCGCATGCTCCAAAGCGGCACGGATCTCCGGCGCGACAAGACAAACTTCCCGCTCTTCTTCGAACCAGGCGTCTCCGACAAGTCCCTCTACGACTGGTCGAGCATCAACTATGTCGCCCCCAACTACGTCCAGGACAAGGCCACGACTTACATGGCTGAGCTGGAGCAGTTCCTCATCGAGACTCCCAGACACCTGCTCGCCGCCCGAGCCGGCTACTTCCGCCAGGACTTCGAGCGCTACGAGCGCGACATGATCGGCGAGAACGACACCATCATCTTCGTCGACGTCAATGAGCGCCTGCTCGACGGCTCCCCCAACCCGAATTTCCGGCGTCCCTACGTCGGCGCCAACAGTCCTCTCGTCCTGCGCACGCCCGAGTACGAGGAAACCATCAGCGGCGACCTTGTCTACCAGCTCACGCCTGAACAGAGCGACAGCCGCTTCGACTGGCTCGGCCGTCAGCGCCTCAACCTCCACGCCGAGCGTCGCAGCCAGGAGAGCGTCAACTACCGCTACAATGACTTCATCGCGTCAGACCACGCCTGGATCACGCCGTCGAATCGTTCCGCGTCCACCACCACTTACTTTCAATACTACCTCGGCGACAAGCAGGGGCAGAACATAGACTATGCCCCGACATCAATCGCGAATCTCGCAGGCACGTATCCGTTCACCTGGTTCAACGCGCAGACCAACCAATGGGTTGTCGAGCAGGCGCGCCTCGGCGAGGTTCCGGTCAGCAATACACGGACGCGCACGCGCTACATTGACTCCGCCAACGTCACCTACCAGGGCAACTTCATCGACGACCGGCTTGTGGCGACAGCAGGTTATCGTCGCGACGAGCAGGGCAGCAACACGTCGGACGCATGGACGATCGATCCGGCCACGGGTCTCTACTCCTCTGATTCCCCAGCCCTCCGAAACTTTCCCACCGCCGACTCCATTCAGAAGGGGAACACCTACACCCTCGGCGGCGTCATCAAGGCGACTCCCTGGCTCCGCTTCTATTACAACTGGGCCGACAGCTTCTCCCCGGAGGCAATCCGCTATGACATCAATGGCATCATCATGCCGAATCCCACCAGCAAGGGCCAGGACTTTGGCATCGGTGTCTCCCTGCTCGACGGAAAACTCGCGCTCCGCGTCAACCGCTACCAGGTCAGGGAGATCAAGGCACGGCTGAGTCAGCTCGGCACGGTGGGTTCTCGCACGCACGTTCTTGAGGGTGGACGCCAGCAGACACCGCAGTCGTTTCTCGGCTGGGCCATCGGCGTCATCCGCGCCCGCTACCAGCAGCAGGGCATCACAGCCTCCGAAGATCAGATCTACGACAAGGCCGCCACCGAGCTGGTCAAACTCGACCCCGCTTTTCTCCGCCAGACCGACCTCACCGGTGCCGTCGGCGTCGCCGGCGACCGCGAATCCAAGGGTTGGGAAATCGAGGCCGTCTACAATCCCCTCCCCAACTGGCGCATAAAGTTCAACGCGGCGCAGCAGAAGTCGGTCGACTCGAACATCGGCGGTGATCTCGAGGGATATTTCGAGCGCCGCCTGCCGGTCTGGATGTCCGCCAAGGACGACCAAGGCAACCTCTGGTGGACGGCCAACAACAACTACGCCATGACTCAATGGCTGGGATCAATCCGCGCCCCCTACCTCTTCGAGGTCGCCAACAATGGCAAGTCCCGAGCCCAGGTGCGCGAGTGGCGCTGGAACGCCCTTACCAACTATGATTTCACCGAGGGACGCCTCAAGAACTGGAGCATTGGCGGCGCCGTTCGCTGGGAGGACAAGTCCGCGATCGGATACCTGGGACGCGCACCTGAGAATGGTGTCATCCTCGAACTCGATCCCGAAAAGCCCATTTTCGACAAGGCACGCTACTACTTCGATTTCAGCGTTGGCTACCGATTCAAGCTCGCCAGCGACCGCATTCGCATCCGCACCCAGCTCAATGTGCGCAACGCCTTCGAAAGCGGGCGGCTCCAGCCCGTGGCTGTCAATCCGCTCGGTCAGCCGACCTCCTTCCGCATCATCGATCCGCGGCTCTTCATCCTGACGACCACGTTCGACTTCTGAGTTGAACTCCACGCATGCCGGCGCTTTCGACACGCCGGTCTTGAAAGGATCCGCAGCCGCGTGACACCCTGATGCGCCGGTGTCCGCACCCGCACGCTCCCATGCAACGCCGCTCCTTCATCATCTCCACCGCTTCGGCACTTTCACTCGGCGCACTCGGCCTCTCGCGGGCGGGTGCCAGCCCAGCCAGGACTCCCTCGGTTTCATCGCTCCAGGCCCGTCTCACCGCCGCCAACGATGCGCTCATCCCGGATCTTCTGCGCCGGCTGACACAGCGCGGTGTCGTGGTGGACACGTATGGCATCCCAACAGCCCAGGACACGGCGCGTCTCATCAGCGTGCTCGCTTCCGCGCGCCACGCGCCAGGATCGCGCCACCACCGCGATCCTGGCCTGCTCGATCCGCTCGAACGCGCGGCATCCGCCCTGCTCGACGCACAGCATGACGATGGCACGATCGACCTGGTCGCGACAAACTTCCACTCGCCACCCGACACCGCCTTTGTCGTCGAATTCATCGCGCCGCTGACGGCCCTGCTGAATCGTGAAGCGGATCCGTCAGAGGCGCGACTGCGCGCCCACCTGGAAAAGTTTCTCCGCCGCGCAGGGGAGGCACTCGTGACCGGCGGCGTGCACACACCCAACCACCGCTGGGTCGTCTGCGCCGCACTCTCCGCCATCCACGCGCAATCTCCGGATCCGCGTTACGTCTCGCGCATCAACCAGTGGCTGGCGGAGACCATCGACATCGATTCCGACGGCCAGTACACGGAGAAAAGCACCTCGGTCTATTCCCCGGTCGTCGATCGCGCGCTTCTGACCGTTGCGCGACACCTCAACCGTCCGGACCTGCGCGACCCCGTGCGCCGCAATCTCGAGATGACACTTTTCTACGTCCATCCCGACGGAGAGGTCGTCACCGAAGCATCGAAGCGCCAGGACAAATACCAGCGCGGCAGCATGGCCCGCTACTACTACAGCTATCGTACCCTGGCCCGGCTCTACGGCAACGGACGCTTCGCCGCCATGGCTGCACAGATCGAGCGAACAGCCGAGGCGCAGTTGACTTCCGAGCTTTTGACTTTCCTCGCGGAACCTGAGTTTGCAGCCGATCTGCCGCCACCACTTCCGCTGCCTGACAACTACGCCAAGGTCTTCGCATCCTCCCAGCTGGCGCGCATCCGGCGCGGCAAGGTCAGCGCCACGATTCTCGCGCAGAATTCAACGCTGTTCTCCTTTCGCAAGGGTGCAGCCGCCTTGGAGGCTCTGCGTTTCGCCTCTGCATTCTTTGGCAAGGGTCAGTTTGTCGGTGAGGCGCTTGAGATTCGCAATGGCGCCTACCTCATCGAGCAGCGCCTTGATGGCCCGTACTTCCAGCCGTTGTCGGCCGATCAGATGGCTGGTGGCGAACATGTTCGCATGGCCCCAAACGGCACACTCGCCGTCGGCGGACGCGCCGCACGCACGCAAAGCAACGTGCAGCATCTCTTGTCCCGCGCCACCGTGTCCGAGGATTCAGGCCGCTTCAGGCTTCAACTCGAAATCACGGGCACCGACGGCGTTCCTGTCGCCGTCGAACTCGCCTTTCGACACGGCGGTCGCCTTGAGGGTGTCACACCTGTCGAAGGCATCGCCAATGCCTGGCTGCTCAAATCCGGCACGGGGCGGTTCAGCGTGGGCGAGGACACGATCACCTTTGGTCCCGGCCATGTCGAACACACCTGGACACAGTTGCGAGGAGCACTTCCCCAGTGGGACGGTCAAAGTGTCTACCTGACCGGCCTGACCCCCTTTCAGATCAACATTGAAATCTCCTGATGAACCTTCCCCTTCGCCTGCGCCTCTTCCTCCATCTCGCCAGTCTGCTGCCGACCGTTTCCGCATTCGCCGCTGCGAGGCCTCACCTGAGTGAGTATGACGTGCTGCGTTCCTTCCCACCCGGTCGCCTGGCCGAACTGAGCTCGGGCGACAAGCCCGACGCCAAGGGCTTCACCGGAGGCAATCGTGCCAACGGTTTCTGGATCGAGGTCGGACCCCAGCGCGGCTCCTGTCGCGGTGTGATAGCGGCCGTTGTCGCGGGTGATCTGGCCGCTGCGGACGACTGCTGGCGCGGCATCGACGTCGCCTTTTCCCACCAGCGTGCGGACGGCGGATTCGACGCCATCGTCAAGCCGAACGGCAGCACATCAAACGAGGGTCCCGCCGCCGTTGAGACAGCCTATTTCTTTCTGCAGGAGCTGGGCCGGGCCATCCTCGTCATTCGGGAATCGCCGCATGAGGCGCATTTCCACGAGCGGCTCGTTGCGCTCGAACCGAAGCTCCGCCGCGCCGCGGACTTCATCCTCGCGGGCTTCGACACCATCATCCCGAAGGTCGGCCACACGGTGAACCGGGTGATCATCGCCGCCAAGGCGTTCGGTCTCTGCGGACTCGCACTCGACGATGCGCGCATGATCCAGAAGTCCCGCCAGCTCATCGCCCACGCACTGACGCTGCGCGACAAGGAGGGAGTCTTCATCGAGCGCGGCGGGCGCGATTCCAGCTACAATGTCGTGTCCATCCTGTTCGGTCAGGTGCTCGCGCTCCATCTGCCGCTTCCTGAGTTCGAAGCCGCCCTGCCCGCAGCGGTCGCGTGGCAGGTGACTCGCATCCTGCCTTCGGGGGAGGTCGACGCACGCGGCAATACGCGCACGGGAGTCGGCTTGGAGCCCGACCCCTTCTCTGGAAAGAGCAAGGGCGTAAACTACACCGAGGTCGCGATGGCACTCACCCTCTACGGAACAATTCATCAGGACAAGGCGGTGCTTGCGGCTGCGGATCGAGTCTCCAAATTTCGCCTGAAGAGCGAAAAATGACCGCGATCCCCGCCCGCCTCCGCCGAATCTGGTGCTGCATCGCTGCAGCCCTTTCGCTGCCGGGGCTCCAGGCGGCGGCACCAATCGCGAAGTCTGCCGACAGGCCGAACATCCTGTTCATCTATGCCGACGATCTCGGCATCGGCGATGTCTCCTGCTACAACCCGCACAGCGCCTGGCGAACTCCCCGGATCGACCGGCTGGCACAGGGAGGCGTGCGTTTTACCGACGCCCACTCAGCATCCGCACTCTGCACTCCAAGTCGCTACGCGGTACTCACCGGCCGCTACGCCTGGCGGGGGCGATTGAAGCACGGTGTATTACACGGCTACGATGCACCCCTGCTGGAGCCCAACCGTCCCACCGTCGCCGATTTTCTGCACTCACAGGGCTATGCAACGGCCGCGGTCGGAAAATGGCATCTCGGACTCGACTGGCGGCGCACCGGCAATGGCGCGGAGGACGTCGATTTCGGCGCGCCTTTTGGAGGCGGACCTGTGGCGCATGGCTTCGATCATTTTCTCGGAATCAGTGCTTCGCTCGACATGCCACCGTACGTCTGGCTCCGGAACGATCGGGTCACAGCGATCCCGACGGATCGTGTCGGCGACAGCGAACCTCCCCTCCTCTGGCGGGCGGGTCCCATTGCGAAGGATTTCCGCATGGAGGAGGTTCAGCCGCGCCTCGTGGATGAATCCATCCGGTGGATACGCGACCGCGCAAAGGCAGGGGACGGCAGACCGTTCTTCCTCTACCTCGCGCTTGCCGCACCACACACGCCCCTGCTGCCGACAGCGGCCTTCAAGGGAAAGAGCGGCGCCACGGTCTACGGGGATTTCGTCACGCAGGTCGATGCGGACGTCGGGCGCCTGCTCGACGCACTCGCGCAGAACGGGCTCGAACGCAGCACGCTCGTCATCTTCACCTCGGACAACGGCTTCGCGCCCGCCGCCGGCCTTCCCGAACTGCGCGGCATCGGCCACGATCCGAGCGCGGGCTACCGCGGCTACAAATCCGATCTCTACGAGGGCGGCCATCGCGTGCCATTCATCGTGCGCGGACCCCAGGTTGCTTCACCCGGACGACCCGGCACGGAGTTGGTCGGGCAGTTCGATCTTTTCGCGACGTGCGCCGAACTCCTCGGTGCCCCGATCCCCGACAACGCAGCGGAAGACAGCGTGAGTTTCCTGCCTCTCCTGCGCGACAAGTCCGGCCGCGGTCGCTCCACGATCATGAACCACTCCGGGCAGGGCCGCTTCGCCATCCGCGACGGAAAGTGGAAACTCCTGCTCTGGCCTGGATCCGGCGGCTGGAGTTCGCCCACGGATGCACCCAGCCGCTGGCTGAAAGTGGATGCCACTGATCTGTCCCGTCTTCCGCCGTATCAGCTCTATGATCTGGATGCAGACCCATCCGAGACCACCAATCTGGCGAACCGCCATCCAGAAATCGTCAGGCGTCTCGGCGGGCGGTTGCGGACCGCCATCGAAAGCGGCCGCAGCACACAGGGAGCGCACAGACCATGGGAACCAACTGCCGCCTGGTCGGAACTCGAGTGGATGAAGGATTTCTCGGATGCCAATTGATGCGGTCGCGTTCACGGAGGGCAGGTGCTCGCATGGCTCGAATCACTTCAAGTCGGCTGCCCGCGGCTTGATGCTCCTGGCAGTTGCTTTCCCCTCCCTTTCCGGAATCGGCTGGGCGACTGGACGCGTGGACTTCGTATTGCAGGACAAGCTTTCCCATCCGGAACCGTTTGCCGAATCGCGCCTGCAGATCAATCCGCCGACCTTTCGCTGGCTGGCGGTTCCCGAAGCGCAGGCATACCGCATCGAGTGGTCACGCTTCGCCCACTTCGGCGACAAGGAAACGAAAACGTCTCCCCTGCCATTCTTCCGCCCGCCGGCGCCTTTCGAATCCGGAGTCTGGTACTGGCGGACTCGGGTCGAGTCGCCGGCCATCGGCAAATGGAGCGCGCCAGAACGTTTCGAACTCCCGGCGTCGCTTCCTCAATGGCCCGTGCGACCCTGGGCGGAGTATCTGGCCCGCATCCCCTCGGACCACCCCCGCGCCTTCGTGAGCCGGGCGGATCTCCCGGCGCTGCGCGCCCGGGCCGGGCAGCTGGGCGCTCCACTGGAGGACTGGAAGCAGCGTGTCCGCGCCCGGTTGGACAAGCCGTATTCACTTGATGAATACGAATCCAGGGTCCCTGCCGGAGCCGCCAGCCAGCCGCCAGGTCATCCCGACCGCAAGCTGCTCATCTGGGTCTCGAAGGAGGCCGCCTACGAACTTGCCTCCCCGATCGCCGATGCAGCCTGGCTCTGGCTTGCCACGGGCGATTCGTACTTTCGCGACGCCGCCCGCGGACGGGCGCTGCTCGCCGCGCGGACGGATCCGGAGGGTTTTCTTTCCGAACGCAATTCGGACTTCGGCAACGCCGCCATGGTCGCAAGCCTCGGCCTCGCCTACGATTTTCTGCACGCCGAGTGGACTGCGGAAGAACGAACGCTTGTCCGCCGGGCATTGATCGCCCGCGCCCGGCTGATTTTTGAGCGCATGGCGGGCACATCCCAGTCTCTCATGCGGGGCCACGACTGGCAGCACGTCTACCTCGATGCCTTGACAGGAGCACTCGCGATCCACGGCGAAGATCCCGCGGCCGCAGCCTGGGTGGAGACAGGGCTTCGCACTTTCACCGCATTCTACCCGTGGTTCGGCGGCAACGATGGCGGCTCGTTCGAGGGCATGAAATACTATCATGCCACCGAGATGCTGCCACACCTCAAGACACTTGATTTTTTCCGCACGGCCTTCGGTCTCGCGCTGGAGGACGGCAATCCCTGGTTTCAGGCGACGCCGTACTACCTGATCTACGCATTCCCGCCGCGCAGCCCTTGGGCGCGGCTCGGTGATGCATCCACGGGACAGACCGATCTTGACGACAACACGGACCAGCCGCGCGGCAGGGCCCGGCTAGCCGCCAACCGGATGGCGACACTGTACCGCAACGGTCATGCCGCGGCCTACGCCGCGATGCTTCCCGACGACGACACAGGTCTTGGCCTGGGAGAACTGCTTCGCTGGTCGGAGCCCACCGTGGTTCCACCGCTTCCGCTGGACGCCCTGCCACCGGCGCGTTTGTTCGCCGACATCGGTGCGGTCTTCACCCACTCCGCCTACACGCGCCCAGAGGACAACGTGCGTCTTGTATTTCACTCGGGACCATACGGGGCATTCGGTCACGGACATGCGGATCAAAACAGCTTCCACATCATCGCCTACAACGAGGACCTCCTCCTCGATTCGGGCTACTTCACACCCGCGGGCGACCCTCACCGTCAGCAGTGGAGCGTGCAGTCCCGGGCGCATAACACGCTTCTCGTGGATGGCTTCGGCCAGCCCTATGGTGACAACCGGGGCCACGGTCGCGTGCGGCACTTCGAGGCGCACGAGGGCTGGGTCTATTGGATCGGTGCAGCGGAGCACGCCTACCCCGACGCGCCGCTGCAGCTTTTCGACCGGCATGTGGTCTGGCTGCGCGGCAATGACGTCGAAACCTATGTGATTCTCGACGATGTCCTCGCTGCGAACGGCACCCCCCGCCGCTTCGACTGGCTGTTGCACGCTGCGAATAGGATGAATGTGGACGATGCAACGCGCCGAATTGTGGCGAGGGGTGCCCGCGGTGAGGCGGTGGTCACGCTGCTGGAACCGACGACCTTGCGCTTTCAGCAGAACAATGATTTTGGCGGGCATCCCGCGATCTACTGGCGCAAGGGGGAAAACTTCCGCCTGCCAGACCAATGGCACCTGACGGCGAGCTCCGCACCCGCCGTGGAGCAGCAGTTCCTTGCCGTGGTTCAGGTTTCGCGACTGGGAGCAAGGAAGCCCCCGGTGCTCAAAGCAGCGAACGGCGTGCACACCGCTGGCTGGAAACTTCGCTTCGACAAAGCCAGTCGGCGGATGTCCCTTGCACCTGCATCCTCGGATTCCGTCACACCATGAACGCGAATCGCCGTCCAACCTTGTTGCTGCTTGCCGCCTTGCTCGCCGGCTCCTGCCTGTCTCTGGCGGCTTCACCCGTCATTCGCGCCGAACGGGTGATGGACCGTCCCATCATGGCGCCGTCGATGCTGCCTGGGGCAGAAGGCGAGAGCATCAACGGCCCGTCGCTCATCCGCGTGCCGGACTGGGTGCGGAATCCACTCGGTCGCTACTACCTGTATTTCGCGCATCATGACGGGAAGTACATTCGTTTCGCCTACGCAAATGAAGTGGCAGGCCCCTGGACGCTGGTGAATGGCGGCCTGCTCCCGGTCGCCGAACAGAACGCATTGCGCGGTCACATTGCCTCGCCTGAAGCCGTGATCGACGAGGAGACGAGGCAGATTTACCTGTTCACTCACGGACCACCCAGGGCGGGAGTGGGCGCGCAGATATCGACGGTTGCAGTGTCGCCGGACGGCCGCACATTCCGCGATCTGGGCGTGGTGGTGGGCCCGGCCTATCTCCGCGTGTTCCACCACGAAGGAGCCTGGTACGCAATCGACGGTTCCGGCGCGCTGCACCGAACAAGTGCTCTCGGGACGCCTTTCCAACCGGTGGGACAATTGATCGGCCAGGATGTTCTCGATGCGTTGGATCCGTGGCTGCGTGGTGAGCCCGGCGCAGCGTCTCCTGAGCAGCGACCAAAGAGCGGCGACGGACGCTACGGCATTCGTCATGTCGGCGCAGACCTGCACGACGGCGGTCTCCACGTGTATTTTTCGTGCCTCAGCCACCGCCCCGAGCGAATCATCGCCACGGAGATCAAACTGCAAGGGCCGCCGGAAACCTGGCGGGCGCGCGGCGTCCACGAGGTGCTCCAGCCGGAGCGTCCCTGGGAAGGCGCCGACCTGCCGCTCGCCTATTCCCGCGGTGGCAGCACAATCAAATACGGCTACAACCGCGTGCGCGAACTGCGCGATCCGGACGTTTTTCGCGAAGGCGACAAGGCCTGGCTGCTTTACTCCACGGCAGGCGAGTACGGCATCGCACTCGCGAAACTCCTCTATCAAACCTCTGCTCAATGATGTTCCGCCTCCTGCTGGTCTGCCTCTCGTTGGTCGCAACGCTGAGTGCCGCACCCCGACCCAATTTCGTCGTCATCATCGGCGACGACATCAGCGCCGGGGACCTGGGATGTTTCGGCAATCCTGGCATACGCACGCCCAATATCGACCGCCTGGCTGCAGACAGCCGCGTCTTCGACAACGCCTACGTCACAATATCGAGCTGCAGCCCCAGTCGCTGCAGCATCATCACGAGCCGCTATCCCCACAACCTCGAGACCGCCTCCGAACTGCATGGTGTTCTCCCGCCGGGGATACCCCTGCTTCCAAGGCTGCTGCACGACGCGGGTTACCACACCGTGCAATCCGGCAAGGCCCATTTCGGTGACAATCCCGGACAGGTTACTGGAACGTTGCGGGAGGCGTTCGATGTCATGGGCGACGGAGATCGCACGACTCCAGGCGGTGGAACGGGTGGTGAGGGGCGCTGGGTCGATCGGCTGCGTGAACGGCCGCGCGACCGGCCATTCTTCATGTGGTTCGCTTCGCACGATGCTCACCGCGTCTGGGATGCCGACTCCTTCACGGGCATGGCCCGCCCAACTGACGTGCGCATTCCACCCGGCTTGGTGGACACACCCGAGACCCGCGAAGACCTTGCGCACTACTATGACGAAATCATGCGCCTCGACTACCATGTTGGCGAGGTCATCGGAGAACTCAAACGCCAGCAGATCCTTGATGAGACCATGGTCATCTTCCTCACCGACAATGGCCGGCCGTTCCCTCATTCGAAAACCCGCCTCTATGACGACGGAGTCAAGACCCCGCTCCTCATCCGCGCCCCGACCGTCGTCTCCCAGCCCGGGCGAAGCACCTCGCTTGCCAGCACGATCGATATCGCTCCAACCATCCTCGAATTGGCGGGCATCGAGCGGCCGGTCACCTTTCAAGGCGTGAGCCTGCTGCCGGTTCTGCGCGAGCCGCATTCAACCGTGCGCCACTATGTTTTCGCCGAGCAAAACTGGCACAACTTTACAGCACATGTTCGCATGATCCGCCGGGGCGATCTTGTCTACATGCGCAACGCCTGGCCAAATCTCCCGCTGCCCGGAGCATCGGACACTTTCTACACGCCAAACGCCGAAGTGTTGAAGGCGCTCCGCTCCGGCGGCACACTCACGTCGCTCCAATCCGACGTCTTCCTCGCGCCGCGGCCATCGGAGGAGTTCTACAACCTCGCAGCCGATCCCGCTCAGCAGAACAATCTCGCGCTCTCGCCCGAACCATCCACCGCCCTGACGGAGCTTCGTGCGGTGCTTGACCAATGGACGAAGGAGACCGGAGACACCGTGCCCGTTCATCCGACCGCCTCGGACATAGAACTCGCGACCGGACGCCGCCTCGAACTTCACCGCGGGGAACCCCCGGGCGCTTCAGCATCGGCTGCCCGCATCAATGCCCCCGGCCCCATCCGCGCCCACTGATCGGCACATCCCAATGCGCGTTTTCCCAACCGCACAGATCGTGATCACGGCCGTTGCGATGCGCCGGCAACTCCCTGCTTTTCCAAGCTTGGTGCGACGATTTCGTGCCAGCGGGGCATCTTGTCGCGACGGTCCGCCACGGTGAATTTGCCCGGCCCCTGGAACATGCCTTCCCAAACCGGCTGCAGGTACAGGTTCCTGCCTTCATGCTCGAGTGCCATGCCATGCTGGAATCCGAATTCCCTCCGTCCATCGCGCAGCTCGCGGACAAACGCGAAATCCGCATCCGTGCGCAGGGCTCCATAGGCGATCGTGCCGGTTGTCCGGTCGAACATCGGGCGACCGCGCAGATTCGTCAGGCCAATGGTTTGATCGAGCTTCAGTCCAACGGTGACTTTCTCGCCGCCCAACTCGAAGCGCAGCCCCAGCGTGCGTCCATCGTCGTGCTTGCTGTCGACGAGTTCAACACCGCCAATCACATCCTTCGAAAAGCTGCCGGAAGCCAGTGGACGAAGCACCGTGACAAACGTGAGCCGCTGTCCCTTGAAGAAATAGTTGGCCAGGTGCTGAAAAAACGCCTCGGACGGATTGTAGCGTCGGTCGATTTCGCGGATGCCGGCAATCTTGTCGCGATTGCCGACAAACTCGATAAGCAGATCCCGGGTCTGTGGATTGGGCCAGTTCTTCCTTCGTGCGGGGACAGTCTCCGGCTGGGACAGAACCCAGTTTTCTCCGCGGGACAGGATGCGATCCGGATGCCAGGTATTGCAGAAGACCTTCGGCCCCGCCCGCTCAATCAGAAGGGAGTCGACGACGATCGTCATGCCGTTCTCGGGTGCAAAAAGAATGATGCGATCGCCCGTGTACCCGCGCTCCTCGTCGACCAGCCGCGTGCGCGAATAGTCGAGACTGCCGAACCTTCCGAAATGGATCTTTTCGGTTTGCACCGCGTGATAGGTCGGATCGGCAAAGAGGTATCCGAAGACATCGCCTTCAGTTGGGAATCCTGTGCGTGCGACGATGCGGTTGTGAAAGACATCCGCCCGCCAGCCGCGCGCGTACGACGCACGGTAGCCGCCGTCCGCAAGAAGCACCGTGCCGTCCTGCATGAGGAGCGAGAATGAGTTTTCATCCGCATGGCCGTGGTGCGGCTTCTCCTCATAGGCTGCAAGCTGCGCATTCTGGTAGTCCCGGGTGAATCGTCCATATGCCCCCTGGTCGCGGTAGTTGAACAACGCATAGGTGCCCTCGGCCCCACGGAACACGATCTTCTTCGCGATCAAATCATCAACGACGGCCGCGGACTTCTCCTGAACGAGCGCTTCGAGCGGAACCGACTCGTCCAGCCAACGCACCGCCAGCCCAAGCGCGCCAACTGCCTCCAGGTGCAGCTCACCACGGAAGGCGGCATTGGCCTCGTGGATCCGACGGGCTGCATCGAGGTAGGAACCGTCGCGATAGCGGCTGCCCGCAAGGATCCAGTTTGCGCAGAACCACATCCAGCTCTCCGTCCAGTCGCCGTCGCCCCAGTCCGGCATCAGTCCATTGGGCATCTGCAACGCCAGGGCATGCTCGAAATAGAACCGCGTCGTCACACGCTTTATCTGTGCGGCCAGCGTGCCCCGCAGCTCCGCCAGTGCGAGCACATGGTTCAGCCAGAATGGTTCGTAGATGGACGCATCCTCGACCGACCAGCCGCTCAGGCTGTCTTCAACAAGCGCCTCGCCGTAGAGGCGCCACCGCGCGGCTCCCGGAGCGTCCGGAACCGCCGCGGCGCAGAACAGGAGCTCCGCCCCATAGATCAGGCCGCGGTTCTGCGCGCCAAAATCGGCGCGATCCATTCGAGCCTCCGCGTTGGCAATGATCTGCGCGTCGACCTCCGCTGCCTCCTCCGGCGTCAATGCGCCGCATTCCCTGACATGGCGGTAGGCGTCGCAGAAGGCCCCGAGAAAACGAAAACTCGAGGCGAACATCGGCGATGCGCGCCCCTGCCCGTCCTGCGCACATCGCACCAGCCACATCAAGTCCGCCTTCGTCCACTCAAGCAGCACCGGCTCCTTCGTACGGGCGTGCAGGTTGCTCAATCCGGAAAGCAGATACGGCATGTAGAAGTCCGACGGCTTTCGATTCTCCGCCCGCTCCGCCGCGAAACCCAGGTGCAGGCGCTCGACGTTTCGACGGAGATCGGCCCGAAGCGCATGCGCAAACGATGCAGTATCCGATCCTGGCAGTCGCGCCGCCGGCAGCAGGGCGCCGATCACGAAGACAAGGACTCGAATGGAGCTCATGTTTCCGGGAAGCGACCTTCGTGCGACTGGGTGCTGGAGTGTGGTCATGGCTGCGTTCAGACAGCGTCTCCCACCCGGCCGCGGAAGTCAGGCATCCACGTGTGAGAGCGTTGCACGCGCCGACGCTGGCATGCGGCGGATGCTGGCCCCGTCGATCCAGCGGCCGCTGACCATGACGGTGTGGGGATCGGAAGGCAGCCCGCGCTCATTGCGATGGATCTGACCGACGACGGAATCAATGGCGGTGGTCCCTTGAAGTTCAGGGCGCAAATCAAGTCCGGCGCACGGACGTCCGCGCTCGTTCCAGTTCAAGTTGAAGAATCCCCTCTGCTTGGGCACTGAAAGACTCACGCTGCGCAGCCAGACAATCGCCTCATCGATGTGCCCCATCACGAGGTCGGGTCGATGGCGGTCGTGCCAGGCGAGAAACGCATCTCGGGTCATCGCCTCCCGCATCAGCACCGGCGTGTCGCCGATTCCGCCCTGATTCTCCTGAAAGGAGCGAAACGCCGCGGTCCATTTGTGGATGAGCCGCTCGTCCTTGAACCGCTCGATGAACAGGCCGGCATTCCGGTAGCCCAGCCCGCGCAGCCGGGTCAATGCATTGGTCAGCGTCACATGATGATCGATGGCCACGGTGTGCTGGAGCAGCGTGGCCGAACCGTAGTCGATCTCGGTCGAGGCAAAATGCTCCCACGGAAAGCCGCGCGCCGAATCCGTCTGCTTGGAGTAGAGAAAAATGACGCCTTGCACACCGCGCGCTCGAAGCATGCGGCCCAGCGCCGCGGCTGCGTGCGGCGCACGCTCCAGGCTGAACAGGTCGATGCGAAAGCCGAGTTCCCTGGCACGATCCCGTGCTGCGTCGATCATGGTCTGCTGCATGGGCCGGGGACGGGGCTGCTCCGGAGACGGCACATGCACGATCGCAAGGTTTCCGAGAAAGCGCTCCGTGCGCGCAGCCCTCACATGCGCCATCAGCGCGCCGACAAGATGATTGCGCACATAGCCCGCCCGCCGGGCCTCCTCCTGAACCCGCCTCCGGACCCCCACCCGCACATTGGGGTGATCCGAAAGGGCGCGTGAAACCGTTGCGGCGGAAATGCCGCAGCGCTCGGCCAGGGTTCTCAGGGTGGCCTTAGCCATGATTGCAACGCATGCAATCGTGCCGGGCTGACGCGCACCGACAAGCGCGATTTTCTGCATTCATACCGGCAAATCCCCGTCATTCCTTTCCACTATCATCCCGGCAGATCGAATCGAATTCGCCCTTCCATGAAAGCAGATCCCAATCCACCTCCGGCCACCCCGCCTGTGGCTGAAGCGCTCCCGCTGCCGGTGCCGCTGCGCGGCTGTGGATTCCCGCATCGTTTTCCATGATCCGGACCGCTTTGGTGGGGGTTTCAGGCTACGGGCGCTGGCATCTGCTGATGGCGATTGAGCAAATGCTCCTCCGGCGGATAGAACTCGCCGGAGTGACCGTGATCAATCCGGTCGAGCAGGATCCGATCTGCCGCCGCCTCAAACGCCTGGGCGTGCCGGTGTTTGACTCCTTCGAAAACATGATGGAAGCCCTCGCCGGGCGCATCGACCTGGTCCTGATCCCGACCGCCATCCACTGTCACGCACCCATGACGCTGGCCTCCCTGCGGACTGGCGCGCACGTGCTTGTGGAGAAACCGGTGGCCGCGACCGTCGGCGAGGTCGACACCATCATCGACGCACAGGAATCCGCCGGGCGACTCGTCGCCGTGGGATACCAGGACCTCTATGACCCGGCCAACCGCGACATCAAGCGCCGCGTGATGGCGGGTGACATCGGCCGGCTGCGTTCGGTGAGAGTCCGCGGCCAGTGGCCGCGAAGCGCAGACTACTACACCCGCAACGACTGGGCCGGACGCCTGCGCGTCGGCGACAAGTGGGTCTTCGATTCACCGGTCAATAATTCCTTCGCACACTTTCTCATGCTCGCGCTCTTCTGGGCGGGTGAAAAGGCCGATGAAATCGGCAGAATTGCCGGACTCGATGCCGAGCTCTACCGGGCGGGGCGAATCGAGAGCTTTGACACCGCAAGTCTGCGCATCCGCACCGGCAGCGACGTCGACATCCTGCTCCACTGCACCCATGCGGGACAGGAGGACCTGCGCCCCGAGGTGACGCTCGTCGGCGACGATGGCGAAATCACCTGGACCTATGAGCACGCCTGCACCGTGACCCGAAGAGGCTGCGCTGCCGAAACGCACCCCGTTGCGACGCAGCTCGACGTCCGGCTCCACGTTCTCGATGCCGTCGTGGACCGCATCGAGAACGGCACGGGCTTCGTTGTCACACCGGGCATGGTCCGCGAGCACACCCGTCTGATCAACGCCCTGCACGACCTTTTCCCCATCCACACACTGCCCGCGGAACACCTTCAGACTCCGCCGAACGGTTCGTCCGCCTTCCCGCGTATCCAAGGCATCGATACGCTTCTTTCCCACGCATCCAGGCGGGGGCGGCTCTTCAGCGAGGCGGGGGTGCCCTGGGCCCGGCCATCAAGCGGCATGCGTCCGCTCCGCGACTACCCCGGGTGGACGCATCAGGCGACGCTTTCATAGAGTCCGTCAGGCTGTTTGGTTCAGCAATTCTCCGGGATGGCTGCATGAGCCCTGTGAATGTCTCTGGCACTGCGCCCAGGCTCACGTGGAAACAACAGCTGGCGCTATTTCGATAATTTTGACTCTATGGAAACAAGCTGCCTGCTTGTTTTCACCAATGAAATCTGCCTCGGCTGGGAGCCCATCCGGGTGGTGGATCAGGGCCGTGGAAGGCTACCGCGCAAACACCGCCACCTGCAGACGTGTCGGATCCTGTCCTTTTGCAGGTGATTCCGGGGTGATCGGTCAGGTTTCTGACTTGGATTGACATTTTATCCTTCCAGTCCTGGCAAATCCCGCCGATTCCCATGCATTGGGACGACTTTGAACGAAATGTAGTCGATATACGCAAAAGAGCCTGCTTGAATCCTTGAGATTTCGCCATGAGCCTTTCGTCCTTTCATCCTGACATCTCCGATGAAGACTTGAAGGAAGCCCGGGCCATGCTGGAGGGTCTGATCGATGAGGTGCGTCGACAGGAACGGCAAAACGAACTTATTGCTGCGGTTGTCACCTGGATGAACGCATTTTCGTCGTTCAAGCAGTTGCGCAATCGGATCGGATTACCCTCGCCAAACGACAAGCACAATCAGCTTCGCTACGGTGCTATTCTTGGCTCAATCAAGTCCGCGGGCAAGATGCTGTTGGTTTGGGTCGAGACGGAGGGTTGCGATCTGAAGCCCGCGGCTACGAATCTCGCAACTCTGCAAGCGTGCGTTCAGGAGCTTGTGGACGATGACCGGATTCTCGAGGGAGGGCATTTGAACGCGGATTTTGCGGATCTTGAGGGCAAATTCGGCAGCTCTTGAATCAGGATTGCGAGGACTTGGTGCGCTCCTACGGCGCACTCCAGCAATGTGACGCGAAGTCACAAGCAGAGATGAAGGCTGCCTTCGAAAGCAGACTCGCTGATTTCGCTGGGCGAAACCAAGTGGCCAATTTGGACAAGCTAAGGGCTTTCGTTCAGACAAAATGGTTCTCTGTGATCAATGCGGAAAGTAGAGGCCGTCGAATCACAACAGCGATCAATCCCGAATAGCACCGTGGAAGAGCCGTTACCGCGATTGGATTTCGACCGGAACGCAGAGCCAACCTCAAGCAGATGAGTTCAGCGGCTTTTTCCTGAGAAGATTTGCGCGGCTCATGCCACTCGACCGCCACGATGGCAATTCCGTCATCGGTGCCCTTTCACTTCACCATCGACCTCTTTTCCGCCAGAAATCCATGACGTTCAGCCCATCGCTCACAAGACGAGGGCGCTCGTTGACAGACCAGACCTCAACAATCCCAATCAGGATCCCATTGAAGCGGCTTTGGCGCCTCTCGAACTCAAACGAAAGATCGTCGTTTCACTTGTCGCAGGCTTCTCCACCGCGCTGGCACTTGCACGAAACTCGGACCTGATCGCAACGGTTCCCGAGCGGCATACCGGAAACTTGCGCGCTGGACTGCACAGTTTCACGCTCCCGGTCACCACGCCGGAATTCACCGTCTCGATGCTGTGGCATCCCCGCCTCGATGCTGATCCCGGGCATCGCTGGTTGCGCGGAATCGTCCGCGAAGCCTGCTCGGCAGGCACTGCGAGGCCGGCATAGCGTCGGAAAATCCTGGCGGCGTCGGCCACCAGGCCCGCCAAGGCCGATGCCACCGTGCTCGGGTTGTGAAACAGCACCGTCTACCCCACCCAGTCCGCTTGGCTCTCTAAATTGTGGAGGAATCGACTATCACACGAATTTTCTACATTAAATACTAATATTTCACATGATTTATCGACTAAGTTCCGATATTTATCATTTTTCGGTACTTCTTCTACCTAAACTCCGGATTTTATGCCACTTCTCTTCGGCTCCTCCGACTCCTCTGAGGCCAACCGCTTGGCGAGGATGATCAAGCGCAAGGAAGCACGCAAGCTTGCGTCGCGTATCTACACCACTGATCTGACGACCGCGCCAGAGGAGCTTGTCCGTTCCGATCTGCCGGCCATCATCCGGCATTTCTATCCCGGTGCCGTCATCAGCCATCGGACGGCCATTGAGGCCAAGCCATCGCCGGCCTACGTTTATCATGTCACTCACGGCCGAAAGAACAAGATCCACAAGTTGCCGGGCGTGACCCTGCGCGTGTGGAAAGGTGCTGCGGCCCAGGCGGGCGATACGCAGCTCGGCGCCGATCTGTTCATTGCCTCGCGCCCCCGCGCTCTCCTGGAGAACTTGACGGAAAGTCGCGCGCGCGGAGGCGCTGAACGCAAGACCCTCGGTCGCGCCGCGGTGGAGGGATGGCTCGACCGGCTGTGCCGGATTCATGGGCCGGATGAACTCCGCCGGCTCCTGGTTGCCGCCGAAGAACTCGCCCCCATGCTCGATCTCGCGGAAAGCGCCCTGCGCGCGCGCACCATGATCACCGCGCTCGTGGAGGGGACCCATGCAGAGACCTTGGTTTCAGCGGTCGGCCGGGCCCGCGCACGCCGCGAACCCTACGACCCGGATCGCCTGGCTCTCTTTACCCGGCTCGCCACCCGGCTGGCGACGGAATGCTTCGCGCCATTGCCCGAGCGACCGCAGGTCGAACGCAGGCTGCACGCCTTTTGGGAGGCCTATTTTTCCAATTATATCGAAGGCACGGTATTCACGATCCAAGAGGCGCGGGAAATCGTGTTTGACCACAAGTTGCCGCCCGCGCGCCCCAAGGACGCGCACGATATACTTTCCACATTTCACCTCGCTACGGACGGCCACAATTGCCGGGAGATCCCGAGTGATGCCAATGACTTTCTCCGGTTGCTTGAAGTCCGGCACGCCCGCTTGATGCACGACAGGCTCGATGTCGGCCCGGGCCGCTTCAAGGAAACCGCCAACCGTGTGGGAACCCGCGAATTTGTGAATCCGGAATTGGTGCGCGGCACCCTGCGGCAGTCCTTTGAGATCGGCCGACACCTCGAGCAGCCAGTGGCACGGGGTGCCTTCATGATGTTCGCCATCGCCGAAGTGCATCCGTTCAACGACGGCAATGGCCGGCTCGCGCGGCTCTTCCTCAATGCCGAGCTGACCGCCCGTAACTGCAGCCGCCTGATCGTGCCCACATCCCTTCGCGGAGACTATCTCTCGTATCTGGAAGCGCTGACCGTCGGCGAAAACCCTGAACCGTTCATCAGACTTCTGGGCCGGATGATCACTTTTTCCATCAGCCTGCCGTGCAACTCTTGGGAAAACAGCGTCGCGGCACTGGAAAACTCCGGCGCGCTCAAAGATGCACCATCCGGCTTATGGGGCTCGCCAGTCACCGGAGGCAATTCCCCGTTCATGAGCGCAATTCGCACGGCAAACTGAATCGCTCCATCTCCATGCAGCCACAGGGAACATGCCCTTGAAAAACGGGCGAAAATCGGGACATCTAATTTTCACCATTTCCGATTTATCACCTGAGTTGCTGATCCTCATTTGGCTGCCCGACATGGATTCGAACCATGACTAGGCGAGTCAAAGTCGCCTGTGCTACCATTACACCATCAGGCAAGCGTGCGGTAAACCGGCGAAAAGTGCCGGTATTCAACCGCAGGTCAAGGCCGGAGCAGGACGAATGGAGAATCGCCCGGCAATGGCTGCTATTTGTTGCAAATGAAATGGTTGCCGCCACTCCTTTCCGCCCCGTGGAGAGGAGCGAACGCGCCTCGGCGCGCTCTTGCGGTACTTTCGCGGTAAAAGCGTTCGCACTTCGTCAGACGAATCTTCACTTTGATCCCTCTCCCGCGCCATGGCCTCCCTCCCCTCTCCCTGGAACCGCCGTCGTTTTCTATCCACTGCGGCCGTCGCCGCAACCGCCGGCCTGTCCCGCAACCTGCGCGCCGCACCCTCCGTGCTCCGCACCCCTTCGGACACAGTGCGCATGGGCATCGTCGGGCTGAGCACCAAGGGTGCCGATCATCTCAAGGGTCTCCTGGCCACCCCAGGCGTCGAAATCGCCGGACTTTGCGACGTCGATCCGCGCACCCTCGCAGCGGTGTCTTCGAATTTTCCAGCGGACCGTCACCGTCCGTTCACCACGACGGACGCCGGGCTGCTGCTGGAGCGCAACGACGTCGATGCCGTGGTCATCGCCACTCCCAATCATTGGCACGGTCTGCTCACAATCCGGGCACTGCAGGCGGGCAAGCACGTCTACGTCGAGAAACCCATGTCCCACACCGTGCACGAAGGGTGGGCCATGATCGAGGCGGCAAAAGCCTCAGGCTGCGTGGTCCAGGTCGGCACGCAGCGCCGCACGGACGCCGGTCTCGCCGAGGCGGGCGAATTTGTCCGCTCCGGCGCTCTGGGCGGCATCACACACGTCCATGCCGTCTACTACAGCCACCGCACCGCGGTGAAGGAAGTCCTGCCCTGGTACCCGGACTGGCTGGACTACGATCGCTACTGCGGTCCCTCGCCGGTTGTTCCCTTGCGACGCGAGAAGCTGCACTACGACTGGCACTGGATGTGGGACACCGGGAATGGCGAGTTGGGAAACAACGGCGTGCACGTTCTCGACCTGGCTTTCGCACTGCTGAACGACAACCGGGCCCCGCGCCGCGTCATGTCCGTCGGCGGACGCTTTGTCGTCAATGACTCCGCCGAAACGCCCAATTCAATGCTTGTCGTTTACGACCACGAACGATGCCCGATATTTTTCGAGAATCGCGGTCTTCCCGCGAAGACGGGAGTCACTTACTCGGACAATCGTCTCGGCATTCGCGCCGGAACGATCATCCATTGTGAAGGCGGCTATCTCACGGCACTCACCGGCGCATCCGCGTACGATTCAAAGGGCAAACTGGTCCGGAAGTTCCCCGCCGACGGAGGCTCTGCGCACATGTCCAATTTCCTCGAGGCCATTCGCAGAAACGACCCGTCGCACGTGAACGCACCGCCGTCCATCGGCCATCTCTCCGCCTCGGTATGCCACTACGGCAATATCTCCCACCGGCTGGGATCACCCGCTGGCGTCGCAGGCATCAGGGATCGATTCGCCGCATCCACGGCAGGCGCGCCCATCCTGGAGGACTTTCTCTCTCATCTTCGCGCGAACAACGTCGACCTGACCCGCGACCGGCTGGCTGCGGGTCCCTGGCTTTCCATCGATGCGAACAACGACGACATCGTCCGGCTGGATCCCGAGGATCCGCTCCTGCACAACCGCGCCCGGTTTCTGCTTCACGAGTCCGCCCGGCCGCCCTACCTGGCCGGCGCGAAAACCTGAACTTTTTCAACCATGATTCATCCATCCTCCTTCCTGCGTCTGCTTCCTCCCTTCATGATTTTCGCCACTTCACTCACCGCCGCGCCTGGTGCGGATGCCGGTCTCAGGATCGGCATGATCGGCCTGGACACGTCCCACGCCGTGGCATTCACAAAGATGCTCAACGACCCAAAGGCGTCGAATCACCTGTCCGGCGCAACTGTTGTCGCGGCGTTTCGCAGCGGAAGTCCGGACATGCAGAAGGCGAGCATCGACCGGATCGCCGGCTTTGCGAAGGACCTGAGCGAAAAGTACGGCGTAAAACTCTGCGATTCAATCGAGGAAGTCCTGGGCCAGGTGGACTGCGTCATGATCGAGAACGTGGACGGACGAAAGCATCTGGAGATCGCAAGAATCGTGTTCCCCACCGGCAAACCCGTGTTCATCGACAAACCGCTTGCAGGCACGCTTGGGCAGGGACTCGAGATCGTGGCTCTCGCCAAAAAATACAACGTGCCGTTTTTCAGCGCGTCCTCGCTGCGCTATGCGGAGTCCGTGACAAAGCTGAGCCCTGACACCCGCGCGGCCATCCGCGCGCTGACAAGCCAGTCGCCGTGCACACTCGAGCCTCATCATCCTGACCTCTTTTGGTACGGCGTACACGGCGTTGAGATTCTGTACGCGATCCTCGGCACGGGCTGCCAGACCGTGGTGCGCACTCATGCCCCCGACGTGGATGTCGTCACTGGCCGGTGGGCGGATGGGCGGGTCGCAACTTTTCAGGGCTATCGCGACGCGAATGCCGGGTACGGCTTCAAAGCCTTGCTGAAAACCGGAGTGATCAACGATGATCTCAAGGCGGACTATGCCCCTCTCGTGAGAGAGATAGTTTCCTTCTTCCAGACGAGAAAGGCACCTGTTTCCCACGACGAAATGATTGAGGTGCTGGCATTCATGGAAGCCGCCGATGAAAGCAAGCGCCAGGGAGGCAGCCCGGTCTCCATCAGTGATGTGCTCCGCATGCATGGCGCAAAGCGTTAGCCGATTCTTTTTTCCGACTTTGCGTTGGGGAACCTTGCACGCGGTAAACAACCGTTTCATCTCTATTTTTCGCCATCCGCGTCACCTTCCGTCAGGGGATTGCGTCTACTATTCCGCACTATGTCTTCTCCCACGCCCTCATCCAAGCGACGTTGGCTGATATTCGCCGCAATCGGTGCCGTTTTCGCAGGGGGGGTCTGGTATTTCGGTTTCAAGTCAGCAAGCCAGCCGCCTCAATCCCGGGGCTTTTCCTTCCGCCATGGATCCGGAGGTTTCGGTGGAGCGGAGGCCGTGCCGGTCAAGACCGTTGCCGCAAAAAGGGACTCCCTTGCCGTTTATCTGAAGGCGATTGGAACCGTCACTCCACTCAACACCGTGACCGTGCGCAGTCGTGTCGAGGGCCAGCTCATCCGGGTCGCCTTCACTGAAGGTCAAAAGATCAGGAAGGGCGACCTCCTCGCGGAGATCGATCCTGATCCCTACCAGATCAAGCTGGCGCAAGCCGAGGGCAATCAGAAGCAAAACCTGGCGCAGCTCCACAATGCCGAGCGCGATCTCGAGCGGCTGAAGCAGCTCTTCGAAAAGACCCTCGTGACAGCGCAGGAGCTCGACGCCGCCCAAGCTCGCGTGGCTGAGCGAAGCGGTGCTCTCGCCGCCAATGAGGCCCAGGTCGAGGATGCAAGACTCCAGCTCGGCTACACCCGAATCGAGGCTCCCATCGATGGACGTCTTGGTTTGCGCCAAGTTGACCCCGGAAACCTCATCCGACCCGGAGATGCAAACGGTCTCGTGGTGATTACACAGACCCAGCCCATCTCCGTCGTGTTCACCATTCCAGAGGTCGATCTCCAAAAGGTTCTCGATCCCCTGCGGGCCGGCAAGGTGCTCCGGACCGAGGCATGGGATCGCAATGAACAGAACCTTCTCGAAACGGGCGTCCTGAAAACGGTGGACAATCAGATCAACATCGCGACGGGCACCGTGCGCCTCAAGGCAGAGTTCCCCAATGCCGACGAAATTCTGTTTCCCAATCAGTTCGTCAATATCCGCCTGCGCGTGAACACGATTGAGGACGCAGTCATCATCCCCGCCGATGCCGTGCAATTCGGCTCACGGGGAACCTACGTTTATGTCGTCGACGCGAAAAACAAGTCGATGATCCACGATGTCGTGCTCGGCCCATCGGACGGCACGTGGCAGGCGGTCACGCAGGGAGTCGCAGCCGGCGATCAAGTCGTCCTTGAAGGCCTGGACCGATTGCGCGAAGGCCGCACCGTTCAGATTGTCAATGGAACTCCCAGCCCGCCCGCTCCTCCCACCCCGCGCGCAAGGAGTTCATGAATCCGTCGCGCACGTTTATTCTGCGACCCATAGCCACCACGCTGCTGATGGTGGCCCTGCTGCTTTCGGGCGTCATGGCCTACCGGCTGCTGCCGATCGCGGCGCTTCCGGAGGTGGATTATCCCACCATCCAGGTCTTCACCTTCTATCCGGGCGCCAGCCCGCGGGTCGTGGCGAGTTCGATCACGGCGCCTCTCGAGCGGCGTTTTGGCCAGATCCCCGGCTTGAATCAGATGTCCTCGGCCAGTTCGGGAGGAGCCTCGGTGATCACACTCCAGTTCTCCCTGGAAATTCCGATGGGCGTTGCCGAACAGGAAGTGCAGGCTGCCATCAATGCGGCTGACAATCTGCTTCCCAATGACATGCCGGCCCCGCCGATTTATCGAAAGGTCAATCCCGCGGACACGCCCATCCTGACACTGGCGGTGACGTCACAAAGCCTTCCGCTGCCCGAGGTGCACGATCTGGTCGACACTCGCGTTGCCCAGAAACTCGCCCAGATTCCCGGCGTCGGCATGGTGAGCCTCGCCGGCGGCCAGCGCCCGGCGGTCCGGGTGCAGGTCAATCCCGCCGCGCTCGCCGCCCACAAGCTGAACTTCGCCGACGTGCGTGCGGCGATCAATGCCGCGAGCGTCAACCAGCCCAAGGGCAGCTTCGACGGCCCCACGCGCAACATCCTGATGGATGCGAACGACCAGCTTCGCTCCGTCGAGGAGTACCGCAATCTCATCATCGCCTGGCAGAACGGCGCGGCCCTCCGGCTCGGCGATGTCGCCCGAATCGTGAATGCATCCGAGGACCGACGCCTCGCCGCATGGGCGAACGACCTTCCCGCCGTGCTTGTCAACGTCCAGCGGCAGCCCGGAGCCAATGTCATCGAGGTGGTGGACCGCGTGCAGGCCCTGCTCCCCCAGCTTTCAAGCAGCCTTCCCGCCGCCGTTGAGATGTCGGTCCTCACCGACCGCACGCAAAGCATCCGCGCCTCCGTGCGCGACGTGCAGCATGAGCTGATGTTCGCCGTGGGCCTCGTGGTGCTCGTGACGTTCCTTTTTCTCCGCAATTTCGCGGCCACCATCATTCCAAGCATCGCGGTCCCCCTCTCCCTGATCGGCACGTTCGGCGTCATGTACCTCGCCGGATACTCGCTGAACATCCTGACCCTGATGGCGCTGACGATCGCAACGGGATTCGTTGTCGACGACGCGATCGTCATGCTGGAAAACATTGCGCGCTACCGCGAACAGGGAGCCTCCCCCATCGAGGCGGCGCTCAAGGGCGCCTCCCAGATAGGATTCACCCTCGTTTCGCTCACGATCTCCCTCATCGCCGTGCTGATCCCGCTGCTGTTCATGGGCGATGTGGTCGGGCGCCTCTTCCATGAGTTCGCAATCACTCTCGCCGTTTCCATCCTGATCTCGCTCGTCATTTCGCTGACGCTGACACCGATGATGTGCGCCCGGCTGCTCCCCCAGTCCACCAGCCACGACACTCCGGGATTCCTCGACCGGGTGATTGCGCGCTATGGAACGTGGCTCGACTGGGTCCTTCACCACCAGGGTGCCACGCTGCTGCTCACCCTCGGCACACTCATCCTCACCGCACTGCTCTATCTGGCCGTGCCCAAGGGATTCTTCCCGGTGCAGGACAACGCGGCGATCCAGGCTGTGACGGAGGCGCCACAGTCGATTTCATTCAGCGCCATGTCCGAGCGCCAGCAGCAGCTCGCCGCTGTGATCCTCAAGGATCCCGCGGTCGTCAGCCTTTCCTCCTTCATCGGGGTCGACGGCACCAACGCAACCCTCAACAGCGGGCGCATGCTGATCAACCTCAAGCCGCACAATGAGCGCAGTGAATCCGCATCCGATGTGATTGAACGCCTGCGCGAAAAGGCCAGGGCGGTGTCGGGCATCACCCTCTACATGCAGCCGGTCCAGGAGCTGACAATCGAGGACCGCGTGAGCCGGACCCAGTTTCAATTCACGCTCACGAGCCCGGATCAATCGCTGCTCGACGAATGGGTGCCCCGCATGATCTCCCGCCTGCAGGAGCTGCCCCAACTCGCCGACGTCGCGAGTGATCTTCAGCAGCAGGGTCTGCAGGCCTACGTGGAGATCGATCGCGACGCCGCCAGCCGCCTCGGCATAAGCATCGCCAGGATCGACGACGCCCTCTACAGCGCGTTTGGACAGCGCCAGATTTCCACGCTCTTCACCCAGACCAGCCAGTACCGCGTGGTCCTCGAGATGGACCCGGCGCTGGTGCACGGCCCGGCCAGCCTGGGAAACATCTATGTCGATTCCGCATCAGGCCAGCCCGTTCCGCTTTCGAGCATCACCCGCGTGACCGAGCGCCCCACGGCGCTCCTCATCAATCACGTCGGGCAGTTTCCGGCAGTCACGGTCTCGTTCAACCTCGGCCGCAATGCCTCCCTAGGCGAGGCCGTCAGCGCGATTGAAAAGGCAAGCACGGAACTCGCACTGCCGGCGTCCATCGAAATGCGATTCCAGGGCTCGGCCCACGCCTTCCGCGCGTCGCTCTCGAGCACACTCTGGCTGGTGCTGGCCGCGGTGGTCACGATGTACATCGTGCTCGGCATTCTCTACGAGAGCAGCATCCATCCGGTCACGATCCTATCGACCCTGCCCTCGGCCACTGTGGGGGCGCTGCTCGCCCTCAAGCTGACCGGCCGGCCGCTGGACATGATCGCGATCATTGGCATCATTCTCCTGATCGGCCTGGTGAAGAAGAACGGAATCATGATGATCGACTTCGCCCTCGAGGCGGAGCGCAAGCAGGGTCTGAGTCCGCGCGACGCGATTCATCAGGCCGCGCTGCTGCGTTTTCGACCAATCCTGATGACCACGCTCGCCGCGCTGTTCGGCGCACTGCCGCTCATGCTGGCAACCGGTTCCGGAGCGGAGCTGCGCCAGCCACTCGGCCTCGCCATGGTCGGAGGCCTGCTCGTGAGCCAGGTGCTAACGCTCTTCACGACCCCGGTGGTCTATCTTTTCTTCGATCGACTGACCGTTCAAGGCAGGCGTTCACGCGAACATGCCCGCGCGGCACAGGCCGCCGAGGCCGGCCTGCACACGGCTGCGCATTGACCCGTCATTCTGCCGGGCATGAATCTCTCCCGCCCATTCATCCGACGACCCGTTGCGAGCTGCCTGCTCGCGGTTGCGCTCGTGCTGATGGGCCTGCTGGCGTATGGACTGCTGCCGATCGCACCCCTGCCAGAGGTGGACTTCCCCACCATCCGTGTGAGCGCGTCACTCCCCGGCGCCAGCCCGGAAACAATGGCATCGGCCGTCGCGACACCGCTTGAACGCGCGTTCGGCAGCATTGCCGGTGTGACCAACATCTACTCGTGGAGCAACCAGGGCGCCACCAGCATCATGCTGCAGTTTGCGTTTGACCGTGACACCAACGCCGCTGCGCGCGATGTGCAGGCTGCAATCAATGCCGCCAGGAGCCAGCTGCCGTCGGGCATGCCGGGCAATCCAAGTTACAAGAAAATCAATCCCTCCCAGGCGCCGATCATGGCGCTGGCGCTGAGCTCCCCCAACCTGGCTCCCGGAGTCCTTTACGACGCCGCATCCACGATCATCGCGCAAAAGCTGTCGCAGATCCAGGGGGTGGGTGAGGTGACGGTCGGGGGAAGTTCGCTGCCAGCCGTCAGGGTGCAGTTGAATCCCAATGCACTGGCCCACTACGGCATAGCTCTTGACGAGGTGCGCACAGCGATCAGCGAGGCCAATTCCCTCAAGCCGCGCGGCTCGATCGACGCCGGAGACCGCACCTGGCAGGTGCAGACCAACGATCAACTCCGCCGCGCGGAGCAATACCTGCCTCTGATCATCCGGTACCGCGATGGCGCACCGGTGAGGCTCGGCGACGTGGCCACTGTGACTGACTCGGTCGAGGATCGCTACAGCAGCGGATTCTACAACGATCGCCCGGCGGTGCTGCTCATGATCAGCCGCCAGCCTGGTGCCAACATCATCTCGACCATAAACGAGATCTATTCCGAGCTCCCGTCCCTGCGTGCGCTTCTTCCGGCGGACGCCGAGCTCGCCGTCGTGATGGATCGATCGCCGGGAATTCGGGCGACCCTGCGGGAGGCGAAATGGACGCTGTTCATTTCCGGCTCGCTCGTCGTGCTTGTCGTGCTCCTTTTCCTGGGAAACGCGCGTTCGGCGCTCATCCCCAGCCTGGCCATACCCGTGTCCCTGATCGGCACGTTCGCGGTCATGTATCTGTACGGGTTTTCGCTGAACAACCTGTCGTTGATGGCATTGATCGTGGCCGCCGGTCTCGTGGTGGACGATGCCATCGTCGTCCTTGAGAACATCTCGCGCCATATCGAACGCGGACTCTCCCCCTTCCGCGCCGCGCTCAAGGGATCCAGCGAGGTCGGCTTCACGCTGCTCGCGATGAACCTCTCGCTGGTCGTGGTTTTCGTTTCCATCCTTTTCATGGGGGGGCTCGTCGAGCGGCTGTTTCGCGAATTCTCCATCACGCTGGCGGCCGCCATCACTGTCTCCCTCGCCATCTCGCTCACGCTCACCCCCAGCCTCTGCGCGCGGTGGCTGAAGCCGCGGTCGGCGATGTCGGAGGGCCGGCTTTCACGGATCAGCACCTGGTTCTTCGACCACCTGCGCGGCATCTATGCGCGGTCCCTCTCGTGGGTCATTCAGCACTCGACACTCACGCTCATTACCCTGATCGGAACGATCGCGCTCACCATCACGCTCTATGTTCGCATTCCCAAGGGATTCCTGCCCCAGCAGGATACCGGACAGATCTCGGGTTTCGTTCGCGGTGACGACGGCTTTTCCTTCCAGGTCATGCAGCCAAAGATCGAGGCTTACCGCAGACTGCTGCTGGCCGATCCCGCAGTCCAGGATGTCATCGGCACGAGCGGCGGATCCGGGGGGCTAAGCAACTCCCGGATCATGATCCGCCTCAAACCTCTCGTGGAGCGCAAGGTTTCAGCCACCGATGTGATCAACCGCATTCGGACGAAAACGCCCCCAATACCCGGCGGCATGCTGTGGCTCAGCGTGTCCCAGGACATCGACATGCCCCGCACCTCCGACTCCGGATCCTATGAGTTTGTTCTTCTGGCGAGCGAGCTTTCGGATCTGCGCAAATGGTGGCCCAAAGTGTCCGAGGCTCTGCGCGAAATCCCGGAACTCGTCGATGTCGACGGCCCATCCGACAAGGGAACCAAGCAGGTCCGCCTTCACATCGATCGCGAGGCCGCGCGCAGGCTCGGCGTGGACATGCGCATGGTGACGCAGGTCCTGAACAGCTCGTTCAGCCAGCGCCAGATCGCCACGCTGTACGACGCGCTCAACCAGTATCGTGTCGTGATGGAACTCGAGCCCCGGTACACGCAGGATCCGATCACACTCGACCAGATTCAGGTCATTGCGCGCGACGGCTCGCGCGTGCCGCTATCCGCCTTTGCACGCTATGATTTCGCATTGATCGACGACCGCGTGCGGCACACGAGCCAATTCGCATCGATCAACATCGGATTCTCCCTCGCCGAGGGCGTCTCGCTCGACCAGGCCCTCAAGGCCATCGACCGCGCCCTCGCCGGAATAATGCTGCCCACGGAAATCCAGGGGCGCCTCGGCGGCAACGCGCAGAGCTTTCAGAAGAGCCTTCAGGATCAGCCTTTTCTCATACTGGGCGTTGTCGTGGCCGTGTATCTGGTCCTGGGCATTCTCTACGAGAGCCTGCTTCATCCCATCACCATACTCTCGACGCTTCCCTCCGCGGGTCTTGGAGCCCTGCTCGCGCTGAGAATCACCGGGACCGAATTCACCCTCATCGCGCTGCTCGGATTGTTCCTTCTTGTCGGAATCGTGATGAAGAACGCAATCCTCATGATCGATGTCGCACTCGAAGCGGAACGACATGGCGGGCTCTCCCCGCGTTCCGCGATCTATCAGGCCGCCGTCATGCGATTCCGTCCAATCCTGATGACCAACATGGCAGCGCTTCTGGGATCATTGCCCTTGATCCTTGCAACCGGCGAAGGCGTTGAAATGCGACGCCCCCTCGGCCTCGCGATTGCCGGTGGACTCGCCGTCAGCCAGCTTCTCACGCTCTACTCCGTCCCTGTTGTCTACCTCTGGCTCGAACGTCTGCGCAAACGTCCGAAACCCGAGGCAATTCACCAGACCGCCGCACCCGGCTCAAAGGCGACCATTCCTGCCCACGGATAGGCATCAATCCCCTCGCCCGAGGATTTCCTGCACATTGACAGCAATGGGCATGCCCCCCTTGAAGTCGTATGACTCCCAGAGGCGTTTGGGTCATTGCCTTGCACCCCGAGATGACTTTTCCTCATGCAGCCATGTCCGCTGAAACCTCCACGCCTGCAGCCGAGCCATCCGACTTCATCCGCGACATTGTCGCGTCCGACGTCTCCGCCGGACGCCATGCGAAAATCGTGACCCGATTCCCGCCGGAACCCAACGGCTACCTTCATATCGGTCACGCCAAGTCAATCTGCCTGAATTTCGGAATCGCCCGGGAGCAGAACGGCCAGTGCAACCTGCGTTTTGACGACACCAATCCCGCGAAGGAAGAGGCGGAGTACGTTGATTCAATAATCGCCGACGTCCGCTGGCTGATCTCCGGATGGGCCGACCATTGCCTCGCCTTCAAATCGAAGGGAGCCAGTGCGCACCGATCACTCCAGGAAGGCAGGCTGGATTTTCACATGTCTCCCGCGAATCCAAATTCCGGGATCACCGAACCCTTTTTCGCCAGCGACTATTTTGAAGCGCTCTACGAGTTCGCCCTCGTCCTGATCAGGGAGGGGAGGGCTTACGTGTGCGACCTTTCACCGAAGGAAACCGACGAATACCGCGGCGCGCCCGATCAGCCGGGCAGGGATTCACCCTGGAGGAATCGCACGGTCGCCGAGAATCTCGATCTCTTCCAGCGCATGCGCGCGGGGGAGTTTGCCGATGGAGCCCGATCGCTGCGGGCGAGGATCGACATGACATCACCGAATGTCTGGCTGCGCGATCCGCTTCTCTATCGCATCCGCCATGTGCCGCATCACCAGACCGGAAATGCCTGGTGCATTTATCCACTGTACGATTACGCGCACTGCCTGAGCGACTACATCGAGGGCGTGACTCACAGCATCTGCACGCTCGAGTTCGTGGACCACAGGCCGCTCTACGACTGGATCCTAACGAATCTCAATCTGCCGCGTCCTGTCCCGCACCAGTACGAATTCGCCAAGCTTGTGCCCGGCTACACGCTGGTTTCGAAACGCAAGCTCCTGCAGCTCGTCGAGGCGAAGGTCGTCGATGGCTGGGACGATCCGCGCCTGCCCACCCTCGCGGCTCTCCGAAGGCGGGGTGTGCCCGCGGCCGCCCTGCGACGCTTTGTCATCGGGGTCGGAGTCACCCGATACAACAGCGTCACAGACATCGCCCTTTTTGAACATGCCGTCCGCGAAGAGCTGAACGCCATGGCACTGCGCCGGTTCGCCGTCCTGAATCCCGTCAGAATCGTTCTCACCAACATCGCTGACGGTGAAACCATCCCCTGCGAAGCCGTGAATGACCCGCAGTCCGAGGCGCCAACGCGCCGGTCCATGCCCCTCACCCGCGAAGTCTACATTGAATCGGATGATTTTGCGGAGGTTCCTCCGCCAAAGTATTTCCGACTGAAGCCCGGCGGCGAGGTGCGGCTGAAGTATGCGTGCATCATCAGGCTCGATGAGATCGTGAAGGATTCATCAGGAGCTGTTCTCGAACTGCGATGCACCGCTGACCTTTCCACGCGCAGCGGCGCACCCAACGCCGACCGCAAGGTCAAGGGAACCATCCATTGGGTGAGCACCCGGCACTGCTTCGACGCGGAGGTTCGCCTCTATGACCGTCTGTTCACGGTGTCGGAACCCGCCCGTGAGGAGGACTTCCTCAGGGTCGTCAATCCCGACTCGCTCCGGATCGTCACTGGAAAGCTCGAACATTCACTGGGCGACGCCGCGATTGGAGCGACCTTCCAATTCGAGCGTCTCGGGTATTTTACCCGCGACGTGCACCCCGGCGTTTCCGGACAACCGGCATTCAACCGGACAATCACACTGAAGGACACCTGGGTGAGATAGCGGTGCGTGCCAGGCGCGACGCAACCCCGCGCCTGGATGTTTCCGACTGGCCGAGACGACGCGATCGTCATCCGTGCGTGCCCGAGCTCCCTGGCCGCGGCTTGACCTTCATCAGGCGAAGCACCGCGACGAAGAACACCGGTATCAGGAAGATGGCGAGAAACGTCGCGCTCAGCATGCCCCCCATCACACCCGTGCCGATGGCGTTCTGGCTGCCGGATCCGGCACCATTGGCACGCACGAGCGGAAGCACGCCCAGGACGAATGCGAACGAGGTCATGAGGATTGGCCGCAGCCGCTGGCGCGCTGCCAGAATCGTGGCGTCCATGAGACTCATGCCGCGGTCATACCCCTCCTTCGCAAACTCGACGATGAGAATGGCGTTCTTGCACGACAGGCCGATCGTGGTCAGCAGCCCAACCTGGAAATAGACGTCGTTGGGCAGTCCGCGGACCATCGCAGCCAGCAGGGCGCCGATCACGCCGAGCGGAACCACCAGCATCACGGCGAACGGAATGGACCAGCTTTCATAGAGCGCAGCCAGGCAGAGAAACACCACAAGAAGCGAAACCGCATACAGCGCCGGCGCCTGCGAACCCGACAGCCGCTCCTCGAACGACAACCCTCCCCAGGCATGTCCCGTTCCCAGCGGCAACTGCCTGGAAATCTGCTCGAGCGCCGCCATGGCGTCACCCGTGCTCCTGCCGGGTGCGGGCTCCCCCTGGACCGCAATCGCAGGCAGGCCGTTGAATCGCTCCAGCAGCGAGGGTCCATACATCCAGCGCGCACTCGCAAACGCGGAGAAGGGCACCATCTCCTTCCGACTGTTTCTCACGTACCAGCGGTTCAGGTCCTCGGGCAGCATGCGATAGGGCGCATCCGCCTGAATGTAGACCCGCTTCACCCGCCCCTTGTCGATGAAGTCATTGACATAGGACGAGCCCCAGGCGGCCGACAGCGTGCGGTTGATGTCCGTGAGCGAAATGCCCAGCGCACTGGCCTTCTCCTGGTCCACATCAATCTTGTACTGGGGGTTGTCCTCAAATCCGCTTGGACGGACGTTGCTCAGATCGGGGTGCTTCGACGCCAGCTCCAGAAACTGAGCGCGGGCCTCCATCAGGCGATCGTGCCCGAGTCCGGCCTGGTCCTGCAGGCGGTAGTCAAAGCCATTCGCGGTGCCCAGCTCGAGCACCGAGGGCGGCGCAAACGCAAACGCGATCGCATCCTTGAACTTCATGAACGCGCCCATCGCGCGGCCTGCAATCGCCTTCACCTTGGCATCCCTGCCCGGTCTATCAGCCCAGTCGCGCAGCTTGATGAACGCGAGTCCCGTGTGCTGCCCCTGGCCTCCAAAGCTGAATCCCGCAACCGTGAAGATCGACTCGACGTTGGCCTTCTCGTTTTCGAGGAAATGTTTCTCCACGTCCTTCATCACGGCGAGCGTCTGCTCCTGGGTGGATCCCACAGGCAGAAGCACCTGGGCGAACATCAATCCCTGGTCCTCATCCGGAAGGAACCCCGTGGGCATGCGCACGAAGAGCAGCGCCATCGCACCGAGAATGAGCACGTAAACCACAAGTGAGCGCCCTGTTCGCGTCAGCAAACCGGATACGCCCGTGGTGTACTTCGAGGAACTGCGTTCAAACAGCCGGTTGAACCACCCGAAGAAGCCCCGTTTTGTGCCATGATGCCCCTTCGGGATCGGTTTCAGCATCGTCGCGCACAGGGCGGGAGTCAGCACGATCGCCACGATCACCGAAAGGATCATGGCTGAAACGACCGTGATCGAGAACTGGCGGTAGATCACCCCCACCGATCCGCCGAAAAAAGCCATCGGCACAAACACGGCCGTCAGTACGAGCGCAATGCCTACAAGAGCCCCCGTGATCTGCTCCATGGATTTCCTCGTCGCATCCCGCGGCGACAATCCCTCCTCGCTCATCACCCGCTCGACATTCTCGACGACAACAATCGCGTCGTCCACCAGCAGGCCGATCGCAAGCACCATGCCGAACATGGTCAGCGTATTGATGGAGAAACCAGCGGCATCCATCACGGCGAAAGTTCCCAGCAGCACCACCGGCACGGCGATTGTTGGAATGAGTGTCGCCCGAAAATTCTGCATGAACAGGTACATCACCAGGAAGACCAGCGCGATCGCCTCGACGAGAGTCTTGACCACCTCCGAGATGGAGATCCTCACAAAGGGTGTCGTGTCGAGGGGGAACTCGACGGTCAGGCCAGGCGGGAAAAACTGCGACAGCTCCTCGATCTTTTCACGCACCAGCCGGGCGGTTTCCAGTGCGTTCGCGCCCGTCGCCGGACGAATGGCCATGCCCGAGGCGGGCCTGCCATTGTAGCGCGTTTCAATCGAGTAGTTTTCACCTCCAAGCTCGACCCGCGCCACATCACGCAGGCGCACCAGGGAGCCATCCTCGTTGACGCGAAGGAGGACGTTGCCGAACTGCTCCGCGGTTTCGAGCCGGGTCTGCGCCGTGATTGTAGCCGCCATCCGCTGACCGGGAACCGCTGGAGTGCCGCCGAGCTGACCCGCGGACACCTGCGCGTTCTGCGCCTGCAGCGCAGACGTGATGTCGCTGATAGTCAGCCGATAGTTCGCGAGGCCGTCGGGATTCAGCCAGATGCGCATCGCATACTGCGTGCCGAAGAGCTGGATGTCGCCGACACCCTGGATGCGGCTGATCGAGTCCTGCACATTCGCCGCAACGTAGTCGGAGATGTCGTTGCGGCTCATGCTTCCGTCCTTCGAGACAAAGCCCAGCACCATCAGAAAGTTTCTCACCGATTTCGTGACCCTGACCCCCTGCTGCTGCACCTCATTCGGCAGGAGCGGCATGGCGAGCTGCAGCTTGTTCTGCACCTGGACCTGCGCGATGTCGGCATCCGTCCCCGCCTCGAACGTCAGCGTGATGGTCACATTGCCGCCCGAGTCGCTCGTCGACGCCATGTAGCGCAGGTTGTCGATGCCATTCATGTTCTGCTCGATGACCTGGGTCACCGTGTCCTCGACGGTCTTCGCGGACGCCCCGGGATAGACCGCGCGTACGGAAATGGCCGGCGGAGCGATGCTGGGATACTGGGATACCGGCAGCGTCCGGATGGCCGCCATCCCTGACAGCATGATGACAAGCGCAATCACCCACGCAAAAATGGGTCGATCGATGAAAAATTTGGCCATGAAACGTTTCTCCCGGTTGGTTGGATTGTCGCTGAAATCCGGGGCCTACGGCTTCACGCCGGAGGCGTCGGAGTCCGAAGCGGCAATTGTCGCCGGAACCGGAACAACGGCGGAGCCCGGCCGGATGCGCTGCAGATTCTGCACGATCACCTTGTCTCCGCTGTTGAGGCCCGACGTGACAATCCAGTCGCTTCCCACCGCCCGTTCAGCCGTCAGAATCCGAATCTCCGCCCTGCCCTGATCAGACACGACCATCGCGGTGGCATTGCCGCGCTGGTTTCGCGAAACACCCTGCTGCGGTATGAGCATTGCCGCGGGATTCACCCCCTCCTCAATGCGCGCCCGGACAAACATGCCGGGCAGAAGTTCGCGCTGCGGATTGGGCACCAGCGCACGCACGCGCACCGTTCCGGTGGATGGGTCAACGGTGATATCCGCGAATTGGAGCGTGCCGGCATGCTCGTAGGCGCTGCCGTCCTCGAGCAGCAAAGTTACCCGCGCCTCACCCGCCCCCTGTCCCGCGCTGTGAAGCTTGCCGCTCTGAAGGGCCTTCCTCAATCGAAGCACCTCGGTGCTCGCCTGGTTCACATCAACATAGAGACGGTCGATCTGCTGCACCGTCGCCAGCAGGGTCGACTGGCCGGATTGCACATACGCCCCCTCGGTGACCTGTGATGAACCAATTCTGCCGGATATCGGCGAAAGCACCCGGGTGTATTCGAGATTGATGGAGGCGGTCTGCACAGCCGCCTTGCCGGCGGAAACATCCGCCTGCGCCACCTGAAGGTCGGCTTCGGCATCCTCCAGCTCCTGGCGGCTGATGGCACTGGCCTTGAAGAGCGCCTCATGGCGGTCGGCCTGCAGTTTCGCGGACACCAGACGCGCTTCCGCCCGCGCAAGCACGGCCTGGGCGCTGTCGAGCGCCGCCTGGTAGGGTGCCGGATCGATCGTGTAAAGCGCCTGCCCCTCAGTGACCTCGCTGCCTTCGTCAAAGAGCCTCTTGAGCACAATGCCGCTGACGCGCGCCCTCACCTCGGCAATGCGGTGGGCGGAGGTGCGTCCGGGAAGCTCCCGGAAGAGCGTGTACGGTCTCGGGGTCACTGTGATCACCCCCACCTCCGTGGGCGCACCGGTCTGGCCCGTGGCCGGAACGCTCTGTTTCGAGCATCCCATCAAAGCCATCGCGGCTGTGCATGCCGCAAGCCAGGCTCTGATCGAAAGGAATCCGGCAGGAAAATGAATGATGCGTCGGAACATGGTCATGAAAAATTCGCTGGAGCCGACTCCAGCACAGGCGGACCTCACTGGCCAATCGATTTGGCTTCCTTGGCGACCGTCACGCAATGCTCGGCGAAGCCACGCAGTGCATCCTCATCCGTCGCCCCAAAAATCTGCCGAATGCTTCGATGCACAAGGTTTCGGGCATCTTCAATGGCCGTCCTGCCCGCATCCGTCATTCGCAGGCGGATCATCCGGCGATCGAGCTCGCCACGCTGACGCTCGATCAGTCCGGAATACTCAAGCCTCGTCACCGTCTCGCTCAGGAACGCCCTCGGCATGTCCACAATGGCCATCAGATCGGACAGCGGCGCAACTTCAGGAAGGTCCGCGAGCGATGCCAGAACCTGAAACCCCTCGCCCGTCAGGCCCTCCTGTGCAAGCCGCCGGCGCAGGACGCGCAGGAGCTGGTCTCCTGCATCCATGATCTGAAGCGACGCCTGCAATCGCAGCCGGCAGTCCTCTCCGGCTGTTGACGCAAGGTACTGGAGCGTCTTTGGAATGGAATCATGGCTCGCAGTTCTCACGGTCGATTGCCGGGAGCATAACACAGGACGTGAATCGACGGAATGACTTTGAAGTTTCCCCGGTGTTAACCATCAGTTAACAGCATCCCACGTCATGGAGCTTCGTCATCTTCGCTATTTCGCAGCGGTCGCCAGGGCCCTCAGCTTCCGCGCGGCCGCGGAGGACCTCAATCTCTCCACCCCCGCGCTGAGCAAGCAGGTTCGCGACCTCGAAACCGAACTCGGCGTCCGGCTTCTGGATCGTGACACCACCAGGGTGTCCCTCACCAAGGCCGGCGCGGTTTTTCTCGAGGATGCGCGCGCGATCCTGCAGCAGTCGGAGAAGGCGGCGCAGCGGGCGCGCGACGCCGCCCAGGGAAATCGCGGACGTCTCACCATCGGCAACATCGGGCCCATTGCGGCCAACCATCTCGCGGCCAGCCTGGCGGTATTCTGCACGCGGCACCCGGACGTTGAAGTCGAGCTCATCGACATGGACGTCGCCTCCCAGATGGCTGCGCTCTCGAGCAAGGAGCTCGACATCGGATTCATCACTGCCAACGCGCTTCATCAACTGCCGCCCTCGCTCAAGTGGGCGCTCGTCTTCTCCACCCCGCTGTGCGCGGTTCTGGGAGCGGACCATCGGCTCGCCTCCAGGAGCTCGGTGCCGCTGGCGGAACTGGCGTCGGAGCGGGTGCTCTGCATCAGCGGAGGCAGGCTTTCCCTGCATCGCACCTTCATTCGCGGCCTGATGGAGGGACGTGGATTGAAGGCTCACAAGCTTGTTGATGTGAGGGGTTTTGAGTCTCTCCTCGCAATGATTGCCGGCGGCCAGGGCGTATCACTCCTCGCGGGGCGAAGCGGTCTCACCCGGATCGACAATCTCGTTGTTCGGCCCCTGAAGGAAACCGGTCCCGATATCGAGGTCGCGATCTGCGCCGTCTGGCGCCCCGGCAGGGAGTCACTGCTCGCCCGCCGTTTCATCGAGGCATTTGACGAAAAACCAGGAAGCTCCATCAAGAACAGGAAGCGACTGACGAGATTCGCCGCCTGAGGATCGGCCGGGTTCGCCGGTGTCTCTCCCCTCCGCGGCAGCGGAGTTCCCCCACTACCTCGGCATTGCGTTCAGCACCTTGTCCCAAAGCGCCTCGGCACACTGCTCCGTCCGGAAGCGCGGTGCACCCGTGGCGGCCCTGTCACGCAATTGCTCCAAGTCCCTCAGGGCATTTCCCACGGCCTCAGCCATGGCGGATGGCTCCCACTTTGCCGCCGGCACAACGCCGAGGCCGTACTCCGCCCCCTGACGCGCAGGCACGGTTTGCGGGGAAACCACGATCACCTTGCCGGCGGATGCGGCTTCCGTGAAAACGCCGGAGGAACCATGGCCGTAGAAAGTCGGCGCATAGGGCAGCAGCAAGATGTCCGCCTCACCCAGCAGCGCAAAGTAGTCATCAGCGGACAGCGCCCCTTCGACCAGCCGCACACTGGTCCCCGCTTCGGCCGCAAGCTTGTCCAGACGCGCCAGCGACGGTCCCAGCCCGCTCGATAGAGCAGCCGGACGGTTCTGAACCTGAATGACGAATCGCGGGCGTGGAGAAAGCCGGGAGCATCGATCGATGATGTCCGGCAGGAAATGAAACCCGCGCAACGGACTGGTGTGCCCTTGGTAGACAATCACAGGTCTCCCGCCTTCATTCGGGCCTCCCGCTTGGTTCCTGGCCATGAGGGGTGCGACGTCCATCGGATTGGGCAGTTCGAGGACCTGAATTCCGGTGATCTGATGATAGGCGGCCGCAAGTTCGCGCGTGTCCGCACAGATCAGCGAACGTGGCTGCGCCTCTCTCAGCGCACGCACGGCATACCTGTAGTAGAGTGCAATCAGCTCCTTGTTCGCACGCTTCTGCACGTAGTCCATCGCATGATTGAGGTACCGCAGCATCACCGCCACAGCCGGGCGGCGATCGACGGGCAGGGCGGTGAGCCAGCGCGCAATGGCGTGCAGTTGGTTTTGGAGCAGATTGGGAAAATAGACGAGATCCCCTGCAGCGATTTGATCCACAGGAATGGTCTGGAGGTCGGCAAGAAACGCATCGTTGCACGCATGGAAATTCTCCATGGCCCAGACCGCCGGATCCCTGGCGAACTCCTGAAAGATGTCGTGCGTGAACACCGGGCGCGGCGAAATTCCCTCGACGGAAATCGTCGCACCTTTTCGTCCGTACAGATCAACCTCGACGCCGCGGCGTTTCAACTCCCTGATCAGCTGCGCATCGTGGTTCGCATAGTGTCCGCCTTCTCCGGACAATTGGGGATCGATCAGATGAACACGCATGATGCCGCTCACACGCCAGCCGCGATGGTCGCCATGCCTTCGCCTCGCCCCGCTCGAAAACTGGGATCAAGGGAGCGCACTCAGCGTTGGGAGAAGATGATCTGTGAACCGGGCGCGTTCACGCGAACACTGACCGTCGGTCGGCCGCCCAGCGCCCTGCCTATCGCCTCATGGTGTCTGGGCTCGGCGATGAACAGAATGAATCCGCCCTTGCCGGCTCCAAGCAGCTTGCCTCCCGTCGCACCAGCCTTGAGTCCCGCCGCATACCAGGCGTCGATTTCCGGCAGCGTGACCGCTCCGGCCTCCTTCTTGAGCTCCCATCCGGCGTGCAGCAGCTCGCCAAATTCGGTGATCGGCCGGTCCGACGCAAGACAGTCCACGCCGAGGTGCGCAAGCTGTGACAGCCTGCAGAACGTGCGGACCCGGTCCTCCGGAGAAGCCTTTGCCTCCTGCCCAAAAACCGAAAAACTGTCCCGCTGGATTTCCGTGTACACGAGAAGCATGTGCCGCTCGAGATCCTGGATGCGCTCCTGCGTCAGGGGAATCGGCTGAACCTGATAGCTTCCGCTGGGGTTGAACTGGACCAGGTTCAGGCCGCCAAACGCTGCGGCGATCTGATCCTGCCATCCACCGGCCTCACGGAGTATCTCCCGCTCGATCTCGATCGCCTCGTCCGCCAAATCACGCGTCGAGCGAAAGCGTCCGCAGTACGCATGCAGCGCCTGAAGCATGGCCACGACAAAGGTGGACGACGAACCCAGCCCGGTCCGCGCCGGGAGGTCCGCCATGACATGCATCTCAATCCCCGACGACAGGCCGAGTTTTTCGAGCGCCGCTCGGATCGCCGGATGCTGGATTTCGTCAGTCGAATTGACCGCCTCATTGCGCCGGTAGCACAGGCGTATCCTGTGATCGAAATACTCCTCGAGAAACGGCTGGACGGTCACATGCGCATAACGATTGACCGCAGTGACAAGGACGGCGCCGCCATGTTGCCTGAAATGATCCGGGAAGTCAGTGCCTCCACCAAGAAAACTCACCCGCACCGGCGCGCGGGCTATGACCATGCTGTCCCGGGCGCCGGAAGGCGCCTGCGCCCCGCTCCTGCGAAGCGAGATCGCAGAACGGTCTTCAGACGCATCAGGAGCTACCCGCTTTGAGTGTGAGGCAAGCGCGGCGAGGGACATCCCCCAGGCCATCGGCACAAAACACCCGGATGTTTAGCCGAAGCCGCTCATCCCGCAAAACCCCTGCAACGTCCAGAAGCCCGCCGTCGCAACGCCGCGCGTCCACTCAAGGCAGCCGGCGAAGCAGGATGTCCTTGAACTGAACGTGCATCGGCGGTCCCTTGTGGATCTGCAGCGCAAGGATGCCGGCCGAGGAGGCCTTCGCAGGGTCCTCGTCGATCACATCGGCCGTGACAACTCCGTTCAGAATGTGGCGCAGGTGATTTCCGTTCGCCACAATGATCAGTTCATTCCATCCGTCGCGATTGAATGCGGCCGCAACCGCCGCTGCCGGTGCACTGGCCCCAACGACTTCGATCTTCGGCTTGTTCCCCTCTCCCGGCAGCAGTCTCACGCGCTGCCCAGGTGTCGCGAGGATGCCGCGCCCCCGCTCCTCGTAGAGCATGCCCACATAGCGGCCCGCCGCATCCATGTCTCCCTGATAGCCGCCCACAACCCAGTCCTTCGCATCGAGGACCTTGCTGCGATACTGGATGCCCGAATTGGCGGTGCGCTGCTCATTGTTGTCGATGAAGCGAAACATCGCACGCAGTTCGAAATTCTTCACCTCCCCGCCTTTCCAGATGAGAAACGTATTCTTCTCCAGGGGAGCCTCGGCGCGCGTGCGTCCATCGATGACTCCGTCCTGCACCGTCCAGAGACCGGAGTTCCCCTCCCATCCCTGAAGATCCCTGCCATTGAAGAGCGGTTCAAAGGAAGGGGAGGTCTTCGCACAGGCGGAGAGTGTGAGCGCGGTGCCGGTGAGAACAAGGGTCAGGAGTCGCATGGGAAACTTCAGTTCAGGGTTCGATCAGTCTTGATGGGAACGATGTTTGTGTTCTGTCGCTGCACCCACGGGCACCGGCGCCACTGCGGGAGGGAGCGGGCCGTTGAGCTGCCGGGTTACAATCAACTGTCCCCACATCAGCATCCAGTGTCCGGGGAAAGTACAGACATATTCATAGACGCCCTCCTCCAGGGGTGCGGTCACGGTGATCGTTTCCGACTCCCCGGCATCCAGCAGACGGGTGGCTGCAATGATGTCAGATGACGCTGGAACATAGGCCCGGCCCTGCGCATCGCGCTGATCTGGATTCATCAGCACCGCGGCATTGGAGACCCGCTCACGCGCCCCGGGTTTGACGATGACGAGGTTGTGCAGCATCGAGTCGCCGTTCTCCAGCGTGAGTTTGAACGGCTTGCCCGCCTCGACGACCAGCCGAAGGGTGTCATAACGCATCTCCTCATGCACCGTGCGCACGGTGAACACGGGAACACTCAGGCGGAGCAGGCGCTCGCGCAGGGGAGCCGCCCGATCCGGCGGAACTCCGGTCGAGAACCTCCCGCGTGGTCTGAGCGATATCCAGAAATTCCGACGTCGTCCTCAGCGGCGGTGTAGCCTTCGCACCAGGACACCAGTGCATCACCGAGCCCCTGCGTCGCTGTTGATTTCCAGGTGCTGCGCGGAAGATTGCGCAGCCCATTGACGGCTGCGGGAACATTCTGCTTCAACGAAACCAATGTCGCCAGCGCGTCAAAAACAGCGCCGCCCTCCCTTCGGCAGCTTACCGCCGAACGAATCGCCGCCGCCTGCAGCACCGATGGCTCCCTCGAGACTTCTGCCAATGGAGCCAGCAGCGGCAGCAGGCGGGTGATCGCCCCGGACCGCAGATCCACATCGGCAAGCGACGGAATGCCGGTGACAAGCGCAAGCAGCGAAGCGGGTGCGCGCGAAGCCTCCGCCCATGCCCCGTCGAATGAACCGTCCGCCGCCACCAGCGCCGCCCAGCCGAAGGGTCGCACATCGCTGGTGTCGTTTTCCGCCATCGCCACCAAACGATCGCGCACCGCCTTGAGTTCCGCCGGCGGTCGGTTCGCCAGCAGGCGCCCGATGGCGCGGCGATCAATCTCGCCCGTCTGCCTGAGGTATCCAAGCAGCAGCTCCGCACCCGGAGCACGCCTGGATTCAATGAGCTCACCGAGCGCCTCCGCGCGCGCGGCCTCGCCGACTCCGGAACGTTTGACCAGTTGCTCCCGCACCGCGTCATTGCGTTTCAACTTGAGAAGATCGGGCACGGGAACCGTGCGCAGCAGAAACTCGATCTTCACCGGATTCTCCTTTTCGAGAGAGGCGACGTCCTCGAGCCGCGCCATCCAATGCGGACGCAGCTGCTTGAGCGTTTCTCCCATGACATAGTCGAGATAGTAGTCGAAAGGCCGGCTGATCGCCGCGAGCGCGGCATCCACCGCCTCCGGCGACGAAATGAAGCTCGCCGCCCGGATCGCATGGAGTCGCACGCGCGGGTTTTCATCCGCCGCCTGGATCTTCAGAAGCTGCACCGCATCCGGAATGCGGTCGCGCCAGTAGCAGAGCACGCGCGTCGCCGCGGCGCGCACGTTCGGCTCCGGATACCTCAGGAGATTCCGCAGCAGGGGGGCGTCCACCACATTGTGCCATTGATGAAGCCAGAGCACCTCGGTCAACTGGTGCGCATAATCGGAATCTTTCGGATCGAGGTTTCGCATCCACTTGTCTGCCGCGGCCATCACTTCGGCGGCATCGCGCCTGCCAAGTTCGATCTTCGCAAGTTCACGCACATGGTTCTCCGGCGCCTTCAGAAGCTCCAGTAGCGCCCCGATCGGCTGGCCGTAGATCTTCGGCTGCCTGACCAACGGACGTCCTTCGTGCAGGATCCGGTAGATGCGTCCGTGAATCGGATCGCGATTCGGATCGCGCAGGTGATGCTGCATGTGCCCGATGATCGGATTGTGCCAGTCGAGGATGTAGAGGGCTCCGTCGGGTCCGACACTGATGCCGACCGGACGAAAATTCGGATCCGAGGATGAGAGCAGGTCAGGCAGACGCTCGCCGTGAAGGCCGGAACCATCCTCCACCACCTTGACGCGATAGAATCCCTGGAAGCCGATCACATTTCCATTGATGAAATTCCCCCAGAATTCCTCAGGAAACTGGCGGGTTGTGATGATCGCACTCGCTGCGGAAGGACGCGCCGGACGCTCCCAAAACTGCTTCATTTTGGGGTGCTTGGCCGGGTAGTCGATCTTCCCGCTGAACGCCGCGCCGAAGAACGTCTCGTTGCCGGTGGCGTCGACGATCAGGTCATTGCCCCAGCGATCGAAGGTCCTGCCGTGGGGATTCATGAAATTGTAGGAGGCGTAGGTCTCGATCTTCTGCGTGAGCGGCTCATAACGATAGACCGCGCCGTCAATGTTGCGGAGCACGCCATTGCGGGTCTCGATCTGGCTCCGCAGAAAAACGCCGTCGCTCAGGTAGATCGCCCCGCCCGGCTCATAGGCCAGCGAATTGGCCGTGTGATGGGAATCCGCTGAATCGAGCCCCATCACAAAGCGTTCCTTCCAGTCGGCCCGGCCATCGCCATCCGTGTCGCGCACGTACCAGAGGTCCGGCGCCTGCATCAGGAGCACCCCGTCCTTGAAGAATTGAAACCCGGTCGGACAGTTCAGGTTGTCCATGAAGTGCGTGCACTTGTCAGCTCTGCCATCGCCGTCCGTGTCCTCGAAGATGAGCAGGCTGTCGCCTTTTTCAGACGTGGGCGTGCGCTCGGGATAGTTCGGCCAGACGGAAACCCAGAGGCGTCCGCGGGTGTCCCAGGCCATCTGCACGGGCTTGGCCAGTTCCGGAAACTCCTTCTCGCTGGCGAAGAGATTCACCTTCAGCCCCGGCGACACCGTCATGCGCTGGATCGCCTCCTCTCCGCTCAGGAACACGTGCGATCCATCGGGATTCTTCCCCGGGAAATTGGTCGCGACAGGGACCACGGGAGGGAGATTGGAGTCGTCGACGGGTTCATTGCCTCCCTTGGCGACGGACCAGACGCGTTTGTCGCGGTTGGCGGTGAGCACATCGCGCTGCGCCATCTCCTCCTGCATCACCTGGAAATTGCTGATCTTCGGGCCGTCCTTGCCGGAGACGTAGCTCAATGTCGATCGCCCGCCGTAGATGTTGTAGCCGTCGACCGTGCGATAACGGCTGTGCCACATTTCGTTCTTCTGGTTGATCGCCTCCTTCAGGCGGGAAAAGTCACCCCGTGGCGCAGCCTCACCGGTGAGCGCCTTGAAAATCACCGGTGCAAGCGCGGCGTCACCGTCGGCGTTGAGATGCACGCCGTTGAAAGTGAGCTGCCGGCCTGCCTTCGCCGCCTCGGCGTAGAGCGCCTTCGAGGGTGTGAAGAGATCGACAAACGTCACCCCGGCGCGATCCCGCGCGACCTCCGCCATCGCGGCCGCGTAGAGCGCGAGATTGCGGTTCGTCGATTCGGGAACCGCCAGATTCGGATCCGGCAGCGATTCAGCGGCAATGGGTGAAAAGAGCACGATGCGCGGAGCACCTGCGCCGCTGTAGTTCTTCGTGTGAGTCTCCTGGAGGAACCGCGCCAGATCCTCCTTGAATTGCTGCAGGCCGCCCTCGCCGTGAAAGGACTCATTGAAACCGAAGAACGCAAACACCACGTTCGCCCCCACCCGCGTCAGCCATTCGTCAGGCGTGCCGAAGTCCTTGGAACGCGCCCTTGTCGCCACCTCGTCGCCCGAGAACCCGAGGTTCCGCACCACGAGGTTGTACTGCGGATACTTCGCCTGGATCAGTGTTTCAAGCGAGCCCTGGTGCTGCATCCGGTCAGCAAGCGCGTTGCCGATGAATGCGATTCTTTCGCCCGGCGAGAGGCTCAGGGGCAGCCCGACCCTCGCGGGAATCGCGGGCGCCGCCGTCGCGCCGGTGGCGGGCGGGCGCGGCGCACCGGCGCGCAGCGTCCTTCCGAGCTCATGGTCATCCGGAGTCAGGCCGACGCGGTATCCATTGAACCCATACATCGCGGGCGCGTACGGATCGACAGGCCGCACGTCGGCCTTCGCGGGAATCGTCCGCCCGAGCCCCCAATAGACCCCGTTGACAACCAGGCGGCGAAGGCTCTCGTTCTCGAAATCGGTGGCCGCACCCATCGTGGTGGTCAGGATGCGGTTTTCATTTCCAGCCTCGTTCCTGTACACGCGCGTCCAGGCCACGGGCATCGCGGGCGAATTGGCCGGCTGCTCCTGCTTGTCGGAGAAGCGTTTCTTGATCGTGCCGGCGGGCGGGTCGCTGGGGTTCATGCCTTCCAGCACGAGGCCGCGGAGGAGGATCTGGGCATCCGGGGGCGGATACGCCTCATAGACATCCGTCGTGCAGAAGATTTCCCCGACGCCGCGCAGAATCGGCAGCGCCTTCGCCGATGGCTCAACCGTCGTTCGCGTCGCCTGCACCTTGTGTTTTCCCCAGTGCGACACCCACTGCTCGCCCAGGACCCGTTTTCCGAAGTCAGTGAACGAGGCATAGGGCCCGTTCGGGATCTTGAAGGCGTGGGTGGACGTGCGCAGCGCGACGATCGGCACACCCCGGCGGTAGGCGTCGACAAAGTGCTTCATCTGCTCCTCCGGCCAGTCGCGGAAGCGGAGCGACATGATGATGACGTCCGCCGTGTCCAGCGCCTCGGCTCCCGGCAGGGACCGCGTGTTGTTCGGGTTGATGGTTCCGTCCGGATCGAGCGCAAAAAGCACCGTTGTCCTGAACCCATGGCGCTGACTCAGGATCTTTGCCAGCATCGGAAGCGCCTCCTCGCTGCGATACTCCTCGTCGCCTGAGAGAAGAACGACATGCTTGGCCGACTGAGGGTTCTTGGCCGGCGCAAAGACCAGCGACTTTTCAGCGGCGCTGAGCACAAGCACGCTGCACGAGCATGCAAACAGGGCGCGAATCCAGTGAATCATGGGTTTTGTGGATCGAGATTACGCAGGGACAAACGGGAACACGACGGTTTGGCCGTGCGAGAGGAAGCAATGAAATTGGCGCCGCACCGGCGCAATGCAATACGCGGCGAACGAGAACCTCTCCGACATAGAATATTCATCGAAGATCAAATTGGCACGCCCACGCCCCATGCATGTCCAATTTCCGCGGGCGCGCGTTTGGCCATGTGAGCGATTGTGCGCACTATGCCGCTATTCCATGGACATTGTTGTCGGTCTGCCGGGAAGCACCTTCAGTTCGCTCACAGCCGGACGAAGGTATGCCGATTTAGGACGAGAACTGGGTATGAGCACGTCGGAAGTCCATGCGGCCGTCCGGCGTTTGGGGGATGCCAGCCTGATCGGCTCCGGGACCAAGGAAGTTCGTCGTGAACCCCAGCGCAATTTTTTGCTGCACGGAGTGCCCTATGCTTTCCCTGCCCGCCCAAAGGAGGTCACCCAGGGGCTGCCAACTGCTTGGGCGGCTCCGGCGCTCTACGCGCTCCTCGCGCTGGTTGACGCCGTGCGCATCGGCTGGGCCCGCGAACCCGCGCTCGCACCGGCCACACCGCCGCCAATCTCGCGCTGCTACGCGGCCTCGTCCCGATCTGGTGGCGTCGGGTTCACCCCAATCTTTGCGGCCCCGCCTTCATCCTGCGCAATCAACGTCGTCTCACTTCTGCCCTTCGTCTCTTACCTCAACCACTTACCTCCGTGCAGTGAGGAGCCCTGCACCCCTGCGTCAGCCTGTATTACCCCCGTCGGGTATGCGTGCTTCGTCAAGTGATCGCATTGCAAATTGAGGTTTTAACGAGTTGCGGGTTAGGACGTAATACTTCAAAGGAACTAGGCCGGGAAGTACCCCGGGATCCGACGCCCCCGCATGCAAAACGTCTTTGAATTCCGAGATCAACTTATCGCCGAATACGCCTCCTTTTCCCGCAGTTTCACGCGAATCGGTGCCGAGGACATTGCTGCCGCCGTTGAGCAGGAATATGCCAAGGGACGTTTCTGGCCGGAGCCACTGATTCAGATCAATCCCAACTACCAGCAGGCAAAGAACATCGATGAATTGGTGGCAGAGGGTTCCCTGCACCCTGATTGTGCGACAATATTTCGGTTGGAACCCGACAACCCGCTGCGACTCTTCCAGCACCAGCTGGAAGCGCTGTCCAAAGCCAAGAGCCACCAGAGCTATGTGGTAACCACGGGGACCGGCTCCGGTAAGTCTCTCGCGTTTTTCGTGCCTATCTTCGACCGCATCCTGCGCGATAAGGCCTCCGATCCGACCCCACGCACCCGGGCGGTCATCATCTACCCGATGAACGCACTCGCCAACAGCCAGTTGGAGGAGGTGCGGAAGTTTCTGGACAACACCGGGGTGGCCCCGGGCTCAGTAACGGTCGAGCGTTACACCGGGCAGGAGGAGCAATCCATCCGCAAACACATCGCAGAAAACCCTCCCGACATTTTACTCACCAACTTCATGATGCTTGAGCTCATCCTCACGCGTTATGAGTCAGTGGATCGCCAGGTGGTGGAGCATTGCGCGGGCCTGAGCTACCTCGTCTTGGATGAACTCCACACCTATCGGGGTCGGCAAGGGGCTGATGTCGCCTTGCTGGTGCGGCGACTACGGGAACGGCTCAATGCTGGAAACCTTGTCTGCATCGGCACCTCCGCGACCATGTCGAGCACCGGCACGAACGCAGACCGGAAGAAAGTCGTGGCAGAGGTGGCCACGAAGCTCTTCGGGCAAGCTGTCCCACCAGAAAACGTGATTGGGGAAACACTGGAACGGGTCACCAACCCCCACCTCAGCCTTCAAGCGATCCGCCCCGCATTGGCTTCGAGCATCAAGCCCACGGAGTATGGTTGGCCCAACCGCGAGGCCTTCGCCAATGATCCGTTGGCGGTGTGGGTTGAACTCACCCTCGGACTGACCTTGCCCGGGAACGGCCGCCCGGAGCGCGCCAAACCGCTATCTCTCAGTCAAGCCGCCGACTTGCTTGCCCATGACGCCGGGACCGATGCAAAGACCGCCAAGGAGGCGCTCGCCCGCTTTCTGGTGGCAGCACAAGAGGTCAAGTCCGCTTCCGGGGCGGCTCTGTTTGCTTTCAAACTCCACCAATTCATCAGCGGAGCCGGCAAAGTTCTCTGCACCCTTGAACCTCAGGGTCAGAGGGTCGTGGCCCTCGACTCGCAGCGGTTCGCCCCGAATCGGCACGAACAGAAGGTTTTTCTTTTCGCGACCCACTTCTGCCGCGATTGCGGTCAGGAATACCACCCGGTATGGCATGATGCAGGCAATTCGCCCCATTTCTCACCGCGTGAAATCGACGACACGGGCATTGATGACGGCACTGAAGTTCGCCCGGGCTTTCTGGTGCCCCGCTACAAGCATCAGGAGTTCCAGGGTGAAGTCGCCCAACTTCCTGATTCTTGGCTCGACACCACCAAAGATAAACCGGCTCTCAAACATACCTACAGAAAATCTGCGCCCATCGCAGTTCGTGTCGATCCGCAGGGCGTAAAGGGCAGCGGCACGGAGTATTGGTTCGTCCCCGGCAAGTTTCGGTTCTGCCTGAACTGCGGCGTGGTGCACGAAGCATATGGTCGTGATATCAATCGACTGCCCAGTCTGTCCGGTGAAGGCCGCTCCTCGGCGACCACGATTCTGACCCTCACCATCCTGCGCCAGCTCTACGCGACGCATGCCGGCAAACCGGCCTTGCCCGATTATCGAAAGTTGCTCGGCTTCTCCGACAATCGGCAGGATGCCGCGCTTCAAGCCGGCCATTTCAACGACTTCATCTTTCTTTTGCTCCTTCGCTCCGGCCTGCTGGGCGGCCTGAAGCAGAATGGCGGTTCCCTTACCGACGAAAATCTCGCGGATGCAGTTTTCTCCGCCCTGGGGTTTGGCGGAAAAGATCCGGGCGTGCTCGCCGAGTATCTACGCGATCCGGGCCTGCTCGGTCTGGCCTTAAAAGAAGCCCAGAAGGCGCTCCGCTTTGTTATCGGCTATCGCCTGATTCGTGATCTTCGGAAGGGCTGGCGGTATAACAACCCCAACCTCTCACAGCTTAACTTGCTCAAGCTCGGCTATGAAGGACTCGACGAATTTTGTGCGCACGAGGCCTCCTTCAAGGAACACCCCCTGCTCGCCCGGCTCACACCCTTCGAGCGGGCCGAGGTTGCTTGCGTCATTTTCGACGAATTGACCAAGAACCTTTGCATCGAGTCCCGTTACCTCGACGGTCAGGAGCACGAGAACATCAGGAACAAAATCTACAACTATCTCACCGAGCGCTGGTCGTTCGGCAATGATGAGCGGCTGGCCACCACCTGTTATTTTCTGCTCGATAAACGTCCCGACACCAAGGGGCGCAAACGCTTCGACCTGATCGGTGGCGGTCCGGGTTCACGTCTCGTGCGGCAATTGAAATTCGCACCCTTTTGGAAGTCGTCAGCGTGTGCGGAACAAGCCGCCCAACTGAAGAACCCAGAATGGGTCGATCTCTGCCGGGCTTTTCTGAGGGCTGCCGAGACGCACGGCTACGTCCAAAGTCAGAGCCTCGACAATCAAAAGCTGGTGGGTTGGACGCTCAAGTCCTCCGCCCTCCGCTGGACCCTCACCTTGGATCCTCCAAATGAAGGCACTCCAGCCAATCAGTTCTTCCGTCAGCTCTACCTGACCATCACTGAAGTGCTCACCCACCCCGAGCACCCCTTGTTCGACTTTGTGGCCAACGAGCACACGGCCCAAGTGGATGCAGAGAAACGCAAGGCGCTCGAACAGCGGTTCCGCCGCAACGCACGCGACCTCAAGGATTGGCAGGACAGCGCTGAAAACAAAGGTCCGCTGCCACCCTTGCCGGTGCTTTTCTGTTCACCGACGATGGAACTCGGGGTGGATATCTCTTCGCTGAGCACCGTTTATCTGCGCAATATCCCGCCCACGCCGGCGAACTATGCCCAGCGCAGCGGACGCGCGGGCCGGGCCGGGCAGGCGGCTCTGGTTGTCACCTATTGCGCCGCGATGAGTCCGCACGACCAGTGGTTCTTTGCCCATTCCACCGACATGGTGCATGGCATTGTCCGGGCGCCCACGCTGGAACTCGCCAACCGCAATCTCGTTGAGAGCCATCTTCATGCCGTTTGGCTTGCGCAGGTTGAATACGAATTGGAGACGAGCATCGCTCCCTTGCTGGATCTTGAACAGCCGGCGAAACCGATTCGTCCGGTTTTGCAGTCCCAGCTCGTTGATCCCGCTGCCGGCACCCGGGCGCTGGAGCAGGCCAAGCGAGTCCTGAACCAGATTGAGAGCGAGCTGACACCTGAACGGGCCCCCTGGTATGGACCCCACTTTGCCGAGCAGGTGATTGCCGCGAGCGCCAAGGAATTTGCCACCGCCTTTGACCGTTGGCGCACGCTTTATGATGGGGTCCAAAACCAGATGGCCGCGGCCGACAAAATTATCCGCAGCCCCTCCACCAGCGCCAAGGATCGTGAGAATGCCAACCGGCGCTACATGGATGCCAAGAACCAGTTCACCCTGCTGCTGAAGACCGGCAACAGCCTGAACAACGATTTCTATACTTTCCGTTACCTCGCCAGTCAGGGTTTTCTTCCCGGGTATAATTTCCCCCGGCTTCCGCTCATGGCGTGGGTGCCCGCCACGGGCCGCAAGCGCAATGGCAAGGATGATCAGGGCAGCATGGTCAGTCGTCCGCGTTTTCTTGCGCTGTCAGAGTTTGGGCCGCGCAGCCTCATCTACCACGACGGGCGCATGTTTCGGGTGGATCGGGCCAAGCTCAACATCAGCGGCTCCGACTCCATCTCATCGGACTCGCAGCTTCCGACCATCAGTGCGCGTGTTTGCACCGCGTGCGGCTACGGCCATCTGGGGGATGAAGCCAGGCCCGAGCCGCTGGCCGATGTCTGCGAGCATTGCCATACCCCGCTCGGCGACGAGGGGCGTATCAACACCCTCTATCGCATCGAGAACGTGGAAACCGTCGCCCAGGAGCGCATTTCCGTGAATGAAGAAGAGCGGCAGCGCCAGGGCTACGAATTACAGACCACCTACCGCTTCATGCCCGGCCCGGGCGGCTTTGTGGAGCGACACGATTCTGAGGTGATCGCGCCCGATGCCACCGGGGTGATTGCCCGGCTCGCCTACTCTCCAGCCGCCCGCATTTGGCGGATCAACAAGGGTTGGCGGCGGCGCAAAGACAAAAAGCAGCTCGGCTTCATCATCAACCCAATCAACGGGCGCTGGAGCAAACAGGATAACCCTGACGAAGCCACCGACCCGGACGAAACGCCCGAGGAGAAGGACAACAAAGAGCCCACGCAGCGCATCGTGCCTTTTGTCGAGGATCACCGCAATATCCTCATTCTTACGCCGGCAAAAATGCTAACCGACTCCGCCATGGCGACGCTTCAAGCCGCCCTCAAGCGCGGCATTACTCAGACTTTTCAGATCGAGGAATCCGAATTGGTCGTGGAGCCCTTGCCCGATGCCAAGCACCGCAAATCCATCCTCTTCTACGAGGCGGCCGAAGGCGGGGCTGGCGTGCTCAGCCGTTTGGCCCAGAGCACCGAGCAAGTGGCGGTGGTGGCCCGACAGGCGCTCGAAATCCTCCATTTCGATCTGAGCCAGGTTTCGGGTTCGCTCACTGCGGGCAGCCTCGCCGCGGTCGAGCGCCGCCGGCCCACCGGCGAACGTATTTGCGAGGCCGGCTGCTATCAGTGCCTGCTCTCCTATTACAATCAGCCGGACCACGAGCACATCAATCGCAGTGATCCGGCCGTCTTGGAACTGCTGGTCCAGATGGCCCAGGCCACGGTGCGGCCAACCAGGACCTCTGCGGCCGATACACCCGGTGCCACGACTGCTGATTCATTGGACGGTTGGCTGGCCACCCTAAACCAGCTCGGCCATCGTCAGCCTGAGGCTGTGCGTTTTGCTCTGTCCAATGGACTCGGCTCCGTGGATGCGCTCTATCGGTCGGCACGCACCTTGGTTTTTCTCACCTCACCATCGCCTGACCTTCAGGCTTACGCCGCAGACCAGGCCTACGCGATCGTGGTCTTTCCTTCGGATCCTGCGGCTTGGCCTGAAACATTCTCCAAATATCCGATCCTGTTCGGTCCGCCGTCTCCCTCCACATGAGTTCCGCTGCCGTTTCTACCTTTAACCCTGGCGCCTTGGTGCGGGCTCGCGATCGCGAGTGGGTGGTTCAACCCGGCTCTTCCGAATCTTTGCTTCGGCTCCGGCCCCTCGGTGGGTCCGAAGAGGATATCACCACGCTGGTGCCCGAGTTGGAGCCCACCCTCCCGACTGCCGCCACTTTTCCCGAGCCTGACCCGAAGCATCAAGGCAACCACACTGCCGCGCTCCTGTTGCGTGACGCCCTCCAGCTCAAGTTGCGCGCCGGAGCCGGGCCCTTTCGGTCATTCGCCAATATTGCCGTCGAACCCCGGGCCTACCAACTCGTGCCATTGCTCATGGCCTTGCGCCAGCCCACTGTGCGGCTCCTCATCGCGGACGATGTCGGCATCGGCAAGACCATCGAAGCCGGCCTGATTGTGCGGGAACTGCACGACCGAAGCGAAATCGCCCGTTTCGCCGTGCTCTGCCCGCCACACCTGGTTGACCAGTGGTGCAGTGAACTCGCGCGTCACTTCCATCTGCACGCCGTCGCCCTGACCTCCGCCAGTGTATCCCGGCTGGAAAGGAATCTCCCGCCAGGTGTCTCCCTGTTCGAACACCATCCGGTCGTGGTGGTCAGTCTCGATTACATCAAGAGCGACCGCCACCGCGCCCATTTTCTTTCGATTGCCCCGGAATGCATCATCGTGGACGAGGCGCACAGTTGCTCCACCGGCGGTCAGGTGCGCCAATTGCGCTTTGAGCTGCTGCAGCAGCTTGCCGGCGACGTCGAACGTCATCTGATCCTGCTCACGGCCACGCCGCACTCCGGCGACGACGGCGCATTCCACAATCTTCTGTCGCTGCTTCGCCCGGAATTTTCCCGTCTGGCCGATGCTGATGGTGCCACCCGACAGAAACTGCGCGAGGATCTGGCCCTTCATTTTGTGCAGCGGCGGCGCAAGGACGTCGAGGAATGGCATGATGTCAGCGTCTTTCCCCGCCGACTCACGGCCGAAGTCACCTATCGGCTGTCGGGTGCTTGGGGCGAGTTTTTTGATGCGGTGCAGGACTATTGCGTGGGCCTCGCCGAGCAAACAGAGGCTGCCGGTGGAGCCGGTCGTCACATGATCTGGTATGCCACGCTGGCCCTCTTGCGTTGTGTCGGCTCCTCCCCTGCGGCGGCCGAGCGCGCCCTCACCACCCGTCTCACCGGCACCTTGGAGGAAATGGCGGCTCTGGCCGACGAAGCCCGTCTTCAGGATGGGGATGAAACCGATCTCTCCTCCAACGACCTGGAGCCGGCCGGAGCCATCGCCGAGACCGCACAGCTCACATCTCTCATTGCCAAGGCGCGTTCCTTGGCCGGCCAGAAGGGAGACCCCAAGCTCAAGGCCCTCTGTGAACACCTCGGGGAGTTGCTGGCCGTGGGTGCCCGCCCGGTCGTGTTTTGCCGCTACCTTGCTACCGCGCACTATGTGGCGGCGCACCTGCGCGACCACTTCAAGACCGCAACCGTGGATGCCGTCACCGGTGAACTGACCCCCGAAGAACGCGAGTTGCGCGTCGTCGCCTTGGCCGAAGCCGAGCAACCCATCCTCGTGGCGACCGACTGCCTCTCCGAAGGCGTAAACCTCCAGCACGGCTACACGGCCGTGGTGCACTACGACCTTGCCTGGAATCCCACCCGCCACGAACAGCGCGAGGGCCGGGTGGATCGTTTTGGCCAAAAAGCCACGGAGGTTCGCTGCACCATGCTTTACGGCCAGGACAACCCCGTGGACGGCTTCATCCTCAACGTCATCCTCCGCAAGGCCGAGGCCATTCGCCAGGACCTTGGCGTGCTTGTGCCCCTCCCGCAGGACGCCGAGCGCATAAACCAAGCGATGATCAAGGCCGCTCTGCTCAAGCGTAGCCGCGCCAACCGTCATGAGCTTCAGCTTGATTTCGGCTTTGAGAACTTGCTCGGCGAGGATCTCAAGCCTCTCACGACCGCATGGGAGGATGCGCGCGAGAAGGCCAAGGCCAACCGCACAGTGTTCGCCCAGCGCCGCATCAAGCCCGAGGAGGTCCTGCCCGAATGGCGGCGTCAGCTCGACTTGATCGGCGACGAGAACGCCATTGCCCGTTTCGTCCAGACGGCCTGCGCCCGGCTCGATGCCCCGCTCGAACCTGCGCGTCAGGCCTGGCGCTTCCTGCCCAGGCATCTGCCGGCCGCTTTGCGGGAGCGTCTCGCCCAGGAGGAAATCAACCGCGATTTGCTGGTTGATTTTCACTATCCGCCCGACCCGCGCGCCCTGTTCATCCATCGCACCCACCCGCTGGTATCCGTTTTGGCCGATTATTTGCTGGAAGAGGCCCTCCAAAGCGATTCCCCCTTGGCCGCGCGCTGTGCGGCGACCGTCACGGCGGATGTGAAGATTGTCACCACCCTGTTCCTGCTTCGCCTCCGTCACCAATTATCCAGCCAGAAACGTGGGAAAACGCGCACGCTCATGGCGGAGGAAACCGTGGCCATTGGGCTCGAAGGACGTGCCCTGCCCCGTTGGATCGATGATGCCGGCGCGATCCGTCTGCTGGAGGTCAAGCCCAGCGGCAATCTCAGCGCCGAGGCGGCCCAGCGTGAAATCAACCACGCACTCGATCTGCTTCGGGCCAGCACCAACCGGCTCGAAAACCTCGCCAATATCCGGGCCGACGCGCTGTTGCAGGATCATCGCCGCGTGCGCGCAGCCGCCGACGACCAAGGCCGCTACGCCGTCACCCCTTCACTGCCGGTGGACGTCATTGGGGTCTATGTGCTGCTGCCCGACAGTCTCTGAAGCTCAGTTCGCTCATGGTTCACGAAACCTGCTATCTTAACTTCACCCGGACTGCCATCACTGCACGCTGGAGGAGAGACGGTGAAAATTGGGTGAAAACCAACGGCTTCATCAATCCCCTGAGCGCAAAAGGTTCGGGTAAGGTTTACATTTTCGCCGATGCCAAGTGGCCTTTCTATGTGGACAAAGCGTCCCAGAGCATCGGCTCGCGGGTGGGCCAGGCATTCCGTTGCACACCTCACAATCGCGCCAAAGGCTTCGCCGGTTATCGTTGCAAACAACGCATGACCGAGTCCTTCCTGCACGTCTTCATGGGGCCTCCTGAAAATCCATGGTCCAGCGAAGACGCCGAGTGCATCGAGGCGGAAGTTGTTTTCCGCATCCGACAGGCCGGTGCCTGGCCCGTATACCGAACCGAAATCCATTTCTCGAAACCTGCGCCACGGCACGAGAAATCTGCGGATGCAATCATGGCTTACTTCACGCGATTAAAAGCGCATCGTGGACTGTCTCGCCCATAGCAAGCAACCCGTGGCCCGCCGCTCCTCCGATTCCTTCATCTTCGATACCCTCCGCCTGGAGGGCGGGCTCTTTGTGCCGGCAGTGCTCGAAAAAGCCGCCCGCGGTGAGCACACCGCCCAGAAGGCGGCCGACTACCGCCTGCCCAAGGGGCTCTCACTCGTCGATGAACAGGGCCGCGCGTTCCGCATCGCGTCCGCCCTGCACAAGAACTTCCAGCAAGCGCGCGCCCGTCAGGATGTGGATGCCAGCCGCGCCACGCTCGGTTTTGTCACCGCGCTGCTGCGCGATGCGCTGGGCTACGCCGATCTCACCATCAGCGCGACTCCGGTGGAACTCGCCGATCGCGCTTATCCCGTCACGGCCGTCGCCTGCGGTGGGCAGGTGCCAGTCATTGTTGCCCCTCACACGCTCGATCTCGACACGACCGACGAACGCTTCGCCATTCACGGCTCCGGTCGGCGCAAAGTTTCGGCCTATCAGCTGGCGCAGCAATTTCTCAACGCCTCCACCACCTGCACCTGGGCCGTCATCACGAACGGCCGTCAGCTCCGCCTGGTGCGTGATGCCGATACGCTCACGCGGCCGGCCTTCCTCGAAGCCGACCTCGACCTCATCCTTACGGATAAACGCTATTCCGACTTCGCCGCCGTCTGGCGGCTTTTCCATGCGAGCCGGGCCGGCACCGCCGACGTCGCGGAAGACGACAGCGTCTGGCAGGCCTGGAAGCGCGAGGGCGAGGCCCAGGGCGAGCGCGTGCGCGACGGCCTGCGCACCGGCGTCACTGAGGCGCTCCTCGCCCTCGGCACCGGCTTTCTCGCCCATACCGCCAATGAGCCTCTGCGGCAGCGCCTTCAATCGGGCGAATTGAGCAAGGACGCCTATTTCCAACAGCTCCTTCGCCTCGTTTACCGCTGTCTCTTTCTCTTCACCGTCGAGGAGCGCGGCCTGCTCCACGTGCGCGACGACCGTCCCGAGGCCCGGCAGGCCCGCGACACCTATGCGCAGGGCTACGCTTTCCGCCGGCTGCGCGACCGCGCCCTCCGTCGGGCCGGCTTCGACCGTCACCACGATCTTTGGACTTCCGTTCAAGTCGTCTTCCGCAGCCTCACCCAGGGCGAGCCCCGCCTTGCGCTGCCCGCCCTTGGCGGTCTGTTTTCGCCCAAACAGTGCCCCGATCTCGACGCTGCCAAACTGGAAAACCGCGCCCTGCTCGCCGCCATGCGCGAACTGCGCTGGTCAAAACTCGGCGGCTCCCTCGCCGCCATCGACTACCGCAACATGGGTCCCGAGGAACTCGGTTCTGTTTACGAAAGCCTGCTCGAACTCGTGCCCACCGTCGATTTGCCCGCCCGTCGATTCGGCTTTGTCGGGCTCACCGAGGCCGGCTCGACCGACGGCAACGCCCGCAAGACCTCCGGCAGCTACTACACGCCCGACAGCCTCGTGCAGGAGTTGCTCGACAGCGCCCTCGATCCCGTCATCGCGCAAAAGCTGGCCGCCGCGCCTTCCGATCCCGCCGGCGCCTTGCTTTCCATTTCAGTCATCGACCCGGCCTGCGGCTCCGGGCACTTCCTCCTCGCGGCCGCCCGTCGCCTGGCGGAGAAACTCGCGGAAGTTCGCGCCATCGACGGCGCGGTCACGCCCGCCGACTACCGCCATGCCCTGCGCGAAGTCATCGCCCGCTGCATCCATGGCGTGGATCGCAACCCCATGGCGCTGGAGCTGGCCCGCACCGCCCTCTGGCTCGAAGGTTACGAGCCCGGTCAGCCGCTCTCGTTCCTCGATTCCCACCTGGTGTGCGGTGACGCCCTGCTCGGCCTCACCGACTTTGCCCAACTCCGGCGTGGCGTTCCCGCCGATGCGTTCAAGGCGCTCACGGGCGACAACAAGGCCGTCATCAAAACGCTTGCCGCCGAAAACCGTGCGGCCCTCAAAACCTACGAGCAGCGCCAGAAGGACACCGATCTGTTCTCCGAGGCCGGCACCGCCGACCTGCTGGCCGAATTGGATCAACTGGAGGCCCGGCCGGAAACCACGCCGACCGAGGTCGAGGCCAAGGCGAGCGCTTACGAGGCGTTTCTCGCCATCGCCCGGGAAAGCCCGCTCGCCCAAGCCGCCGATCTGCTCATTGCCGCTTTTCTCACCCCCAAGGCCACCGAGGACGATGCAGCCCGCTGCCCAACCACCCGCACGTTGGCCGATCTGCTTTTCCCCCGTCAGGGCTCCGCTGTCCCTTCAGCGGTTCTCGACGCCTCCCGCGCGCTTTGTCGCGAAGGCCGGGTTCTCCACTGGCCGCTCGCCTTCATCCGCGTATTCGCGCGGGGCCGCTTCGATTGCGTGCTCGGCAATCCGCCGTGGGAGCGCATCAAGCTCCAGGAAGAGGAGTTCTTTGCCAGCCGCGAACCCCTCATCGCCGAAGCCAAGAACAAGGCCGAGCGCGGTCAGCGCATCCAGTGGCTCGCCGAGGGCAGCCTGGTTAATCATCTCCACCAGACTCCCATTCCCCACGGAGGCGCACCCGCGGAGCTGAGCCTTTATCGCGAATTCGTCTTCGCCCGGCGTTTGGCCGAGGCCATCAGCCTCTTCGCTCACGTGGATGGCAAGGACGGCGGTCGCTACCCGCTCACGGGTGTAGGCGACGTCAACACCTATGCCCTGTTTGCCGAGACCATCACTCAGCTCACTCACCAGTCAGGCCGCGCAGGCTTCATCGTGCCCACCGGCATCGCCACCGACGATTCCACCAAGGCTTTCTTCGCCCACCTCGCCGAAAACGGGAAGCTTGCCAGCCTCTATGATTTTGAAAACCGCGAGAAGGTCTTTCCCGCTGTCGATAGTCGAATGAAGTTTTGCCTCCTCACCCTGGGTACTGCCGAGGCCGCGCATTTTGCATTTTACCTGACTCAGACCGAGCAGCTCGCTGACGAGCACCGCCGCTTCACGCTCACCCGCGACGATTTTCGACTCATCAACCCCAACACCCGCACCTGCCCGGTCTTCCGCTCCCAAGCGGACGCCGAGTTGACCAAGAAAATCTACCGCCGCGTGCCGGTGCTCATCGAGGAAGCCAGGGGCGACGCACCGGAGCAGAATCCGTGGGGGATTTCGTTCTCGGCAATGTTCCATATGGCCAACGACTCGGGTCTCTTCCTCGACCAACCGGAATCGGGAGCGCTGCCGCTTTACGAGGCGAAGATGGTGCATCAGTTCGACCATCGTTGGGCCACCTACCGCTGGGATGCAGGCAAGGGCGAACCCGTCACGGACGATGTGAGCGAAACGCAGAAGGCCAACCCGGACTTTACCATCCAGCCGCGCTACTGGGTGGCGGAGCACCACGTGCTCGCCCGCATCGCCCGCGCCCCCCGCTGTGTCACCCAAGCCTACGATGCGCAGGATGAGGATGCCCTCCTCGCCGCCTTGGCCACATGGATCGAGGCCGCCCACGAAGACGACGCCCTCGCCGGCTTCTTCACCGCGTCACCCCGTCAGCGTGTTATCGCCGCCGGTGGACCGCGCTTCGAGGCCCTGCCCGCGCGTCAAGAAGACTGGCTCAAGGACAAAGCCCTCGCCGAAGCCCGCGGCTGGCCCGCACTCACCGACGATGAACTCGCCGTCCTGCGCACCGAACAGCCCCTCACCGTCGCCGCCCGCACCATCCTTGACGGCCGCAGCCCCCGCTGGCTCATGGGCTGGCGCGACATCTGTCGAGCAACCGACGAACGCACCGTCATCGCCAGCGTCGTGCCGAGGGCGGCGGTTGGACATAAAATGCCTCTCCTCCATTTCCCCGCGGGAACAAGCGCTAAACTCGCCGCAGTATTACTTGGGAATCTCGATGCACTTTGCCTAGACTACGTCGCTAGACAAAAAGTAGGCGGAACCTCGCTTACCTATCATTATTTTAAACAATTCCCCATCCTCACTCCCGACGCCTACACCGAAGCCGATCTGACCTTTATCGTCCCCCGGGTGCTGGAACTGACCTACACCTCTCATGATCTCGCCCCCTGGGCCGCCGATCTCGGTCACCACGGTCCGCCCTTTGCCTACGATCCCGTCCGCCGCGCTCAAGTCCGCGCCGAACTCGACGCCTACTACGCCCGGCTCTACGGCCTCACCCGTGACGAACTGCGCTACATCCTCGACCCCGCCGACACCCACGGCCCCGACTACCCCACCGAAACCTTCCGCGGCCTCAAAGCCAACGACCTCAAAGCCCACGGCGAATACCGCACCCAACGCCTCGTCCTCGAAGCCTGGGACGCACTGGCATAACACAGCCCAGCCGCAATCACGTCGCTAAATTCCAACACGATGCCTATTCCTGCTTTCGACACCAACAACGTATTGCCGCCCCATCTCGGCAATGCCATCTCGCGGGCGGATTTGTCTCCCTACGAATGCACATCCATCGATTTGGTAGCCCGCTATGCAACTTCAGCCGCACGTGCCTCCATCCTGCGCGGTTTCCTGGATTTTCGGCACAAACTCCAACTGCGCGGCCTGACAATAGGTTACCAGTGGCTCGACGGTAGTTTTCTCGAAGACATCGAAAAACTGGAAAACCGGAACCCTCAAGATCTCGATGTGCTCACCGTCTTCTGGGGTTACGACTCCGCTTTCCTTAACCAATTGGCAGGCGCCTTCCCGGCCTTCATTGACCCTGCCGAAAGCAAACGCACCTACCACTTGGATCACTTTCCACTCTGGGCGGACGAGTCTCCGTGGGGAGCGGTGGAAAATACCCGTTACTGGATCCAGCTTTTCACCCATCGGCGCGATGGAGTCTGGAAAGGCATGCTAAAGATTCCTCTCGGCTCCCCGGCAGATGATGACCAAGCTCGTCAGGACTTGAATGCGAATTTCTCATGAGCCGCACTACCCGAGAGTTCATCAGCCGTCAGGTCATTGAGGCCGACCACCTTGCCAAACTCCACGGCGAGGGTTCCTTTATGGCGCGCGCCTGGCAACTGCGTAAAGCCAGCCTGGAAGATGAACTTAAAGCGGCGCCGGCGGGACTTCCTTCACCTCGCACCGTCCTGTTTTTTGCAGGAGGTGATTCAGTGCTTGGGAGCCAAGGTATCGATGCCTCACTCGTCGCCGATATTATCAAACCCTTTCAGGAAATGGTGAAGTCAGAGTTTTCCACCCTACGGCATGGAACGGTGGGGCGCCGTGGACCGCGGAAAAATGAAGATGAGGCTCGATTGTTCCTCACAGCCCTTCCCCGCGGATCCTTCGGGCTTGAGCTATCCCAGCCAAACGTGGAGGACTGGGTGCAGGCCCAACAACTCTCCACGACGCTGGCCAGGCTTACCCAAATCGTGGAATCCGCCGGTAAGTCTGATGAGGACTTTGCCAATGCGCTGGACCATGTTTCACCGAGAGTTCTGCCCCGCCTTCGCGATTTCTTGGAAGTTGCGAGTAAGTCGGGGGCATCACTACGCATTGAAAGTGGCGACTTACGTTGCGAGTTAAGTGCCGAACGCCTGTTACAAGCCAAAACCCGGGCAACCACCACTCATACTGAGACCAAACAAGTAAATTGTTCCGGGATATTCCGTGGAGCCACCCTTGATACATGGCGCTTCGATTTCAAAACAGACGACGATATTTCCATCAGTGGCGAGCTGGGTGAGCAACTAACAGAAGAGCAGGTAGCTGAAATGAATTTGCTGACAAACAGTCCGTGCGAGGCAACTCTCAACCGGACCGCCATTACCCCTCCTTCGGGTCCTGCGCGGACGAAATTTGAATTGGTCGATCTGAGAGATAAGTCTAGAGCATAGTTTACTTTAGCGGGAGCAAGATCCGGTTCTTTGAATTTCCCGCTCCGGCGGGTAACGCCTCGGGGCGAAACAGACCCGAGGGAGTGAACAGCGAAGTCACGCATTCCGTGCATTTCGCCGGGCTGCTTAGCTTCGATGGAGCATCGGATATTTAGTCTGATGTTCATAGTTCTAAGGATGGAATACACCATCATAACAACCGCAGCGCCGGGGAAACCCGGTCATGGTCGGCTTGACCGACCTTCGAGGTGGGGAGTGGGACGACGGACTGCTGCTACCAAGATCCCATTTCACCCTAAACCGGTGAAACCCTCCCCAGTTGAGAATTTCCCCAACATCAGCGTGCCGGCCTACACCCATAAACCGAGAACATACCTCCACTTCGATCCGCCTCCCTCGGCGAGAGTCGCCGAGGCACTGGCTACTGACCCCACACGTGTTGCACGGCATGCGTTCTACCCGTTCCTTGGTTTCACCATAGCAACGCCAAAGATGCAGAAAGAGAAAGGAGCGACACCGAAGTTTGTCCGCAAGGACAAGGTTCTCCACGGAATCGTGTGGGTAGCGCCTGAGGGAAGAAGGGGCGCGAGGTCGAGCTTGCCGCAGAAAAAGAGGATGCGGGCGCGGTAGTTTTCGAAGCGGCGGAAGCCGCGGGCATCGGCCTTGATGGCTTGGATCTTGGAGTTGAAGCCCTCGGTGAGGGCATTGGTGATCGGGTGCTGGAAGTACGTCAGAAGATTCACCAGATGGCTTTTGAGGGTGCGGGCCACGGCCATCACCTTCGGCAAACGGCTGCGCATGACGGTGCGGTACCACTGGGAGAAGAAGCGTTCGCCGCTGGCCGCGTCCGACTGGCTCCAGAACTCCACCATCTGCTCCTTGTACAACCAGGCCCGGGAGGTCTTCAGGTTCATTTCCAGCAGCTCGGCGAAGCTGGCCTGATGCTTCTCCGGCACGGTGCCATGCAGCCAAAGATACCGAGTCTGCTTGAGAGTCTCGTCGCCGTTCTCGGCCAGCTTGGCCGCCTCCTGCCGGCGGGTCTGGTCGACCGCCTCGTTGAGGTGCTTGGAGACATGGAAACGGTCATGGACGATCGCAGCCTGCGGAGCGGCGATCCGGGTGGCAGCCGCAAAGTTCGCCCCCATGTCCATGGCGGCGGCCTCCACTTTCAACCGCTGCGCTTCCGGCAGGCACTTCCACAGGGCAATCGCCTGCTCGGTGTCCCGTCCAAGCACCACGTCCAGCACCCGCGACTGGCCGAGGTCGGTCATCAGCGAAACGTAACTTTGGCCTCGCAGAAAACTCTTCTCATCGAGGCCGACTCGACGGAGTCCCTCCGTGCTCCGTCGAGCCAGGCCCCGCTCCACGGCCCGCTCGATCAGCCGTTGGACGCTGTCCCAATGCAGTCGCAGCAAATCTGCGGCCTGCGTCAGCGACCGACAGGCCGCGATCACTGCCACCGCAAAGGCTTCAAAGTGGAACGTGAAGCGCGAGCCCGGCTCTGCCCACGGCACCGTCACCGTCTTCACCCCGTGCTCCGGGCAGGCGCACCGCGGTACCCCGCACCGCAGTTCCAGAAGGTATTGCATCACACTCAGGTGCCGCCACGTCCTCTCCGGCAACCGGTCGTACACCGGGCACGGCTTCCCGCACTCGGGGCATGCCACCGGTGTCCGCTCCGGCCACGCCACGCAGATCGTGACCCGCTCCCGTTCCAGATCCTTTTCCACGTTCGTCACCCTCCAAGGCTTCTCGAGTTTCAGCAGCTGGCGGTAATGCTCGTTGACGGTTTCTTCCATCCTCACACATTAACCGCCCAGACCCTTTCCCACAACCAAACGTGAAGAACCAAGGACAAGAAACGCCCGATCAAATTGGCGGCACATCTGGATGCCGCCATCTACGGTCACTATGGACAGCTACTTGCGGAGAAGTTCGAAACAGAGCTGGCAAGCCGTGGTATTGGCGACTGCATCATTGCGTTTCGGCGTGCCGGTGGGAATGGCCGCAATAACATCTCATTTGCCAACGAGGCGTTCGAGTTTATCCGCGCCCATCGCCCTTGCGTGGCCATTGGCTTGGATATCGAGAAATTTTTCGACCGTCTCGACCACAATCTCATCAAGCTGCGCTGGCAGACTACCCTCGGAACGAACCGCTTGCCCGAGGATCATTTCAACGTTTTTAAGAGCCTTGCAGCGTTTCGATGGGTGGATCGAACGTTGGCCCTCCGTGCGGTCGGCATTAGTCCCCATAATCCCAAGCCGCGGGGTTCGCATCGCAATCGTGTTTGCGATCCGCAAGCTTTCCGCGAAAAGATTCGAGGCGGTGGCTTGGTTTGGACGAACCCAGAACAAGCCAATCGCCGGGGGATACCGCAAGGCGCGCCGATCAGTGCCTTGCTGTCGAACATTTACATGCTGGAATTTGACGCAGTAATGCACAATGCGGTGTCAGCGGCTGGTGGCTTCTACCGCCGATATTGCGACGACATCATGGTCGTCGTTCCACCTGCGGATGCCGCGAGCATCGAAACTTTAGCCATGGCCGAAATCGCCAAACATAAGCTCTCAATCAATCCCCAAAAGACCACCCGTGCAACATTCCCAGCGCAGCCTGAGCTACCTGCTGAGAAAGGCAAGAAACCGACCGGCCTCAAAACCCGCCAACTCTTCCTTCGCTACTCTTACCTCATTCGCCGACGCTTTCATCAAAAGCCCCACGGTCACGACCGGCAAAACGAAAACTTCATCACATATGCTTACCGTGCCGCGAGAGCTATGAATGCCCGCGAAATTAAGCGCCAGGTTCGTCATCACGTCACCAAACTCAAGGCTGAGATAAAAAAGTGACCTTCGCTGTCGAATAGCACGTTGTGAGTGAGTCCTCAACCAATGGCCTGCCACTTCTAATTCTGCACGACCCGGAAGGCGCCGGGAACACGAGCCTCGATCCCCTCAGTCTCACCCCCATCGGCGAGCAGCTCGCCGTGGACATGATTCCCGGTGTCCGTGAGCGTCAGACCCATCCGCGCTATCTGACGGCGATCGCTGCCTCACATGCAGTCTGTCAGGACTTGGCCCCCGATACACTGGCGAGCGATGGAGTCAGCGAACCATGGCAGGTCTTTGAGTGGTATATGGTCGAGGGGCTCGTGCGTAGCGCCGGCACCGAATCGGAGGCGCAGGTGCCAAGCTTGAGCTTCACCGCACCCGTTGATGGCAGGATCCCATTGTTCACAGTGCGCCAGGAAGTCACCTGCCGCAATCCGCAGGGTGAAAGCTACACCGAGCCGGCGATAACCGTTTACCAGACCGCCGGGACCAAGCTCACCCTGGCCGGAGCCAGGCAATACCTTACCCGCAGACTTCAGGCCATTGAGCACTTGGCCACTGAGGAAATTCTGGCCGACAACGGCATATTCCGCCTGTAATCAGCCTACTGCTCCGAGCACGTCCCCACATGCCCCATGGCCATCTACCTCAATGATCTGATCGGACGCATCCCCCCCACAGTTGAGAGTCGGGTCAAGCGGGTGCGCGATCAAACAAGGTCGGTAATCCAGGAAGCCCTCCGCACAGAATGTCGGCTGCACATGCGCACCCCTGAAGATGCGGCAAATAACCGCCCCGGGGCACAGGTGCCCGTCGAAGTCAGCCCAGGATATCCGGCGATTTTGCAGGCGGTACAGTTTCCTGATGACTTTGAACTGATCCTGCTGCTGAGCCGCTACCGGGCGACTTTGGAACAAGCAAAATCCGGCACGGCCGGACTGCGCAAGCTGCGCGACGATTTGTTGCACATCCATCAAGGGGAACGCTGGGTGGACGTGGAATCATCCACTCTGGTTGCGGTGGAAGCTTGGAGTGACAAATTGCTTACGCTGCTGCACCAAAACGATCCGTTGGACAAGCTGCTCGCCATCAGGGGTGACTTTCTGGGTTTGTATGAGTTTGATACGGGGGATTATTGGGTTGAAGACCACCACGTAAACCGCGCCTCCATCAAGCTCTACTGGGGCGTGATTGGCCTCGCCGCCCAATGGCTTGGCTGCGAGGTTGAAGACCTGACCATCGTCGTGCTCACACATGAGCTCGCCCATGCTTACACCCAACTGGGCGCGGACATCGAATCCAGGCGTTGGGCCGCTCCGGTCTTTGCCCGCACGGATGCAGGCGTGGTGGAAGGATTGGCCCAGTATTACACCGACCGAGTGTTACGGCGTCTGGAAAAACGGTTCCCCGAAGCCTTCAAGGCATACGAAACCATGCTGCCCAGACAACCGGAGGAATATCGGACCCATGAAAAATGGGTCAGGGAATATTCCCCCGAGGCGGTCCGTCGGGCCATGCTTGAGGTGCGGCGCTGGAGAGAGTTGTCGCTCACCAATTTCAACCGCAGGTTGATCGAGGCCCATCACGAACTGCATCCCGCAGACGTCTAATCACCCGGTAATGAACTCCCTCGAACGCAGCCTCATCCGCAAAGCCGGCTATGACCACGGCTGGGAAGTTGTGGTCGAGGAGAGTCCTGAACAGGTGATTCTGGCTTCCGCCCTCCATGGAACGAGAGCACGGGTAACGGCAGTCAGTGGCGGCACCGGGTGGGAGGTCGCCCTTTCTTCCGGCATCCTGACAGACGAGCTGGTCCGGCTCACACCGGCAGCAGGCCAATCCAACGGGGGATTTCGTGCAGTTTCGGAAGGCCGGCTCGGTCAGCTGCTGCACCAAGCAGCATTAATTGCCCGCACGCTTCCGGACGAACCTTTTCACCGCTATGCCAAAGCCGTTGCCGAGGAGTTGGCCGCTGCAGGACCAACTTCAGCGACCGAAGTTGAACGGATGGTGCGGCAGCGGGTTGGCCAGAATATATATCGCGAGAGCCTGATGGATTACTGGGGCGGAGCCTGTGCGGTAACCGGCATAGCCATCCCCGAGGTTCTACGAGCCAGCCACGCCAGGCCTTGGGCCGAGTGTGCGACCGATGCCGAACGGCTGAACGTGTTCAACGGGTTCCTGCTCTGCGCCCACCTTGACGCCCTGTTTGACCGGCACCTCATGAGCTTCAACGAGGTCGGCGAAGCCGTTTTCGCCCCGAAAATCGATCTGAGCACCCGGACTACCCTTGGCCTGGGTCCCCATATCCGTCTGCGCTGGATTCGGGACAAGCACCTGCCGTTTCTTGACTACCACCGAACACGCTTTGCGAACATGAGTAACATCACCGCTTGATCCTTAATTCTCCGCGCATCTCCGGGAACCCCGGCAAGCACTCGGCCGTCGTCAGGTGTCAGATCTGCGACTTGGAGCTAAATGCTTGCCATCGATTCATCAGTTCGTCTCCCCGCAGACGGTCTGCCTGTTCTACCCCTGCAACACCCCAAGCGCTGCGTCGCGGCCCGAGTCGCGGCTAGAGTCGGCGCTGGCGGCCAAGATACTCCTCGACTTGCGCTATCAGCCCGCCAGCAAAGCGGCTCTTGCAGCACCTCTCGGGCACAAAAACGTGCCCGGTGAACTGCATAAGCAGATCAAGCGCCTGAGAAGCCTTGGCCTCATCGAATTCACCATGCCCGAAAAGCTCAACAGCCGCCTGCAAAATACCGGCTGACGGATAAGTGAAGAAGGGAATTGGCGAATAGGGAACAGGGGGGACAGGGAACACCCATGAAGATTACTTCGCATCGTGAACTTGAGGTCTGGCGTGAGGCTATGGATCTGGCGATGGAGGTGTTCATCCTATTCAAAATATTCTCGAGAATCCAATCCCCAAGCCAAAGGGGTCAAACTTCACCTTTCGCATTCCTCATTATCAAACAACGATTGGCAATTGGCTGTTCGCGTCGTCCCTTGCAGCATGGCGGCGGCGGAGACGCACGGTTCGAAATGAACCGGCGATGCATTGCCATTGGCGGCCCCCCAAGCCTCCGGGCACATTCTCAGCGATATTGCGAATCGGCGCATTTCCGGATCGGATCGGGAAGCCCGCCGTCATCCGTCATTCATGCGCAACCAATTTTATTCCGCGTTCGATACCGAAACCTGGGAGTCCGGCAGGAAGGCGGACTACCGCACGCTGTTTCAGATCGACCGCGACCGCATCATCCATGCGCATGCGTTCCGCAAGCTCCAGTCAAAGACCCAGGTCTTTCTCTCCGGCGAATACGATTTCTACCGGACCCGGCTCACGCATTCCATGGAGGTCGCGCAGATCGGACGCTCGATTTGCAACTACCTTCGGACCCGCGGCGATCCGCTCGGCGATGAGATGTTTATCGACGCGGACCTCGTCGAAGCCGTGTGTCTCGCGCACGACCTGGGGCATCCGCCATTCGGTCATTCGGGAGAGCGCACGCTTCAGGAGCTCATGACCCCGTGGGGGGGATTTGAAGGCAATGCCCAGACGCTTCATCTGCTGACTGAAACGCTGTACCAGGACAGCACAGGCGTCCACGGCATGCAGCCCACGCGCGCGCTGCTGGACGGCGTCCTCAAGTACAAGAAACTCTTCAGCGAGTTCCCCTCCCCTCCCCAGCGGCATTTTCTCTATGACTCGCAGGAATCCGTGCGCGCCTTCGTCTTCGCAGGCAACCCGATCCCGACCGAGCTTCAGCAGGGGGATGCGCTGAACGGCTTCAAAAGCGTGGAGTGCCAGATCATGGACTGGGCGGACGACGCCGCCTATTCGTTGAATGACATCGTGGATGGCGTGAAAGCGGGATTCCTCACCACCGAACGAATCGAGCGCTGGGCCTCGGAGATTGGCATCGGCGCGGCGGAACAGGTTTGGATCGACGCCCTGCTCGCAGCCATCCGGTCCGACAGACTCGAACTCACCTTCTCCCAGAAAATCGGCCAGTTCATCACGGGATGCCGGCTCCGGCAAAAATCGTGCTTCCTGTCGGCCCAGACCAATCGCCACCGTTTCGAACTCGTGGTCTCGGATGGCGCACTTCAGGAGGCCGCCTTCTACAAGCGCATGGCCAACGACATCATTTTCGAAAGTCCGCAGCTCCAGCAGATGGAACACAAGGCGCGGCGCGTGTTGTTCGATCTCTGGAATTCCGCCTGGACAAACTACGTCGATCGAAAATCGCGCACGATTCGAATCCTCCCTCCTCAGACTGGCAGGCTGATTGAGGCCGCACCCGATGAGGCCGCCAAAGCCCGGCAGATTTGCGACTGGCTCGCGGGCCTGACCGACGGCATGATTGTGCGAACCTATCGCAGACTCTTCGACGCGGAATTCGGCAGCATCCGCGACCTGAGCTGATCCGCCTGATTGATTCCCGCCCACCCATGAACGTGCTCTTCCTTCACGCCCACTGCGACGACTACGAATTCACGGCCGCCGGCACCTTCGAATTGTGGCGGCGCAGGCTCGGTACCGACCTTCGTGCGCGTGTCGTTGTCTGCACCGATGGCGCCGCAGGCCACCATTTCCGCACACGCGAGGAAACCGCAAAGCTGCGTGTCAAGGAGCAGCAGGCCTCCGCGCGCATCGGCCAGTTCGAATTCGATCTGCTCCGGCTTCCGGACGGATCCGTTCCGCGCGAGGCCTGCCTGCAGGTCAGCATCCCCCTTCTCGCCGCACTTTGGAAAACAATCAGGGATTTCAAGCCCGACTATATTTTCTGCCCCCCGCTCGCCGGCGACATTCTGGCGGGCATCCACAATGATCATGAAACGATCGCTGAGGCGGTGCGCCGCGTCGCCTACATGACCAATGTGCCTCACGCGTTCACACCTGAGTATCCCTGCGATGAGACCCTCTCAACGTCCTGCAAGGTGCCAGTCATCCTGACCGTCTACGACGGATACATGTCCGGCGCGAACTCGTTCGATTTCGCCGTCGATGTGGAGGCGGCTTTTCAGCAAGTCGCGGAGATGAGCTGGTGCCACCAGTCGCAGATTCGCGAGTGGCTGCCCTGGGTCGGCCGCCACCGCATGAGTCCGCCCGCCACGATGGCCGACTGGCTGCCGACGCTGCGCGAGCGCTTCAACCGCCAGAATCGTGAACTTGGCTTCCCAGGCGGCCATGCCAGGGAGGTTTTTCGCGTTACAGCATGGGGCAGAATTCCAACGCTGGAGCAGCTCGAAAAAGACCTGCCACCCTTCCATCACCTCCCGGGCCAGCGTGCTGCGCTGGAGGAACGGCTTCATCGCTGGAACCACGACTGAGTTTGCCGGCGATTGCCAGCGCCATCCAGCATTCCAACCCCCTTCACTCATGAAACCTCACCATCCAACCGTCCTTCTCGCACTCATTCTCAGTATTGCACTGCCCGCCTCCGCGAGGCCACGCCCCGAACTCGCCGCTTCGCCACCGATGGGCTGGAACAGCTGGAACTGGTTCGGAAAGAAAAGCATCAATGAACAGGTCGTGCGCGAGACGGTGGATGCCATGGTCTCCTCCGGCCTGCGCGATGCCGGCTACACGTTTGTCGTTGTCGACGGCGGCTGGCGCGACACCCAGCTCGCTCCCGACGGAGGCCTGCGTTCGCACCCGGAACGCTTTCCCGGAGGCATGAAGGCTCTTGCGGACTATGCCCACTCCCGCGGATTGAAATTCGGCCTTCATACAGTGCCCGGAACCCACGACTGCGGCGGCGATCCGGTTGGCGGCCTGGGACATGAGGAGGTGCAGATGAAACAGTTCGTCGACTGGGGCCTCGATTTCCTGAAAATCGACCGCTGCAGAAACAAGGCATCCGGTCGATCCGAGGACAACGGCTGGACGGAGGATGTCGTCAAGGCGGTCTACACGAAGTGGAGCGGTCTCATCGAGCATTGCGGGCGCGACATGGTTTTCAGCATCAGCGCCTACCGCTTTCGCGACTGGTATCCGCAGACCTGCCACATGGCGCGCACCACCTACGACATCGAGGCGCGCGTCACCGGCGGTGCAGTCTTCGATGACGGACTCACGGACAATCGCTCCGGGAAATTCCACAGCGTCATGAATGTTGTGGAGCTCAACAACGCAGTCGCAGCCCACGCCGGCCATGGCTACTGGAATGACCCTGACATGCTCGTGACCGGTGAACAAGGGCTGAGCCCCGACGAGCAGCAGACCCATTTCGCGCTCTGGTGCATCATGTCGGCGCCCCTCATGATTGGAAGCGATCCCCGCCACATGATCGATGCTGAAAGGAATCTTCTTCTGAATCGCGAAGCCATCGCCATCGATCAGGATTCCACTGAACAGGGTCGCCGCATCCGGCAGACCAACGGGACCGAGGTCTGGCTCAAGCACCTCAAACATGGCCGCCTCGCGGTCCTGCTGGTGAATCGCGATGCGAAGGAAACGAGACAAATCTCCTTCACGCGCACCGATGGCGGACCAAAGGGGACCTGGATCGTGCGCGACGTATTCTCAAACAAGGACCTCAAGATTTCCGACGGCAGAATCAGTCTCTCCACCCCGCCCCACGGCAGCCATCTGCTGATTGTCTCCCGCGGATCGAAGTGAGCACGCTGCGCGCGGCGCTCACTTCAGGATCACGGCGGGATGCCTTGAAAAGCATTGGGGCTGCGCCTCACCGGCGGGCTCGAGGAAGCTCACTTGCAGCTTCCCATGAATTTCTGCCGCGCGTCGGCGGCGTCCTTCAGCTCCTGGGCTTTCCCGGCAAACTGTTCGTTCGCCCAGTCGGCGGCCTTCTTGGCGTCGATCCGTCCCGATGAGTCGGAGATTTTCTCCCAGGAATCATCACCCTTGTTGGCCTCCCAGGTGAAAACCTCTCGCCGCTTTTTCTCCGTTTCCGTGTAGCGTTTTTCTTTCACGCGCACGCCTCGCACGCATTTCTCAATGGTTGCGCAGGTTGCATCGATGTCGCGCAAGCCGGCATTCATCGAGGCGGTGAACTTGGACGCGCCGGCAAGCCGCAGCTTTCCTTTGAGGACTTCCTCGATTGTTGCCGAGCCCTGGCCAAGGTAGCGCAGGAGAGCACCGACGACCGCACCGCCGGGTCCGTCGCCCTTCGGCAGGACGCGTTTCCCCAGTTTGCCCGCCTTGGCGAGCGTGTCGAGATAGTCGGCGAAATCTCCGGCCGCGGCGGCGACGGCGTCCTTGTCCGTGTAAACCTGCAGCATGAGCTCCTGCTTGCCGTCGAGCAGCGTGAATGACTTCTTCTCCGCGCTGAGTTCGCGCTCTTCCCCCTCCTTGCATGGCGGCGGTTCGTCGACGACGGGCCTGTCTCCCGCCGGCGGGGCAGGCGCGCGCGGGGGCAGCGTTGGCGGAGCGACGGGGCCCGTCGCTGGCGGCGGCGCGGAGGGATTTCTGGTGCGCTTGTGTTCTGTCACAAAGTCCACTCCGTCCTTCTCCTCCGACTCTCCCACTTCGATCCAGTTGCAGAACTTCAGGGCGGGTGGTTTGTCACCTCCGAAGTAAATCCCAAAGGGCCGGCTGTCCGGCGGTCTCGTGACGGGTACGCGCCAGCGACCCGCCTGTCCACCCGGGTTCCCCTCGACATGCAGGACCTGTCCCCCCAGCCAGTGAGGCGCAGGATTGGCCCACACGACCTCGGCCTTGATGTTAAATCCGCCCGCGGCAGTTCCTGTCACTGTTCGCTGGATACGATACTCCCCGTTCGATCCCAAGTCTGGATCGTCCGGCTGTATGTCGTAACGCTGCGAGTTTCCGCCGGCCGTGTTTACTGTGCCGACGGTGGTCAGTTCAAACGGCACGGGGTGCTGCAGCCCGCGCAGCCCTGCGACCACCACCGTGAGCGGCGTCGTTTCGCCGCTCAGCAATTCAAGCTTGGGCGCCGACAACTGAACCTGCACCACACGCACGGGCCCCTGGCGCAGCCGTCCGCGGTCGCTCACCGTCAGTTGGCTTTCGCCTGGTGGGAGATCCAGCGGCGCGCGGCCGATCGCCCGGCGCGGCGACTCGGCGAGCACCTCGATCGGCTGGCTGCCAAGCAAAACCTCAGTGTTCGCGAGGTTTCCATCGAATGCGCCCGGAATTCTGAATGATGAGCCGGCGGTCACGGTCTGCGGCCAGGAAAAATCCGCGGTTGGCAACGCGACAGCACCCGGATGCCTGACCGGCACGCTGGCCGTCCCCCGCCCACGGCCTGATCCAAACGCCACCGGAAATCTCTCCCATACGGATGCCGGCACGCTCACGGAGAACACGGGTGTTCCGGCGCGGACGGGCTGTCCACCAACGTCGATGACGGTGCCGCGCAGCACCCCCGTGTTGGACACTCGCTCGGTCTCGTTTCGACCCGAGGGCTCAATTTCAACGGTGCCGGAAATGGTGTCCCCGGCAGCGAGATCGTCGGGCAGGTGCACGCGCACGACGCCCTGAATGGAGTTGTAGGTGATAGTGTGCAGGCCGTGCTGCGATTGCACGACGGTGGACGGAGCGGGAGCTGACCAAAGCGGCAGCAGGCATGCGTGGGCGACAAGACCCGCGAAAATCAAAGCGGGCATCGCACCAGCAATTGGGGAATTCATGGCGACAGCATTTTCGCGCGGCGCCTAACAATCACGGCATCCGCGCAGCTATTCTTGTGCGGACAAAAACGCGCACGGAAAATTTCCGCCGCGGAGGTACAACACCCATACGTCTAACTCCACCTCTCCCTCGGCACAAGCCTGCTGTCAAAATGTGACGAGGATCCGATTGCCACTGAAGTTTCGCCTGAGTCGAATCTGAAACTGAATCCAAGACAGCCCACAGGGACCAGCGTTACCGCGCAAGCTCGCCGCGGTTCACCGCATCCTCGATCATCGCCGCCGAATACTCCCAGATCGCCGGAGCGCCCTGCTTGATCTGGGCGTTGCGCGCGAGCACGCGATCACGGGTGACGCCATGGCGATTCCACGCGGCCCCTTGCGTGCGCACATTGAGCAGCATGGGCTGGAAGCGATCGACTGCTGTCGCGAATTTTGACTCGGCCGTCGCCTTTTCCTCAAACTCTTCCCACAGCGATCGCATTTCGTCCCGCTGGTCCTCGGGAAGCAGCCCAAAGATCCTGTCCGCGGCCCGGGCCTCCCTCTCGTGCTGATCCGCCATGCGGGCGGTGTCGTACGCAAAGGTGTCGCCGGCATCGATTTCCACCAGGTCATGGATGATCAGCATCTTCAGAACCTTGAGAATGTCCAAGGAACGATCCGCCGCGTGTTCCGCAAGGATCACCGCTATCAGACAAAGGTGCCACGAATGCTCGGCGTCGTTTTCCGCGCGCCGGCTCCCAATCACCAATGTCTGCCGAAAAATTTCCTTCAGCTTGTCAACTTCGACAATGAACTGAACCTGTCGGGAGAGCCTGGATTCTTCCATGCCCACGCTTGTCTCAATCGTTCGCAGACCGCGAGCGCGATTGCATCACCGAAGCCAGGACCAAATCCGTCGCGGACGAATATCATAGCCGAAGCGCTGCTTTTTACGGGATTTGTCCAGCAAGTCGCAATAAGTGCGCCCACCTGAACCTTTTCCTTGCTAGCGACGGTCATGACAGGCTTCGTTTGGGGGCTTTTGCCTGTATGAAAATCCTCGTCGCCGACAAGATATCACCCAAGGGAGTCGCCTTCCTGCGCCAGCAGCAGGGCTTCGAAGTGATTGAGGCGTACGGATCCTCTCCGGAAAAGATCCTGGAATTGGTGAAGGATGTCCATGCCATCGCCGTGCGTTCGGAGACCAAGATCACCGCGGCGGTTCTCGCCGCCGCACCGCTGCTCAAGGTCGTCGGGCGCGCCGGGGTTGGCGTCGACAATGTCGATGTCGAGGCCGCCACCGAGCGCGGTGTGATCGTCATGAACACGCCCTCAGGGAACACGGTCGCGACGGCTGAACTCACTTTCACCCACCTCCTCTGCGGCGCCCGTCCGGTTCCCCAGGCGGCGGCGTCCATGAAGGCCGGGCAATGGGATCGCAAGAGCTTCAGCGGCATTGAACTTTTCAAGAAGACGCTCGGCATCGTTGGGCTCGGCCGCATCGGAGGTGAGGTTGCCAAGCGTGCCCAGGGCTTCGGCATGCGCGTCCTCGCCTACGACCCCTACCTGGCACCCAGCCGCGCCAAGGCCATGCAGGTGGAGCCGGCGACTCTCGATGAACTGCTGGCCCAGTCGGACTACATCACCGTGCACATGCCGCTGACCGACGACACGCACTACATGATCGACGAGGCCGCCTTTGAAAAGGCGAAGAAGGGCCTGCGGATCTTCAATTGCGCCCGCGGTGGCATCATCAAGGAAAGCGCGCTGATCGCAGCGCTCAAGTCCGGCAAGGTCGCTGCTGCGGGCCTGGACGTTTTTGAGGACGAGCCCCTCGCCAAGGACAGCGAACTCCGCCAAATGCCCAACGTTGTGCTGACACCGCATCTCGGAGCATCCACCGCCGAGGCGCAGGAAAGCGTCGGCATCGAGGTCGCGGAGCAGATTGCCGACGTGCTGCGCGGCGGAATCATCCGCAACGCCGTCAACATGCCGTCCATCGACGCCGCAGCCGTCAAGGTGCTCGGCCCGTACCTCGACCTCGGCGCAAAACTCGGCACCCTGGTGCAGCAGATCGCACCCGCACAGGTCTCCACCCTGCGCATCACCTACTGGGGCCGGGTTCTGGATCTCGACACAAACTCCATCACGCGCGCGATCGAACGCGGCTACCTTCGCCGCATCAGCGGCAGCAACGTCAATTTCGTCAATGCGCCCGTGGTGCTCGAGCGCCTGGGCATCCGGTGCGATGTGCTGAGATCCACGGAGAACATCGACTACACTGAATTGCTCGGCGTCGAGGCTGTCGCCGCGGACGGCACCATCCGCTCCGTGACCGGCACCTTGTTCACAAAGGCGGCCAAACCCCGCATCGTCGCCATCAACGGCCGTGAGGTCGAGGTGGAGGCCTCTGGCAAGCTGCTGATGATCGAAAACAAGGACCAGCCCGGCATGATCGGCTACATTGGTTCGCTCCTGGGCAAGGATGGCGTCAATATCGCGAACATGTCTCTCAGTCGCCAGGCTCCAAAGCAGAACGCGCTGATCGTGATCAATCTCGACAGCGAGCCCAGCGAGGCGGTCCGCAGGGAATTGAAGGGCAACGCCAACATCGCGCTGGCGAAGTACGTGGAGCTCTAGACTCTCCTCCACACACTGATACATGCTGCTGCCGCTGCTCATCGCAGGTATTGTCGGATATGGCCTGGGCTCCCTTGCCTTCGGCTACTGGGTGGCGCGGTCGCACGGAATCGACATCTTTCAGCACGGCAGCAAGAACCCCGGCGCCACCAATGTGCGCCGGGTTCTTGGCAGGAGAGCCGGAAACCTCGTCTTTCTTCTCGACGCCCTCAAGGGCGCCGCGGCGGCGGGCTGGCCGCTGGCGGCAGGGCGTGCGCTGGGGATCGCGCTGTTTGCTCCGTACGCGCTTGAGTCCGCGGTTGCGGGGCTCGCGGGCGCGCTCATCGGACACAGCTTCTCCTTCCTGACGCGCATGCGCGGCGGCAAGGGTGTCGCCACCTCCGTCGGCGGGTTCGCCGTCCTCTTTCCTGTTGGCCTCCTGATCGGCGCGGCGGTGTGGGCGGCGACCTTCTACACCACGCGCTACGTCTCCCTGGCATCCATGCTCGCGGCCATCACGCTTCCCGTGGCCGCCCTTGCGCTGCACGAGCCCGCTCTTGTGCTCGCCCTGACGCTCGCCGTCGCAGCCTTTGTCATCATCCGGCACCGCTCGAACGTCGTGCGACTCTGCAAGGGCACTGAATCGAGGTTTTCGCGCAAGCCTTCCGGCGACGCCAGCCGCTGAACCGCATCCACACCGACCACTCCCACCAACAACCTTTCATGTCATCCCGTACTATTCGCATAGGCATCTGCGGACTGGGCACCGTCGGCCAGGGTGTCTGGAAGCACCTCTCGGCAAACCGCTCCGCGCTAGAGGCGCGACTCGGGGTCCGCCTTGAGCTTGCCAAGGCCTCCGTGCGCGATCTGAAAAAGTCGCGCAGCGTCAACGTACCATCAGGGAGGCTCGTGACGGATCCGATGGAAATCGCGACGGATCCGACGATCGACATTGTCTGCGAACTCATCGGCGGCACCACCCTGGCCCGCCAGATCACCCTTGCCGCGCTGAAACTCGGCAAGGTCGTGGTTTCAGCCAACAAGGCGCTTCTCTGCGAACACGGCGCGGCGATTTTTGCGGCAGCCAGAAAGGGTGGCGGGCATTTCTTCTTTGAGGCGTCGGTCGCAGGCGGCATTCCCATCATCAAGGCCATCCGGGAGGGCCTCGTCGCCAACCGCTTCTCTCTGATCTGCGGAATCCTCAACGGCACCTGCAACTACATCCTCACCCGCATGGCCACCGAGGGGGCCGGCTACCCCGAGATCCTTGCGGATGCGAAGCGCCTGGGCTACGCGGAGGCCGATGAGTCCCTCGACGTCGAGGGCTGGGACACCGCGCACAAGGCATCCATCCTCGCGTATCTCGCCCACGGCACCTGGGTGAAGACGCCCCAGATGATCGTCGAAGGCATCACGCACATCACCCAGGCGGACCTGAAGCACGCCGCCACCCTTGGCTACGGCATCAAGCTCCTCGGCATCATCAGCCGCGACTTTGAGAACAACGAGTTGTTCGTCCGCGTGCACCCCACCCTTGTTCCGCGCGAGCGCGTGCTGGCGAATGTCAACGGCGTCTTCAATGGAATCGCCGTGGTCGGGGACGTCGTCGGCACCACCACCTACATCGGGCGCGGCGCCGGGCAGGACGCCACCGCGAGTTCCGTCATCAGTGACATTGCGGACGCGGTCTCGCTGCTGAACACCGGCCGAAAGCCGGGTCATCAGGAAGTCCGGACCGCGGCGTCCGAACTCGACCGCCCCGCTCATCCGCCGGTGAAAATCTCCCCGCTCGATCACATCGGCGGACGCTACTACCTGCGCACAACGGTGCGCGACCGCCCCGGCGTGCTCGCACAGATAGCCACCGTGATGGCAAAACATGCCGTCAGCATCGAGAGCGTCATCCAGACCACCGCTGACCGCCCGGGAGCGGCATCGCTGATCCTCACCACGCATGAGAGCAACGAGAAGGCCATGCGTTCAACGCTCGCCGCCATCGCCCGCCTGAAGAGTGTCCTGGAAAAGCCCCTGCTCCTGCGAATCGGCGATTTTTCCGAATAACCTCCGCCCATCGATTTTCACGGCCCAACGTTTCATCCATGGCTCGCATTGTACAAAAGTATGGCGGCACCTCCGTCGGTGACGTCGAACGCATCAAGAAGGTCGCCGAACGCGTCAAGGCTTCGCGCGACGAAGGCAACCAACTCGTCGTCGTGGTCTCCGCCCGCGCCGGAGTCACCAATGAACTTATCGCCCGCGCCAAGGCGCTGACGCCCGTGCCAGCGGATCGCGAGCTCGACCAACTGCTCGCGGTCGGCGAGCAGGAGACGATCGCGCTGACGGCCATCGCGCTGCACGGCGTGGGCGTTGATGCCGTGAGCTACACGGGCGCGCAGGCCGGCATCTTCACGGACAAGGTGCACACCAAGGCCAAGATCCGGACCATCAACCCGCAGTCTGTCGAAAAGGATCTCAAGGCGGGACGCGTCGTCATCGTCGCCGGCTTCCAGGGCATCAACGATGACGGTCAGGTCACCACCCTGGGTCGCGGGGGTTCGGATCTGACCGCAATCGCCCTGGCGGCCGCGTTGAAGGCCGACAAGTGCGAGATCTACACCGATGTCGACGGCGTCTACACCGCCGATCCTCGGGTCGTGAAGACTGCGCGCAAGCTCGACGAGATCTCCTACGACGAGATGCTCGAGCTCGCCTCCAGCGGCAGCAAGGTCATGCAGTCGCGCAGCGTCGAGTTCGCAAAAAAATACGGCGTCGTTTTCGAAGTTCGATCCTCCTTTAACCACAACCCGGGTACCATCGTGAAAGAAGAAGTCGCTTATATGGAACGTGTCGTTGTCCGCGGCGTCGCCGTCGACAAGGACCAGGCCAAGGTCGTCGTCAGCAACATCCTGGACAAGCCGGGATCCGCTGCGCGCGTTTTCCGCGCGCTGTCGGACGCATCCGTCCTGGTCGACATGATCGTCCAGAACATCGGCCGCCAGGGAGTGGCCAATCTCACGTTCACGGTTCCGCGGACCGACACCCAGAAGGCGCAGAGGGCGCTCGAGCCCATTCTCGCTTCGATCGGGGGCGGAACGGTCACCATTCTCGACAACATCGCCAAGCTCTCCGTTGTCGGCGTGGGCATGCGAACGCACAGCGGCGTCGCCGCGACGCTGTTTCAGTCGCTGGCCGACGCGGGCATCAACATCGAGCTGATCAGCACCTCCGAGATCAAGATCTCGGTGGTCATTGATCAGTCCCGCGCCGACGACGCGGCCCGGGTCGCCCACACCGCCTTCGGACTCGACAAGGCGTAAGCCGATCCACATCCGCCGGTCGAGCGCCGTACGATCGCCATCGCACCATAACGACCTGCGGACATCTGGGATGCGCTACCTATCGACACGCGGACAGACTCCTCGCCTGGGCTTCAGCGATGCCGTGGCCACGGGGCTCGCCCCCGATGGCGGTCTCTTTCTTCCCGAAACGCTGCCGCAATTCACGGCTGAAAACCTGAAGGAATGGGCGCGACTCGACTACGCATCGCTCTGCTTCGAGTTCCTCCGGCATTTCGCCACGGACATTCCCGAGGCGACACTCCGCTCTCTCGTCGGGCGCAGCTACTCCGGATTTTCACACGCGGACATTGCCCCGCTTGTGCGCCTGAACGAAAACCTGTTCGTCCTCGAGCTGTTTCACGGCCCCACCCTCGCATTCAAGGATTTCGCGCTGCAGTTGCTGGGAAACCTCTACGAGCAGCAGTGCCGTGACCGCGGCCAGAGCATCAATGTCCTCGGAGCAACCTCGGGCGACACCGGTTCCGCGGCGATTCACGGCCTGCTCGGAAAACCCGGCACCGCCATATTCATTCTCTACCCCGAGGGCCGCACCTCACCGCTTCAGGAGCGCCAGATGGCCTGCACCGGCGCGGCAAATGTTCACGCAATCGCGATCAAGGGGACCTTCGACGACGCCCAGTCCATCGTCAAGGAGCTGCTGGGGGACCAGGAGTTTCGGATGCGCCACCGGCTCTCGGCGGTCAATTCGATCAACCTGGCCCGCATACTCGCCCAATGTGTTTACTATCTTTACGCCTGGCTCCGGCTGCCGGCCCGAGCGCAGGCGGAGGCAGAGTTTGTCGTGCCAACGGGTAATTTCGGGAACGTGCTCGCAGGCTGGATGCTTCAAAAGATGGGCGTGCCGCTTCGCGGATTCCGGGTGGCCACGAATCAAAACGACATCCTCTACCAGCTCTTCACCACCGGGGATTATCACGTCACCGATGTCCGCCCGAGCCTCGCCCCGTCGATGGACATCCAGGTATCGTCGAATTTCGAGCGCTTCCTCTATTTCCAGGTCGGCCGCGATCCCGCCCGTGTTCGCGAAATCATGCGGGAATTCAAGAACACGGGGCGCCACCGCTTCGACAACTTTGACCGCGACACGTTCACAGCCTCCCGCTGCACCGATGCGGAGATTGCGGGAATTGTGTCCGACGTGTATCGAAAGTTCAACTACATCGTCGATCCGCACACCGCCTGCGGCTTCAAGGACCTCGCCGCGGACCGCCCCAGTGTCGTTCTTTCGACCGCGAGCCCGGCGAAGTTTCCGGAGACGATCCGCGCCGCAATCGGTATCGAGCCCACGCATCCGAGCCTGGAGGAGCTGAAGTCGCGTCCCCTTGTCAGGACCCTGCTGCAGGCCGACGCGGGCAAGGTCCGGGAACTCATTGACCGGCACGCCGTCTAGGAGCCTGCGTCCATGCGAGCCGTCGTGCAGCGCGTCTCCTCCGCCCGTGTGTGCGTCGACGGACGCACGGTTGGGGAAATCCCCGGCACCGGACTCCTCATCCTTCTGGGCGTCGGGCCGCGGGACACGGAGGCCGATGGCGACTGGCTCGCCCGAAAGATCGCATCGCTGCGGGTTTTTTCCGATCCGGCCGGCCAGATGAACCTGTCCGTCGTCGACGTGGATGGCGGCCTGCTGGTGGTCAGTCAGTTCACGCTCTTCGCCAGCACCCGCAAGGGCACGCGACCTTCGTTCAACAACGCCGCATCGCCGGATCTCGGCCGGAGGCTCTACGATAGGTTCATCGAACAACTCTCCGGGGCCGCCGGCCGGCCGGTGGCTCGCGGAGAATTCGGCGCGCACATGGACGTGTCCCTGGTGAACGACGGCCCGGTCACGCTCTGGATCGACACGGAGCGCAAGGATTAGTCCGGATCCCTCGGAATTCCGCCGGCGCTCCCGGTGCGCGCGTCATTGTCATGAAGCCCGCCTCAAGGCAGGGGAAACTCATTCAGCCGCGCGAACCAGCATGACGGCATCAGCGGCAATGATGTCGCCCACGCGGGCGGCCAGAGAGACCGTTATTCTTTCGCCCTTGATCAGGTCGAATCGACCCAGGCCGTTCCAGCGGTTCGCGTTGATCCGCTGATTCACGGACTGCGCGTGAGATTTCCCGCCATGCACAACCACCACATCGGCCCGCCGGGCAAGATGAGAGTCCTGAGGCCAGCGCAGATAAATATCGTAGTGACCGTCGAGCGGGACGGCGATCGCCCAGGTTGCCGACGTCGCTGCACTCTTCACAGTGGCCAGCGCGCAATCGCTCATGAAGCAGCCCGGCCTCGTGACGTTCTGCCATTCGCCTGCCAGCTGGCAGGCGGGCTCCCTGTTGTCCACGGCAATATGCGTGATCAAATCCAACCAAGTCCGCACTCCGCCACGCTCGACATAGCCGTCTGACAGAACCCTCCTGAATCGAACCGGGCCGTCCTCAGCCAGGTAGCATTCCATGTATTCAATCCCGGCATTGAGCGCAGCCTGGTAGCGCCAGGTTTGCTCCTTGGCCGGATACTTGTGCCAGAAGGGGGAGTAAAAGTAGTTGATCACCCTGAGATGCACCGGGACGAGGTCGTTGCCACGATCGGAGTGGCAGTCCCAGGTCACGTTGTCGACCACCCGGCCCGCAGGCGTGTCCGGGGTACCATCCCCGTCGGTGTCTATCAGGTTGCCAACTCCGTGGGAAAACCCCGTACTGCCCCGACCCGGCGCATTGAGGTGGGCAAAGTAATCCTGCACCAGGTGCAGACCGTCGCCAAAAATCCGCATCGCCGCCCGGTGCTCCGCTTCTGTGGCGGCGACCAGCCTGAGCCCGTGGGCGATCTTGAGGCACTCGAGCGCATTGTGCAGGCGCGTGTCATCCGGCAGATGGTAGGCGAGCACCGGCGAGGTGTGCTGCACTTTCGTCGGGTCATCCCCCGTGATCATGCGGACGCCAGCAAACGATTTCGCCAGATCCGCGGTGAAAACCTTTTCGGATTCATTGTCCGCATCCTGCACCGCCTGCACCACATGGGGGATCAATCCGTGCATGGACGCATAAGCCTCGAAGGCCTTCGCCTCCTTCGCCGCGCTCGCCGCCAGCATCCCGTGCGACGCCCGGGTCCAGGCTCCCAGGATGGTGGGAAAGGTCAGCCACACCCACGCCATCGTGATGGCAATGATCCGGTCACGGACAGCCTGCCCGCGGATTGCATACTTATTCAGCATCTTAATGAAATGAGAATGTCCGCCTTGTGCCGGTGTCAAGGGCGTCCCCCATCTCCGGGGACGCCCCTGCTCCTGGAAATCGTTTCAGGGCACCATTGCTGCAAAACCAATTCCCGTGCCGAAAACGCACGCCGTGCCGACCGCAGGTCGCGCAGTCACTGGAACTTCATTTCAAACTCGCTCTGCGCGTCAAAGACGCACCTGACGGACGGGCTTGCCGGCGACGTTGAGATCCTGACAGTAACCCTCTCCGGAAATGTGTCCGCAGAGTACCAGCTCGATGTTGGTCGCGGGCTGCATGTCGGGCACCATGATGAGCGACCAGGAGCCCTTGTGCTCCAGGGCCGGCTTGCAATAACCACTTGACTGCGCACGAGCGGCAACCGCCAACGGCAGGGCAAAGTCGATCAGGCGGATTCCGGTGCGGATCTTGATCTTCATGGGAAACGCGCGTCGGTTCTGGGGCGAAACACAACAATGCATCCGGGAAAGCGAGCCCAGTCCCTTCAAGGGGTCACTCCGTCTCCGCCTTCATGGTCCGTTCAATGCGACGGTCGGGCACAAGCCAGATGAGCGCAACAACCACATACAGCGTTTGCGCCATCCATGGCCGGACCAGGGAAAGCAGAATGGCCGAGAAATAGAGAATCGGTGAGAGTTTCCCCTTCCAGTCCCGGCCAACCGCGGTCCGCAGCGGGGAAGCCATGCCTTGAGCTCGGATGATCGCCTGCTGAAGAATCCAGTACGCAATGGCCGCGGCCAGGAGCACGCATCCATAAAGCGCCGAGGGCAATGCATGGAAATGATTCTCGCCCATCCAGCCGGTCACGAACGGGAACAGCGAGAGCCAGAACAACAGGTGCATGTTCGACCAAAGGATGCCACCCGTCACACGATTGCAGAGGTGGAGCATGTGATGGTGATTGTTCCAATAGATGCCGACATAGACAAAACTCAGCACATAGCTCATGAATGCCGGAACCAGCGGCTTGAGGGTTTCCAGGCTCTCGCCATGAGGCACCTTCAGTTCAAGCACCATGATCGTGATGATGATCGCAATGACACCGTCACTGAACGCCTCCAGTCGGTTTTTTCCCATGATCATGGAAATCGTGAGGTCTCGCAGAGCCGCCTCACTTCTGCCGCTCGGAGAGGATGCCCTTCACATCCCCCTGCGTGCGCGCCAACTCCACACGGCTCAAGTTGTAGAGGTAGATCGCCTCGTTGAGATTGTCCCCCGCCTGCCCGAGGCGGTTCTGCGCGTCGATCAATTCGCGGTTGTCGGCAACCCCTTCGCGAAATCTTTTTTCCGCAAGGTCCAGTTCCTCCCGCGCCAGGCGGAGGCTTTTCTCGGCAACGCCGACCTGTGCAAGGCGCGAGCGGGCATCCTGCACCGCCAGGCGCACCTCGCTCGATATCAGGAGCTCGAGCTGCCTGAGGCGGAATTCCTGAGAGCGGATCTGAGAGAGAGCGATGCGCTGGTTGGTGCGGCTTCGAAAGCCGTCAAACACCGGTATCGACATCGCAACGCCCGCAGCCCAGCCCTGCTGCGGATCATCCTCGTAGACACGGGTGTTGGCCAGATTCCATTCGCCGCTCAGTGAGAGCGTGCCATAGCGATCGAGCTTGGACGCTCGAAACAGCTCCTGGTTCTGCTGCAGCGCCTGTTTCAGGCGCAGGTATTCGACGCGCTTCTCGAAGAGCGTCTGCTCGAACCCATCGACAAACCGCGGCTGCTCCGTTCTCCGGACTTCAAAGTCCTCCAGCCTGAGTGACGCCGCAGGATCAAGATCCAGCAACCGCTTGAGCAGGAGCTCGCTTTGATACACCACAGTGTCCTGCTGGATGCGCGCCTGTTCCGCTATCGCGAGCTGGGCTTCGGCACGCGTGATGTCGATCTGAAGGGCGGCGCCAGCCTCGGCGCGATTCCGCGCAAGCGTAACCAACTCCCTTGCGCGCTGGGCGTTCGCATCGAGCACCGAAATGCGCTTCACGTTCCGCAAGTGCGCAAAAAACGTCTGCGCCACCGAGGCCATCACGCTCTGGAGCGTTGTCTCAAGATCCAGTTCCGCGACCTTCACGCCCACCAGCGCCGCACGCCGAAAGGCCATCTGCTGCGGACTGTAAAGCATGTAGGAGCCGGACAGCCGGCCATCAAACCGGTCCGCGGGCGTTCCCTCCGATTTAGACGTCTCGGAAATCGACGATGATTTTGTCCTCCGCTGCTGCGCGCTGAGTGATACATTTGGCAGGAGCCCTACGCGCTGCTGATTTGCAGCCTCCATGGCCAGGCCGACCGATTCGCGGCTGAGCAGGACGTTCACATTGACCCGGTCCACGCTTGCCAGGGCTTCGTCCAGGGAAAGAGGCGTCGGTTCCTGCGCTTGCAAGCCAGAGGCAAACAGGAGTGCTGTCAGCAACGGCATCCGGGTCAACATCATGCGCGGGCAGTCTTTCATTTCTCCACCACCTGCGCAAGCCTCGGGAGTTGTCACTCCAGCGAATCGCCTTTATGTAAGCGGCCAGTTGTCGTTACCGATCCATAAATCAAGCCACCATGCGCATAGGCCTTGCACAGCTCAACACAACCATCGGTGATCTCGACGGGAACCGGAAACGCATCCTTGATGCCTACCGAGTTTCGGTTTCCGAGGGCGCCGACTTGGTGGTGTTTCCCGAAATGGCGGTCTGCGGTTACCCACCCAGGGACCTTCTCCTCAAACGACGGTTCGTTTCCGATATTGAAAAGTGCCTGGAGGAAATTGCGGCACAGATCGGTGATGTTCCGGCACTGATCGGCACCGTCCAGCCCAATTCCTCCGCGCAAGGGCGGCGCTTTTACAACGCTGCGGCATTTTGCGCCAACGGCAAGGTCGCGGGTTACGGCCGGAAATGCCTGCTTCCGACCTACGATGTCTTTGACGAGGATCGTTACTTCGAACCCGCGCCCACCCCTTGGATCGCATCACATCACGGGGCGCGCATCGGGATTACACTCTGCGAGGACATCTGGACCGATCCGCGCTTTTCCCCACGGCATCTCTATCGCTTCGATCCCATCAAATGGCTCGCGAGTGAGCGGATTGATTTGATGGTCAATCTTTCCGCCAGCCCCTGGCATTTCGCAAAGGACAACGTACGGCAGGCTCTCGTGACGGACGCCGCCCTGGCCTTGAATTGTCCGGTTGTTTACGTGAACGCCATCGGAGGAAACGATGAGCTTGTGTTTGATGGTCGCAGTCTGGTCGCCGATGCGCAGGGCAAGATCATCGCCGGCCTTCCAGCCTTTCAGGAACAGATCCTCGTTGCGACCGTTCCGCTTGAATCTGATCAGCGAACGGCCGTTTCCGCTCCCTCGCCAACCGTCGGCCCCATCCACATCGCCCCCTCCTTCGCCCAGGATCCACTCGCGGACATCCATGATGCGCTCGTCCTGGGTTTGCGGGATTACGCGTGCAAGAGTGGTTTCAAGAGGGCGCTCATCGCTCTTTCCGGAGGCATTGATTCAGCGGTCGTCGCGGTCATTGCAGCCGCCGCGTTCGGCCCGGAGAACGTCATCGGGGTATCGCTGCCGTCGGCGATCTCGTCGCAGCACTCGCGCGACGACGCACGCATCCTCGCGGAAAATCTGAGCATCCGGTTCGAGACGATCGCGATCGCCGAAGCAGTCGACGCCTGTGAGGAAGCGCTGCAGCCGGTCTTCAGCGGGCGCCCGCGCGACGTGACCGAGGAGAACATTCAGGCGCGCATTCGAGGCGTCATCATGATGGCGCTCTCCAACAAGTTCTGCTCGCTGCTGCTCACAACGGGCAACAAGAGCGAAATGGCGGTCGGCTACTGCACGCTCTACGGCGACATGTGCGGCGGCCTCGCGGTGATCAGCGATGTGTTCAAGACGCAGGTCTATGCGCTGGCCCGTTGGATCAATCGCGATCGTGAAGTCATTCCGCTCAGCTCCATCGAAAAGCCGCCCAGCGCCGAACTCCGCCCCGGGCAGACGGACCAGGACAGCCTTCCTCCCTACGACGTCCTCGACGCAATCCTGCGGGGCTATGTCGAGGAGGGCCTCTCACGCCGCGATCTGGTCGCCCAGGGGTTCTCCGAGGCGGTGGTCAATGACATTGCACGCAAAGTCGACCGCAACGAATACAAGCGAAAGCAGGCCGCCCCGGGCCTCAAGATCACGCCGCTCGCTTTTGGAGTCGGCCGGCGCATACCCATTGTCCAGAAATACGTGAATTGAACAAACGATGACATCGATGACGTCAGACCAGCTCTTTGCCCGTGCGCAGCAGCTCATCCCCGGAGGCGTAAACTCGCCCGTGCGGGCGTTTCGCTCCGTGGGCGGCGCGCCATTCTTCGTGAAGTCTGCAGCGGGCGCCACCCTCACGACCGCGGACAACCGGGAACTCATCGATTTTGTCTGCACGTGGGGTCCGGCAATCCACGGGCACAATCATCCGCGGATCAAGGCCGCCATCGCCGAGGCTCTGGACCATGGCACGTCATTCGGAACTCCAAATCCGTACGAGGTGGAGATGGCCGAGCTGATCGTTTCCATGGTTCCATCGATTGAAAAGGTGCGCATGTGCAACAGCGGCACCGAGGCAACCATGTCCGCCATCCGCCTCGCCCGTGGATTCACGCGCCGCGACAAGATCATCAAGTTTTCCGGCTGTTATCATGGGCACTCCGACTCGCTGCTGATCAAGGCCGGTTCGGGCGCCCTGACCCATGGGAACCCCGACAGCGCGGGAGTGCCCGCCGTCTTCGCTCAGGAAACGATCGTGCTGCCCTTCAACGACCGCGCTGCGGTCACGTCCGCATTCCGCGCGAATCCCGGACAGATCGCATGCATAATACTTGAGCCCTACCCGGCGAACGTGGGTCTCATTCTGCCGGAGCCCGGTTACCTTGCATTTCTGCGCGACGAGTGCACGCGGCACGGCAGCGTGCTGATTTTTGACGAGGTGATGACGGGTTTCCGTCTGGCCAAGGGCGGCGTCCAGGAAATCGAACGCATCAAGCCGGACCTCACCACGCTCGGAAAAATCATCGGCGGCGGACTCCCGGTCGGCGCATTCGGTGGTCGGGCGGAGATCATGAACCAACTCGCCCCCATCGGACCCGTCTATCAGGCGGGCACACTGAGCGGAAATCCGCTGGCCATGGCGGCGGGCATCGCAGCGCTCAAGATGCTGCAGGAGGAGGATCCCTACGCTCGTCTGGATCGCATGGGGCGTCAGATTCGAGACACACTCCTCGCAGCCACCCGCTCCAAAGGACTGCCCGCAACCGCCCCCCAGACTGGATCGATGTTCAGTCTCTACCTGAGCGCAACCCCTGTCCGCGACTACGCCACCGCCTTGCAAACGGATGCCAAACTTTTTGGGAAGTTTTTCCACGCTTGTCTGTCAAAAGGGGTGTATCTTCCTCCCAGTGCATTCGAAGCCTGTTTCATCAGCACAGCCCACGACGGCAGGGTCATCGACCGCGCCTGCGAGATTCTAAGCGAAGCCATTCTTTCACTTTGAACATGTTTCCACGCCTGAGAGTGCCGTTCATCCAGACTCCCTTCGGATCATGGGCGAAGCATGCATTCACCTCGGGCGCAGTCGCGTTCGCATGCCTCGCTTGGCCGGGTGTTTCGTCCGTATGCCATGCTGATCAGGACGCGAGGCCCTTTTCGTCGGCCCAGCCAGTCGATGCACCATCAATGCCAATCGACGATCTGAAGCCCGGCATGGAGGGCCAGGTCTGGACGGTATTCCGCGGCAACACGCCCGAGCCATTTTCCGTGGAGGTCACCGGAATCATCCGGAATGCGCTCGGCCCGGGCAAGGCGCTGATTCTATGCCAGCTCACCGATCCTCGCGTGCAGAGCATGGGTGCGGTCGCCGGCATGAGCGGCAGTCCGCTCTACATCCACGGCCGCCTGGCAGGCGCCCTCAGCTATCAGGTGCAGCGCTTCGAAACCGTGCGCTATGCCGGATTCACGCCCGTCGGTGATCTCACCGAGGTTGCGGACAAAGTTGGCATCGTCCCGCTCACCCCGTCCCCTGTCGGCGGGAAGGCTTCAGCAATCCGGCAGAGATCGACTGATGATGAGCCGTTTCAACCGCTGAATCCGGTCTTTTCGTTCACCGGACTTTCTCCCCAGGTGGCGGAACTGCTCGCTCCTCGATTTCAAGCGATTGGGCTGGCAACGACGTCGATAGGCGGATCCACGCCCCAAGGTTCACCGCCGGCTTCCGGCTCGCCCGCGAACGCCGACCGGACCCTCACAGCCGGCGAATCCGTGGCAGTCGCGCTGGCTGTCGGGGACATCACGATCGCTGGCACGGGCACGGTTTCACGCGTTGAAGGCAGCCGGGTCACAGCCTTTGGACATCCCATGCTCGGAATTGGAGACGTGGCGCTGGCGATGTGCTCGGCCGATATCGTCACGATTCTTCCTTCGAACCTGAATTCGATGAAGGTATCCAATGTCGGTCCCGTGATAGGCACGCTGCTTCAGGACCGCCTGTCCGGGGTTGCCGGAGAACTCGGTCCAGGACCGGCGATGATTCCCATAGAAGTGGTCACTCCGAACCGCACGCTGCGCTTCTCAAGCGTGCGGCATCCCCAGCTTGCACCGCTCGTCGTCGCGGCTGGCGTAACCCAGGCGGTGGTCAGCTCCAATGACGCCGGTTTCGTCGAGGGCTTCAAGGTCTCCACCCGCGTCTCGTTTCCCGGCGAAAAGCCGCTCGAAACCAGCATGCTTTATGCAGGCCCCCAGGGATTCACAGCCGGGCTTGCGGAATTCCTGCAGTCGCTCAACGCGACACTCCAGAATCCGTTCGAAAAGGTGTTTCCGGAATCCGTCGCCGTGGACATCGAGCCCCTGGCGAACCGCCCCTGGGCCTACCTAGACCAGTTTCAGCCGTCGGCCACGCGCGCAAGAGCCGATGGCACCGTTACATTCCAGTTCTCAGGCCGCGACCATCAGGGAGCGGCACTCACTGAAAGGGTATCCTGTGAAATCCCGCGCGGATGGATCGGCAGGAACCTGGAGCTTGTCGTCATGAACGGCCGGGAACTGGACAAGGCGACAGGCAAGGCCGGCACCGCGATCACCACGGATCTGCGCACCTTTTCAGAGTATCTGGCTGCACTTAAGAATACACGCAGGCCGGACGGCCTGTATGTCGCCATTCTTGAGCGGGCGGACGCCCTGCTCGATCAGAATGCCAGGCTGCTCGATCCTCCCGGATCCATCGAGCGCATCACCCGGGGCGGTTCGAACTCCCGATTCGCGCACCAGGATCTCGAGGTCTCCCTTTGGGAAAGCCACGTCTTTTCCGACCGCTTGATCAACGCCAGCATCCGGCGGCCGTTCTCGGTCTCCGAGTAGCCCGTCCACCTTACCTTGACGCATGTCCCACACCTTCTTTCGCCAAACGGCGCGCATTCGCAACCGATCCCGCCTTGCGCTTGCGGCGCTGCTTGCACCGCTGCTGATCGTTTCGACACGCCTTCCGGCCGATCCGCTGTCGAAACAGATGGAAATCGACTTCTACCGCGACACAACCAGCCGGTCGCTCAAGGGTCTGGCCACACGCTCTGACGGCCGGATCGTAGCCGGACCGCAGTTCACGGATCTCACCGGGCCGCCTCTCGCTGATCTACTGTGGGCGCTGACTTCCGCAGGCAAAGGCCGGTGGTGGCTGGGCACGGGACCGGAAGGCAGGGTGCTCGAAATCACGTTCAATCCGGAGAACCCCCTCTACTCGAGTCGGGAGCTTGTGCGGCTCAACGACAGCAATGTGTTCGCCGTGCTGCGGCTGCCGGACGGCGGCCTCCTTGCGGGAACCTCACCCCGGGGCACCGTTCAACTCGTCAGGGATGGCAGGGTCACGGCCGGCATCTCGCTTCCGGTCGACTCGATCTTCGACCTGAAGCTGCAGGATTCCGGCACTGTTGTCGCCGCCACCGGAAATCCGGGACGGATCTACCGCATCAATCTGCGAAAGTTCGCTTCGGGGGGCGTCACGACGGAAAAAATCACGGACGAAAGGATCCTTGCGGAACGAGGCGTCACGCTCCTCGGCGCGGTCAGGGACCGAAACCTCCGCAAGCTCGCCCTGCTCGAGAACGGCGACATTCTAGCAGGATCGGCTCCCAGGGGAAATTTGTATTCATTTTCCCATGACGGCGGCCCGCCGCGCATCCTGCTTGAAAATCGCGATGCCGAGGTTTCGGACATCCTGGTCGCATCCGGCGGGGACATTTACGCCGCCCTCGTGTTTTCAGGTTCGGGCAACGCGCCGTCCCGAATCAATCGTCCGCCGCCTTCGCCGGTGTCCGCGACGGAGAAGGAGACGGCATCAGGACCTCCCTCCTCACCGGATTCGCCGCAGGAGCGCTTCACGGGACGCAGCTCGGTCGTTTGGATCCCCCGAGGCGGTGGTTTTCCCGAAACCATCCTGTCGCGGAGCGGCGTTGCGATCTACCAGCTGGGTCTCCGCGAAGAAACCCTGCTCGTTGCGGGCGGTGAGCACGGGGATTTTGCCGGCTACGACCTCCGGCAACGGCGCTCGCTGACCTTTCCGGGAAGCATCTCCTCCCAGATAAGCGGACTGGCCGCCATCGATTCACACCGCCTCCTGGCGGTGCGCAACAATGCCCCGGGACTGGCATTGATCGATTTCGAGGCGGCGGGGTCGCGTGAATTGGAAACCAAGCGGCTCGATGTCGGAATCCCGGCGCGCCTCGGCGCGCTGCGCTTCAACCGACTCCGCGACGTTTCAGATGCGGCCGTCAATCTCTCCCTCCGCGCGAATTTCGGCAGCGACGAAATCGAGGGATGGGGACCGTGGGAGAAGCTCCCGGAGAACGATGGAGGCTGGCAGGCTTCATCAGCAGTTCGCGGACGATACGTACAGCTCAGGCTGAAACTGCCTGCGGAGACTCCCTCCTCGATGGAGATCGACAAGGCGGCGCTGTATTTTCTCCCGCAGAACCGCCGCCCCACGCTCACCGACTTCCGGCTCTTTGCCGCGAATTTCGCGCTTCTGCCCGCACCTGAACCAGCCCCCCAGGCATCCATCACGCTCGGCCAGATCATCAGCCGGGGAAAGGACGCGCCCGAGGAGAAACGGCGGAATTCCCTCCTATCTTCCGCCGTCGTCCCGAGCCCTGGCATGCAGATCGCCTACTGGACCTTGAACGATCCCGACGGCGACAAACTCGCCGCCACCTTTTCACTGCGGAAAGACGGCGACGCGCGCTGGACTGATGTCGCGGTGCAAATCGATGCGTCCTACGCACAGTTCGACACATCCCATCTGCCGGATGGCACCTACTTCACCCGGCTGGTGGTCAGCGAGGAGTCGCCGCGGCCGCCCGCCGAACGGCTCACCACCACCTTCGAGACGGATGATCTCGTCATTGACCGCACCCCGCCTGAATTCGTCCGCGCAGTCGCGACACGAAAGGATGACAACCTGGTGGTGACTGTCCAGGGGCGGGACAATCTCTCCCTGCTCGAGGGCGTTGAATTCCGCTTCAACAACGGCCTTGTCGAAACCGTTGAACAGCCTGCGGATGGCATTCGCGACGGTCGGGAGGAAACCTTCATCCTGGAAACCCCGCTGTCCCGCCTCGCACCCTCCACCAATGTGGAGGTCGTCATCTACGACAGCGCGGGAAACAGCTCCGCACGCCGACTGACCTGGTAGCAGCGATGCGCTGCTACGCGCGGGGATGCGCCTTGGCGTACACCGCCTTCAATCGCGCCGCCGTGACGTGCGTGTAGATCTGGGTTGTATCCAGACGCGCGTGGCCGAGCAGTTCCTGCACAAGCCTCAGGTCGGCCCCGGCGTTCAGGAGATGCGTGGCATAGCTGTGACGCAGCTTGTGTGGCGTCAGATCCAGCGGCAGGTCCGCCAGCGAAAGGTATCTCTTCAAGAGAATCTGAATGGCGCGAACCGTGAGGCGTTCGTGGCGCTGATTGACCAGGATTGGATCACCATTGCCAGTTCGACCTGCATGTTCGGTCCGCCACTGGTTCAAGACATCCAGGGCGATTTCCCCCATCGGGCACAAGCGCTCCTTTCCGCCCTTTCCCCTGACTCGCGCCACACCCTCGCGCAGGTTGATCTCCCCGTAATTGAGCGCCGCCGCCTCGCTGACGCGCAGCCCCGCACCGTAGAGCAATTCCATGACGAGCCTGTCCCTCCGGGCGGTAAAAGCATCGATCGACTCGTTTTCCAGGAGCAATTGCGGTCCCTTCAGCAATCGCACCATCTGGTCCTCTGTCAGAAACTGCGGCAGTCGCTTCTCCAGCCTGGGAAGCGGAACGCCTGCAAAGGGATTGTTCGCCAGAACTCCCTGCCGGCGCCAGTAGTTCAGCCACGCACGAAGTCCCGAAACATGATTGTGAAGTGTCCGACGATTGAACCGGCGCTGTCCTTCGATGACAAAATCCCTGGCATCCCTCGGCGTAAGCGCACCCACACCCCGCTCCCAGAGCGCCGTTGACTTCGCCCAGCGATAAAAATCCTCAAAGGCCTGACGGTAGTTCCGGCGGGTGTACGGAGAATAGCGGCGTTCCCCGGAAAGAAACGCCTCGAAAGGCGCCCACCATTGGACAATCACATCCTGCGGGGGCGGTTCAGGCAAGTGCCGGCGTGTGGGCATTGGCCTCGATGTCGCGCATCACGCGCGTCGCATGCAGCCGGAGCGCGCCCTCGGGATCGAGACCGCGTGCACGCGCGGCCGCCGCCAGTTCGAAGAGCCTGCGTCCGAGACTCTCTTCGCTGAGATCCGATTCGAGCCGCCTGACCGCAGCCTGATCCACGACTCCTTCAGCCGAAAGCTTCTTCTTCCCGATCTGCTTCCAGACGGCCTCCGCGAACATCAAAGCCGGCAGACGCGGCGGCAGATTCTTGAAGAGAGCCTTGCCGCCGGCCGGTCGTTCCGCCTTTTCGCGCGCCTTGATCTCCTCCCACTTCACGATCACATCCGATGCCGTGCCAAGCTTCGCACCGTCACCAAACACATGCGGATGCCGGCGTATCAGCTTCTCATTCACCTCGCGCGCAACGTCCTCCAAGGTGAACGCTCCGCGTTCCTCCGCGAGTTGTGCGTGGAAGACAACCTGGATCAGGACGTCCCCCAGCTCCTCCCTCATGTGCGGCAGGTCCATGCAATCGATCGTTTCGATCAATTCACTCACTTCATCGATCAGGCACCGGACCAGCGAGGCGTGGGTCTGCTCCTGATCCCAGGGACAGCCGCCAGGCCCCCGCAGGCGGGCGATCGTCTGACGCAGTTCGTCAATGGCACTCATGTGGCAGTCAGTTCAGGACATCCGGTTTCGGGATGCTACTCAAATCATCCGCAATCACGTCCAGCGCCTTGCGCCAGGGACGATCACGCGGGGCCAACCGATCATCTGCTGCATCGCCCAAGCCAAGGTTCCTCACATGGTCCGCGTCATACCCAAGACGTCGGATCAGCGGGGCAACCGAACGCGACGGGTTTCCTTTTGTTCTTTCGCTCGAACACCTCGGGCAGCCCCGCCAGCAATTCCTTCTTCCATTCTGTCACCTGCACAGGGTGCACCTGGTATTTTGATGCGATGACGTGCATTGGTTCGATGCCCATCAGGATTTCAAGCGCAACGCGGGTCTTGAACTCCGGACTGTGCATTCTTCTCTTCTTGGACATGTGGATCGCTTTTTCGAGTTTCGGTCAACGATCCGTCCTGTCCAGTTTTCGGGGTCCACCTCAACCAAAGGAATCATTTGGTTTTTGAACCGGCGGTAGACCGTGAAATCCTTGAAATCCACCGTGAACACTTTTGCCCTGGGGTGCTGCTCGGAGAGCCACACGACCGATGCGTCCGCAAAATCGGTCTCGTATTTGCGCATGAAGGACGCAGCCGCGGGCAAATCGGCGATCGTCTCAATCTTGAGCTCTCCGGACTCGAGGAGCTGGCACAAGCTCTCAACCCCAGAGCCGTACTTTCTGAGCCGATGCGCCGCCTCGGCGATGACCGATTCGCAGGTCACTACCGGGAGCGGGAGTTTGGAAAAAATCCTCGAACACCAGGCATGATGCTGGTCGGCCTGGCAGAGCCAGGCCACAAGTGGCCCCGTGTCCAGAATCGTCTCAATCGAAACCTTCAATTTCGGAAAGGTCCCTTGGGGTGTTCTTGACCATGCCCCGCAGGGACCCGAAGCGCTCGCCCCAGGTCCGGGGCTTTTCGGTACGAATCTCGTTCTCCAAGGCTGTGCGCAAAAGGAGGGAAAGGCTCATCCGGCGGCGTTTGGCCACCGCAGCCGCCCGGGCCTTGGTTTCAAGCGGAATTTTTGTGGCAATCGTAGTCACGCCAAATAAGTAAACCCATTTGGGTATACCTCGTCAAGCTGGTGTTGGAAGAAAAGCCCCGCAGTATCGAAACGGTATGAACCGGAGTGACGGTTTTCCCACGGGCTGTTCCATTGCTTCCACGGATTGTAATCCCAATGCGGCGCCGGATGCCACCTATCCTGATCGTGACGACGCCACTCGCCACCGTTCGGGTCGTGCCATCGATAATTGCCGTCTGAGTTTGGCCTGTATTCCCACTGATCATTCCAACCAGGGGGAGTGGACTGATTTGACGGAGGTTCCTTCCGTTGGACTTGACGGTCATAAGCATAAGCACCCAACAGCGAACCAGTGACAATAACTCCGAGTACGATCATACGGTCTGTTCCAAGCACCCGGTCCAAATATTCCGCGGTCGCATCAGGTGATGCCCAATAAATCTCCTCCTTCGAGGCATGGGCAAACGTCAGGGTTTCGTCGGGTCGTCAAAATAAATGTCGAACGACAACCCGATCCCCAACTTGCCTAAGCTCAATAGCACGTCGCTGGGAAACACTTCACCAAAATCGGCGGAGGAGATTGTCCACACCAAAATTTCTGCCCTACCGCCCGACTCAATCACCGAGCGAACGAAATCCGCATGTGGATTGATTGTTGCGAGAAGTCCATTGATCGCATCCGTTGGATCGCAATTGTTACCTGCTTCGCACGGCTGTCCAGTTAAGCGTGTGAGTCGGATTCGTAACTTACGCCGGCTTGATGAGTAGCGCAAAGATCGAGGTGTTGCCGACATGGTTTGAGGATTGGGATTTCCGGCCATCATGGGCCGGGAATGAATCCTCCCCCGACCGTCTTTGCTCAAGTTCTCGCGGGCCTGAATCAAATGGAGTTGGCGCGCGCGGCTGCGCGCTTCCCAATGCCCCGGGCATCGCGATCGCTGAGTGCCTACGATCATTTTGCGGCGATGGTCTTCGCCCAATTGACCTATCGGGAAAGTTTGCGCGGCATCGAGGCGTGCCTGGGATCGCGCTCGGCCCGCGCTTACCACATGGGCATCCGGGGCCGGGTGACGCGCACGAATCTGGCCTACGCCAACGAACACCGAGACTGGCGTGTGTTTGCCGAAATCGCAGCAGTGCTCATGCGTCGGGCGCGACGCCTCTATGCGGAATCTCCGTTCGAACTGGGGCTGGAAGCGGACCTGTTCGCTCTGGACGCAACCGTGATCGAGTTGAGCCTGGCGCTGTGTCCGTGGGCGCGCTGGCAGAAGGAGCAAGCGTCGGTGAAGCTCAACGTGCTGTTGGACCTGCGCGACGACATTCCAATTTTTGCCAGTCTCCACGAGGGGAATCGGCACGAGGTGGCATCGCTGGACGACATCCCGGTGTATCCTGGAAGCGGTTACGTGATGGATCGCGGCTACGTGGACTTTCTGCGCTTGCACCAGTTGCACGCGGCCGGAGCGTTCTTCGTCACACGCCTCAAGAGCGGAATCCGCTATTACGTGGGCGAGTCGCGCCCGGTCGACAAAACGGTGGGCCTGCGCTGCGATCAGACCATCAGGCTCAATTCGCGCAAAGGCCGGCGGGACTATCCGGACCCTTTGCGGCGCATCAGCTATGTCGATCCACAAAGCGGTCAAGCGTTGGTGTTCCTGAGCAACTGGTTCGCGCTCGAGGCATTTGTCGTTGCTCAGGTCTACCGACGTCGCTGGGGCATCGAGACGTTTTTTCGATGGCTCAAACAACACCTGCGCCTGCGGGGATTCTTCAGCAATTCGCCAAACGGCGTCGGCATCCAAATCTGGTCGGCACTGTGCGCCCACCTGCTCGTCGCCATTGCCAAGCAGCGCAAGAACCTCTCGGTGTCGCTCTATGAAATTTTGCAAATCGTCAGTGTCTCATCGCTTGAGCAAGTTCCATTGCAAGAGCTGTTTACGAAAGTCAATACAAGCAATCCATCATTCGATATTCCTAAACAGTTGGAGATCAACTGGTCATAACTGGACAGCCGTGGGCGAAAACCATCCAGGCGAAGTTCCTTTGCCTGGCTCACAACTTGCTCGAGCTGTTTGAGGTGCACTTGGAAAACGACTATCGGATTCGCAACGAAGCCGGCCTGCAACGTCGCGAAAAAAGGCTCGCCGAACACGCTGCCGCTGCCCGGAAAAAAGGGTACGCCGTCTCAGCCCTGCTAACCAAGCTATTCCAGCCTCTACAATGCAGTATAAAACTCATCCGATGGCTTCGCTCCTACTGGTTCTCCAGCGCCCCTCTATCGCAGATCCTGCCTGTCCTGGCCCGCTCCTACGCACATTCCTAGCCTCCCACATTGGACACCCTTGTCGGAATGACTATTTTCCGATGACGAGAGCAAATAGCACCGTAGCATCTTCAGATTGAGGATAAGCTTTGATGTAGGTCTCAGTCGTGGCCCAGCTTCGGGCGAGATATTCACTGTAGGGCTCACCAAGCATGGGGTCGCAATGCCAATTCGCGTAAGCAAGCTGAATCTTGTCGCCGCGCTTCACGTAGACATCGCCTCCCAAGATTGGCACGGAGGATTCGCGAAGTTTTTGAACGGCGAGCAACGCATCTTTGAGCCTGAGTCCGATGTCACGAATTCCGAGCTCCTGGAGAGGAACGCCCTTCGCTTCCAATAATTCGAAGAAGTCTGTAGCGTGCATCATGATTAACCGCCTCCGGGTCCTGGGACAAAGAGCCGATGATTGATGGCCCCATCCGCATCCTTGATGAACTGAAAAAATCCGTCTTGTCCAGAATAGGAGCCAGGGATTTCCAGCATTTGGTATTGCACACCATCGCCCCCTAAAAAAGTCCGCACACTCCCCGCATCTTCAAACGCCTCAACAGCTCGCGGAAACGAATGGAACTCCCCAACACCGCCCTCCATTTGGCTCAATACCTTCGCGGTGTAGCTCGTGCCCTCAAAGAAACTGGTCGATCTCGTTGCGAGCGCAGCTGGCGCAAGCGAAGAGACAACTCCGAAGACGGCAGTGCCAATGCCTTCTGGATTCGACAGCGTGTTGCCGAGAGCGTCCGCGATGTTTTCGCCCACGCCAAGCGGATCATTTACCGCTGCCCTCACGAAAGTATAGACACCAGTCACGGTATCAATCGGGTGAACTATGGCGTTGTAGAGCCCGGTGACTAGGCCTTTCGGCCCGGTCCAGAGGAGTCCCTTGGCGTAGTCAGCAGCACCGCCGAGAGCGGCTTTCGTGACGTCCCATGCGAGACTGTCACCGCCGGTACCGTTTGCGGCCACGAGCACCTGGACGCCGTCGCCTCCGACGAACAAAGAACTGCCACCGCGATCATACCCACCGGCGGTGGCGATTTCCACGGGGGAGGAATTGGTTGCAGTAATCCCGGTTGCGAGAACGGACGCGAAACTCAACTGGTCCGCCCGCATGACCTGCTCACGGCTGACGCGCACAACCGTTGACGTCGCATTGCCATTGGAAATCACCATGAAAAACGCCGTCTTGCGACCTCCAATGACTTTTGTGCCTACGTACCCGAAGCTTGCTCCCACATCGGTCCCTTCGGGATAGTCCTGGTCGGTGTAGTTCTTCAGTAAATTCATGAAGCTGTTGTCGCTTACTACCTTGTTTCCTCCTGTGAATCCACCTTGCCCATCCTGATACATTGTATCCATCCCCAACGCATCCCAGCGATCAACCGAGTTGTTGCCACAGAATCCATACAGATTGATTCCACCCTCCTCCCCAATTGGATCCTTTCCAATAAACCGCCCCATCCTTGCGTCATAGTACCTCCGCCCATAATACGACCAGCCGGTCTCCGCATCCCGCCACTTGGTCGAGAACTTTAACGCATACGTGCTGACGGCATTGTCCAGCACCTCGTCGCGGAGCATTTCGCCGAAGGGGGTGTATTCGTAGGCGGCCGCGAGGGCTCCGGTGCCGAGGTTGACGAGGGACGCCACGTTGCCGTTGCCGTCGTAGGTCGGCAGGTAGGTCTGGCCGGTTGGCGTGTTCGCGAATTGCAGCAGGGCGCCCACGCCGCCAGCCTTTGTCAGCGATGACGCAAGGTCAATGCCCCACGCATAGGTGCGCTGGAGCTTGTCCAAAGTTGTGCCCGCCGCCACGGAATATTCCGCGATCACGTCCCAGCCGTTGTAGATGAAGCGTTGGGAAGACAGCTCTGTCGACGTGACGCCGTCCATCACCTGTTTCTGGACGCGGCGTCCGAGGTAGTCATACGTGAAATTGAGGATGCGATGCGCGAAGCCGGCACCTCTTGCAGCGATGCTTGTTTCCAGTCGGACAAGGCGGTTCTCGGCATCCCACTGGTAGTCCCAGATACCATCCGAGAGCGTGTTGCCATCGAGGTCGTAACTGAAGCTCTGCGCCACCGCGGGCAACTGCGCCGCGCGCGAGTCGATGCGCATCACATTGCTCCCGCCCGCAGACTTCGTGGCGTAGACCGACAGCGGCCCCGCCCACGGACCGAGCACGTTCGAAACCGTCACCTCATCGCTCCAGAACCGTCCCTGTCTCCCCGCCGTCACCGTCCGCCCCTTGACTGCCACCACGGCATCGGTGGTCGCCGTACCTGAGAGTGATAGCGTGTTGTTCTCCCGCGCCACGTACTGGTTCAGCGCATTGGCCGTGTAGTCGTCGCGCAGCCCGCTGACGCCGGTGCTGTTGGACCACTGTCGGTTGCCGATGGAATCGTAGGCGTATTCATGGCGGCGACCCGGCAGCGGCGCGGCCTGGCTCGCCACATTCGTGCCAAGGTAGCCGATGCCGGCGGTCAATTCCCCGCGCCCATTGTAGGCAAACTGGCGGTTGGTGGCGTCGCCATAGTCGGCATACGCCGTGCCCTCCTTCAATACCGTCGAGCGGAAACGGCGCGCATCGTACGTGTAGGAAAACTTCGTGTAGATCGTGCTCCCGGACTTCGACTCGATGCTCGTCAGCAGGTCGCGGTCCTCCTCATAGGTCCGCGTCACGGCAAAGGGATTGTTGTCCACCGTCAGCGTCTCGATCAGATCCGAATCTTCTCGATAGGTGTAGCGGAAGGTGTTCCACGCGCTCGCATTCGCCGTGCCGACGCTGACGGATGTGAGCCTGTCGAGATTTTCGTAGCCGTAGGTCACCTCCTGGTCCTGGGATGGCAGGGCGACGGCGCCGAGTTTGTAGCCGAGAGGCCGTCCGATCAAACCGGCGAGCACCGACTCGCGTTTGTAGAGGATCTTTCGTCCGCCGAAGTAGCCAGTCGGCAATGCTTCAGCCACCACTGTCGACGAGGGCAGATGATAGGTGAATGTCCGCGTGCCGGTGCGGTCGGTGATCGTGTCCGGCAGGCCGGTGCGCGAATAGGCGTATGTCAAATCCGTCGTGAGGCCGTCGTTGTAGGCGATGGCCGTCTGTTCTCCCGTGGTGGCACTGTAGGTGTAGGTCGTTTTGACGCTGACCAGCGGCCGGACCGATCGTCACCAGCCGGGACCACTCCTGGTGTTGAGCTGTCCGCGGAGATTCTGGTGTAACGCTCGTCGCGGCCGAGGGGTCGGTCTTGGTCGTGTTGAGGCCGGAGGGCGCGTCGTCATGTCCAGTCGTGGTGTCGGCTGTGCCGGGGCTTCCGGGCCAGGTGGCGCCATCCCAGCCCGTGCCGCCCCGGAAAGTGCTCTGGCTCGTGCGATCGCCAAACGGGCGTCGTCAGCCAAACTCGACAGGATAAGTGCCACCGCCCCGGTGCGGTGGGTTGTGCACGCAGGGAGTAACTCGTGCGAGTCAGGTGACCCAGCGCATCCGCCTGCCAGATGACGCGTCCGGAGTGTGTCATAGCCGTAGGTGGCGATGGCGTGATTCGCGGCGTCGGTGACACTCTGCTTCAGGGCGGAGCCAGTGTAGTAGGCCGTGCGGGTTGCATTGCCGCGCGAATCGATCACTGCGGAACGCGCGCATGAGCCCGTCATACTGGGTCGACATGAGCAGTCCGTTGAAGTCGAGCGCACGGACGGAAGTCCATTGACCGTGGTTTCGACCTGTTTGCCGGCGATTCCGACGCGGCTCGTCGTGCGCACAACAGTGCGTCCGGCGCGGTCGACATCGACCAACGCGATGGTCACGTTGCCATTGGGATCGGTCGACTGTGTTTCGCTCTGCCGATTCGCGGAAAGCCCGTCAGGCGCTTGCGTGCGATTTCGACCGTTTGTCACCGTGCCGCTTCCGGCGGTCAGGTAGCGGCGTTTCTCCGCCTTGACCACCAGCGCCCTCGAACGACTCGAACATCGTCTCACTCTCCTCGATGCGATCGTTCGACGCGGGCACAAGGCCGTTGTCGTCGACATCGAGTCCGCTGCGTTTCACCTCTCCCAGGGCATGGTACTCGAACCGGGTGGGCGCGTAGCCGCTCTTCGTTGTCTTGTAGAGCCGGCCGGTGGTTGCGTCATAGAAATTCTCCTCAACGAGGTTCGGCAAGCCGGTGAACGCCGGCCGCTCTGAGCGGGTCGCCCGGCCCGCCCAGTCGCTCCACGCCTTGGTCCAGCGGGTGGAGGTGGACAGGCCGACATCCTTTCTCGACCAGTGCGGCCGTCGGTTTCGACACCAAAGGCGTAGTATTCCGCAACAACGCCGGTACCCGTGTGGGAGGCCGTGGCGGCCGTCGCGGTAGGTCTGGTCGATGACGGTGGATCCATCGGGACGCGTTATCGTGTGCGTGCGGGAAGGCACGTTGTAGGCATGGGTCACGGCACCTGTGCCCGGCTCTGTCTCGGAAATCACACGACCGGCATCGTCATACGTCGCGGATTTGACCAGTGTCTCTGTTGTGCCCCCACCCGGTCGTTGTCGAAAGCACATGGTCCATGGCGTCATAGGTGAAGGCGGTCGAAAGCGCATTGATGCCGCCAAAGCCCGTGCGCGTCACCCGGATCAGGCGGCCCGCGTTGTCGTATCTATAGGTTTTGGTCACACCGGTTTCATCGGTGTCGCTCGTCTTCTGCTGACCGCTGTAAACGCTGCTTTGCGTGGCGCCGTTGCTCTTGACGCTGGAGGTCAGGGCGCGCTGTCGTTGTACGTGAAGTCCTCGTGGCTCACCCGCTGCCAGCCGCTTCCCGTGTGGCAGTGCAGTTCCGTGCGCAGGACCAAGGCGCGACGATCGCGGATCGACACCTCCATGGTCGACTTGTTGGGCACGAGGTAATTGGACCAAAGCTCCCGTGATGCCGTATCCGGCGGGGTCGTTGTACGGCGAGGACGCAGTCTCGGAGCTTGCGGTCGCGCAGCCCGTGATCACCGCCGAATAGGAGTCCGTGCCCGAACTCGATCCCGTGAAGGTGCCGTTCGCGAAGGTGCCCATCGCGTAGTGATAGGACTTCTTGACGCCATCGGGGCCGCTTGCCGATCGGGGCATGTTGCCTAGGAACGACGATGCCGGCGCGTAGGTGCTGGTGACGGACGTCAGCGTCTGTCCGGAGGCGACGGATGTCTGGCGGGTTTCCGTGACGTAACTTGCCAGATAGGCGAAGGTGTAGGCAAAGGTGCCAGGATCTTGAGACAACCACCCCATTGATGCTTTGCCCGCGAGCGAGACCCGCGGTGGTCCGTTGAAGCTATTGTAGACATACTCGTAATACGTCACCTCGCCAAGTGACGGGTTCTTAGTGACGGTCGCCGGTGAATCGAGATAGGGCTTGTACGTTCGTTTCACCATGCCGTAGCCGGGGTAGGTTCAGTAGTCGCTGGCCACCCATCCGCCGGTTCCAAGCGCGGCCAAGATCAGTTTGCCCTGTGTTGCCGCGCTCGGAGTTGTGTAATAAAAAGCTGCCGGTCAGCGCATTGCTGGTACCAACGGTTTCTGCGGTCAGGATTTCGCCGGCACTGGAGTCTGCATAGGTGCGCGAGATTGTAGATGCTGCGCCGCCCGGAACTCGGACAGCCACCGATTCCGTCCGCCCGCCGCTGACGCCGGTCGACTGGGTCGTGATTTCCTTCAACGGGTCGTATTCAGTTTGGTCCACGGTGTTTTCACCCACTGGTAGTTGGGCCAGCCCCCAACGGGAGAGCGTCATCACCCTCGGTGATCGTGGTCGTTTGGTGATCTTTCAGCGAGGTCGCGGTGGCTCCTTTTCATGCGATAGGTGGCGACAATGGGACCTGTAATCTGGGGTGTGCCATTGGGCACATAGTACGGATTCACGGACGAATAGCAGGTGATATCCGTCGTGCCGTTGTAAGTGTTGCGATCAATCTTCACGCCAACTGCGGCCTCAGGACATCGGTGATTTTTCCGGTTTGGGGAACCCTGAAAACCTGCACCTCATCCGAGGTGGATTCGTAGCTGATTCCCCTCAAGGAGCAGATCCTTCCAGTCGCTCTGGAGGCCTGTTCCGAGAAAACCAACTCCCCGCCGAACCACCGTTGGACAGTTTTCCCAAGGGCAGGCTCCAGAGCACACCCACGCTCGACACCTCGGAGGCGTATCCGGCGAGCCTGGTGCTGGCGCAGCGGCTCGATTCTGAATACAAAGTCGCCCAGCACGACGGCCGAGGTTCTCACTTGATTGTCGATCACCGCGCGAAACCTGCGGGACGACGATGCTGACCTGAGCATACTCGAAGTAGTCGCCATACAGGCTCACCGTGTAGCTCTTGCCCAGTTCGACCTTCGTGTTGTTGAATCGCGGCCACAGGGACCAGCGTTGTTGGAATCCGCCGTCGCGCTGTCCGTCCGGTAGGCATCGCTTGCCGTTGGGCAGCGTTGGCAGGAACGTACCGGACAGGGTCACATTGCCCCGCACGGTCCCATAGGCTGTGGTTTGGACATGCAGCGGCACCTCCGCCTCCGCATGGAGGGAGCTGGTGGAGCCTGCGCCAAGCAGGAGCAGGGCCGCTGATCGGCAAGCCGAAACGACATTGAAATGGGGCGACTTCATCGGATCAGCGCGGTTTGGCGGCGACCTCACCTTGGTAGTACGCTTCAGTCCTGCGGAGCCTGTCGGCATTCTCGGTCGCCGCCGGAAACTCGGGAGACGAGCCGGGCTGCCGCCTCGTAGGCTTCGCGCGCCTTTGTCCGGTCGGCGAGTCGCCGTTCGTAGAGTGCGCCGAGGGCGATCTGGACACCGGCCTTCTGCAGGGGCGTCTGTGCTTGAAAGCTTCCAGAAGATGCAGTTCCGCCTTCTGGAAAGCGTGCGCGGGCTGATTCTGCCATCGGGCTTTGCCGATGTTTCAGCCAGATTGGACAAGCTCCCGGCCATTCCCGGTGCCAGCCTGCGGAGCCTGGGAGGATTTCACCAAACCTCCGAGGGCGATTTGCCTTTCGGTGATGTCACCTGAACTGAGCGCTGCGCGCGGCTTGAAGCTGCGGCATGTCGGCCTCTGCAGGGCGCGCGCCCGCGTGCGTTGATTTCGGGGTGTCGAGCAGGGCCGGGGACTTTCCGGCGGTGCGGCGAAGAGAAAGCGTGGCCGCGAGCACGAGGCAGGCGGAGGAAAGAGCGGCGCGGAGTTTCATTTTGGGGCTGGTTGATTTTCAACTGGGTCTGATTGCCGGAATCGTTGGGATTCGCGCTGTTCGCATTCGTGCCCGAGCACGGCTTCAACGCGTTCGGCACCCCGTCGTGATCGCTGTCGGTCGAGGTGTCGTTGGTCGTCGAGATGTTTTGCGCAGCGCTCGCAGCCGAGAGGATGCCTGCTGAATTTAGCGCCTTCCGTGGTAGGTGTAGGACGACGTTCGCCGAGAGGCCGGTGTCGGTGTACACCCGGTCGCCGACGGTTGCGATTTGGAGTCCGCCGCGATAGACGGCATAAGCGACAACCGGCGGGGACCCGGTCGATTCCGCCCAGATGAGCGTGATCGAGGTGTCCGTGCGATCGGCGTAGTTGAGTGCGGTTGGCGGGGTGGTGCGCCGATCGTGCCTGAAGCACATTGTAGCCGGCACTCCATGTGGACCAGTTGCCCGCCGCATCGCGGGCGCGCACCGTCATGGTGTAGGTGAGACCCGCGGTGCCGCCGGAGACAATGCTGCTCGCTGAGGATACCGATTCGTACAGCGTGCCGTTGCGCCCTCACCTCGTAACCCGTGACACCGACATTGTCGGTGGCCCGCCACATCAGGCGAAACGAGGTGTCCGACAGGGTTTCGAACTGAAAATCCGACGGCACCGAAGGCGACACCGTGTCGGATCCCGGTAAGGCGATGGTCCACCACCGCGTTTGCCTGCCCCGTGCCATAAGCGTCCTCGACAGTGATCGTCGAATTGTAGACGCCCGTCGCCGTCGGAGTGCCCGTCAACAGCCCGGTGCCCCGGTTGAGGCTGAGACCCGGCGGGATGTTCGTCATCGCATAATGCGCGAGGGAGTTTGTCGCCGTCAGTTGAAAAGCTGAGCGGCTGACCAATTGTCCAGGTGGCCGACAGGGGAATGGTGACGAGCGGCGGCGCTGTCTTTGAGTAGCTGAGCAGAACGATGGCTCCGTTGCCGCCTTTGCCATCGGATCCTCCGTAACCGACATTGCTTCCGGGGTAGTCGGGATCGGCGACTTCTCCGGGATGTATCCGGTTGTCCCTCCTGTTTCGCGATGACCACCGTCGGATAGCAGGCGGTGTCGATTTTGAACTGCCGCCACCACCACCGCCGCCACTCTTTGGGTCGTTCCGCTGCCTCCGAGCCTCCTGAATAGTAGCCTTCGCCGCCTGCGCCACCGTATCGGTAGTTGGGATTGCCATCCGGCGAACTGGAGTCGCCCGGTCCATTGTTTCCATTGGCGCTCGAGGTGGCACCGCCTCCTCCTGACGAACCCAAGCCCGGCCCGCTGTTTCACCGGACGCTGCGCCTCCCCGCCACCGTGGGCATTGGCAGCGGTGCCTGCACCTCCTCCGCCGCGATCGTCGCAACAGGGAGGGCTGGCGTAGGAGAACCTGGTTTTCTCGCCGCCTGCAAGCAGCCCGCGGCCCGGAGTGAGAGTCACGGAGGAGCCACCTGACGCTCCAGGAAAATTCGCAAACGCACCGCCGCCGCCAAGATTCTGGCTGTAGGGCGGAAGACTGCCACCACCCCCGGCACCCCACCCCTGACGACAATGCGGTAGGTGCCCGATGGCAGCGGGTGCACGGTGTCCGCGGTATAGTTGAGGTTCTCCTGGATGCAGACAAATTTTTCCAGCAGACGGTCGGGCGCATTGTAGAAGATCGGCCACACCGGCGTCGTGCGCGCGGTGGTTGTGCCATCGCCAATCTGCGCCTGGGAGTTGTCGCCCCACACTCGCGCAGAATCATTTCCGAGGGATTGCCGCGCCATTGAATCTTCCCTGCGGCAAGGTTAACGACGTCTGTCAGCCCGGAATAGACACGGCGGTTGTGCGGTTTCCGCCACCGCCGAGACCAAGCTGGTGTAACCATTCCACCCCAAGCCCATGCCGTGCCGTCACTCTTCCTTGCGAAGCTCGATTCTTCCGGCGCGGAACAAGCGTGATGCCTGACAGGCTCGACACTTGACCGACGTACCAGCGCGTCGTCGTTGTGCCATCCCCAACTGTCCGGAGGCGTTTGCACCCAGTGCCCGCGCAGTTCCATCGGTCTTGGCCGCCAGACTGTGTTCCCCGCCCGCGGCGACGGCCACAACTCCTGTCAGTCCGCTAACCTGCACCGGTGAGGTGCGGTTCGTGGCTGTTCCATCCCCGAGTTTTCCATTAGTATTTGCGCCCCATGCCCGTGCGGTCCCGTCGGACTTTGCGACGAGTGAATGATTCATCGCCGCGATCACCGCGACGGAAGACAGACTCGAAATCTGGACCGGAGGTCCGGTTGGTGGTGGTTCCATCGCCCAACTCTCCGCTGGATTGAGTCCCCATGCCCAGAGCGTACCATCGCTGCGCAGGTGCGAGGCTGTGATCGCCACCTGCGGCGATTGCTACGACACTGGTCAGCGGACACCCGCACGGGGCTTGTCCGACTGGTGGTCGTGCCGTCGCCCAACTGCCCGGAAGCGTTGTTTCTCCAGCTCCACACGGATCCGTCGCTTTTCAGGACGAGGACATGCGCCTGTCCGGATGAGACGGCGACTGCTCCTGTCAAGCCGCTCACGGTGGCAGGCAGCAAAATCGGCCGCCCAAGAGCCCACGTACCCAGTTCCAAACCGTCCCATCCGGACGGACCATGACCGTCACTCTCGGTGGCGAATAGGTGCTGACAGGAGGATCAACGAACGCGATCAGCGCGTTTTGAGCGACGGCTGAGTGGCAGCAGAAGCCGAAGGCGAGAAACAAGAGTTGCGCGATCGAACACAACCCCGTTCGCGAAGCTGTGCCGGAGACGTGAAAGCGCTGACTTTGCGCTTCAGGCAGACTCTCCCAATTCTTCGCCTGGGCCCCGCCGCGGACCGGGGCCCGGGGGCCGGGGGCGGGGGGGGGGGGGGGGGGGGGGGGGGGGGGCCGGCGCCGGGCCGGGGGGGGGGGGGGGGGGGGGGGGGGGGCCCCCCCCCCCCCCCCCCCCCGAACAGGGGGTGCGGCACCAAGCCTCTGTGAACGCGATGATCGGGGGGAGAGATCAGAGCCTTGGTGCGCAGCGAGATCAGCCTGTACTCCTCAGGGTCCGCAATGAAACTTTTTTCTCTTCGCCCCAATTGTGTGAGCTTCGGAAACTTCTGTGAAAGTTTTTTCGCGCACCGACTTTCTCACTTGATGCAACCGCAACGCTTGCCGAGAGCAACGATCGCCATCCCAAACGCTTCAAGACGGAATAACAACCTGTCCCCATCCAGCCGTACATCAGTCTGTCCCCAACGCCGTGGTTCGCGCGACAAGGATGAAAGAATTGTGAGCGTTTTGGTTCCGACGACGGGTGTTTGGGCCGCCCTTTCAGGGCTCTTGATTTTTGTTGGTCCCTGAACCCATGGCGTTGCCATGGGCTGCGGTTGGTTCGCCCCGTTTGGGGCTGAGGCATCCTCCAGCGAGCGGCACAGCCTGTCCCTATCGGCGGTGCACCTCTGAACCCATGGCGTTGCCATGGGCTGAGATTGGTTCGTCCCGTTGGGGCTCGGAGGCATGCTCGGGCGAGCGTCGCAGCCTGTCCCTTATCAAAAATTCACGACTCAGCGATTGCGTGCGGCGTGGGCGGAGGCGACGTGAGTGTACTTTTCCGCCCACGGGCGCAGCCCCGCCATCTCCTCACTGCTGAGCGAGCGGACGATGCGCCCGGGGGTTCCGAGGACCATCGAACCGGGCGGCACGATCATTCGCTGCTTCACAACCGCACCGGCGCCGACGATGCTGCGGGCACCGATGACTGCTCCGTCCAGCACCGTGGCGCCCATTCCAATCAGGCATTCATCCTCAATGGTGCAGGCATGCACAATCGCACTGTGGCCGATCGTGCACCACCGGCCGATGATCGCATCGAGATCATCCCCCAGATGCACGACGGCATTGTCCTGGATGTTGCTTCCCTCCCCCACGATGATCCGCGCTATGTCACCGCGAAGCACCGCACCGTAGAAAACACTGGTCTTCGCTTCGAGCGTGACATCACCAACAACCGTGGCGTTTGGCGCGACCCAGAGGGCGCGGGCCGTATCCGGAACCTTGGCGAGGTGTCGCTCCAACCGCTCTTGAATTGTCATCAGTCCATGCTTGTCTGCGCGCGGGTGATTCGCAAGGACGCGTCGCGCGTCCTTGCCTTCAGCGTGGGGCAAACTTTCGGAGGTACTTGAGGGCTACTTCAAATTCGTGAGGCAAAGCAGCGCGCAAGGTGACCGGTTCCCGCGTGCCGGGGTGCGTGACCGTGAGTTCGCTCGCATGGAGGGCCAGCCGCTCCAGCAGGGGCTTTTCCTCCTCTCGGTTCTTGTATCCCCGTTTGAGCTCTGAAAGCTTCAACTGCACTTCGGGAATGCCGTAGAACCTGTCTCCAAGAATCGGCGCGCCCGCCGCGGCGAGGTGTACCCGCAGCTGGTGGGTCCTTCCCGTCAACGGCCGGCACTCCACCCATGCATACCTCCTCCCGCGCGGCGACTCGAAGCGCTCCAGCGTCCGAAACTCCGTCGACGAGGGTTTGCCTCCCTTTCTCCTGAACACCCGCATGCGACCCGGATGCGCCTCATCTCGATCGAGCGCCAGATCGACTGCAAAGGAGTCGGGAAGGAGACCAGAATCGTCGCGAACCACGGGAATGACCTTCATCGCCTCCTCCGCAGGCGGCACCACGACAAGCGCATGATAAACCTTTGTCACCGCCTTTGACTGGAATTGTCCGCTAAGGAAATCCAGCGCCGGCTTCGTCGCCGCGCAGAGCAGGACCCCGCTTGTGTCCGCATCGAGTCTATGGACGTTTGCCACACCCTTCCCCATGACCGCGTGCACGTTTCCCATAAGATTCTCCCGCGTCTTGTCCCAGCGGTCGGGAGCAACCAGCAGGCCACTGGGCTTGTTGAAGGCGATCATGGAGGAGTCCATGAAGATGATCGGCGGCAATGGCATCCGAGAGCGAATGGCGTGGAATCAAAGGAAACTCAAACCTTCCAAATATTGACAAATTCTTAGCGAATGGCTCGCGAAGACGGATGAATGCAACGTGTTGATTGACCGATTGAAAGGGTTTGCCGGATGCGCCGCCAAAACGTCGCGTCCCGGCAAGGCCAGCCGGGTTCCCACCCGGCCGATAAGTACGGTATGTCCGTCATCAAACGCAAATTCATACAATTCGGCGCGAGTGTCATGACCACGCGAATCTCGCGTCGCTTGAAGACAGGGACGAGCGCGTTGCGCGCCCAAGAGACAGCTTACAAGCAGTTGATCAAACGCATCGCCGGGACTGCTTTCGGTCAGGACTCGGAACTCGACGGCACACTGCCCTATGACGTCTTCCGAAGGCGGGTGCCTTTGCGCGTTTACGAGGAGTTTCATCCCTACATCGATCGGATCAAGGCGGGCGAGCCGAACATCCTCTGGCCGGGAACCTGTTCTCTTTTTGCCAGCACGAGCGGCACCACGTTCGGTCGAGCCAAACTCATTCCGATGACCGAGGCCCTGCTCCAGCACTTTCAAAAGGCTGGTCGCGAGTCCCTGCTCTACTACACCGCCCGAGTGGGCCACACGGGAGTCCTTCAGGGACGGCACCTGTACCTGGGTGGCTCGGCGACGCCGACCCCCATCGACGGCGGAAACGGTCACACCGCCTTTGGCTGCGACCTCAGCGGAATCGCCACGCTCAATCTCCCCAAATGGGCGGACGAGATGTACTATGAGCCGGGCGACGACATCGCCCGGATTTCCGACTGGCAGCAGAGAATCAATGCCATCGCCGACCGCACGGCCGGAAAGGACATCACGCTTCTCGGCGGGATTCCTAATTGGATCATGTCGCTCGGCGAAGCGGTCCTCGCACGAAGTGTGCAGGGAAAGATCCGGCCGACCTATCTGAAGGCGGTCTGGCCAAACCTGGAATGTCTCGTCCACGGCGGCGTGCCGATCGCCCCGTTTGCGGACGGCATCCGGTCGATGCTCGGTCCACACGTCAATTTTCACGAGGTCTATCCGTCCTGCGAAGGCTTCGTTGCGGCCCAGGATGCGGATGCGACGTTCGGCCTCCGCCTCATGACGGATGTCGGGATATTCTTCGAGTTTCTGCCGATGCGCGAGTACGTCGACGCACGCCTCGGGCCGCTCGGAAACCGCACAATCCCGCTCTCGGCGGTGAAGACTGGAGTCGACTACGCTCTCGTCATGACCACGCCGGGCGGATTCTGCCGCTATGTGATGGGAGATGTCGTCCGTTTCGTCTCCACCGACATCCCTCGCCTGATCTACGTTGGACGCACCAAGCTCCAATTGAATCTTTTCGGGGAGCAGGTGATCGAAAAGCAACTGACGGATGCACTTCTTTCGGTCTGCCAGCAACACGGCTGGACGATCGTCAACTTTCACGTCGCCCCGCTTTTTTCAGATGCCCCCGCCAGTGGCACCTCCCGCGGCCGGCACGAATGGTGGATTGAACTGAAGACTCCCACCGTGGTCACGCCAACCGGGCCGGTCATCGCGGCGGAACTCGATGCCGAGCTTCAGCGCATCAACAGCGACTACGCCACCCAGCGCAGTGGTCGCAACTTCGAACCTCCCGTCGTCCGTCTCGTCATGCCCGGTCTGTTCGAGCAATGGATGCGTACGGCAGGCAAATGGGGCGGCCTCGGGCGCATGCCACGCTGTCGAAGCGACCGTCATGTGGCGGAAGAGCTCTCGCTGCTTGCCCGCTTTTCCAACGACGCGTGATCCGCTGAGAACCGACGGCTGGATTCGCTGAGGGTTGTCTCATTGCACGAAAGAGCCGCCGTGAAATCCACGGCGGTCCGAGTCTCGTCGGGTCAGACAGAATGCGGCTTCAGCCCGCAACCTTCCTCAACAATGTGATGCGTCCGATTGGCAGCCATTCCGCGACCAGTATGTCGCCGTTCTGCAGGAAGATCGCATCGTGCGGCGTGATGAACTGGCCAGGCGTGAATTCCGAGCGTTTTTGCGAACGACGCGAGCCCACCTTCCCGTTGTTCTCACGTCCATCGCCGAGTTGCGCGACGACCTTGTAGTCACGATCAAGGATGCAAACCTGACTGTCGAGATCGGGACACACCATCCAGTCTCCGCGAACGTGAAAATGACAGGGCATGCGGAGCCGGGACTCGTCCTGAATCGTCCTCAGGTGCCTTCCGTCGAGTGTAAACGTCTGTATCCGCCGGTTGCCGCGATCGGCAACGACGAGCACCGCTTCGCTGCCGCGGGTGTCGACCCACTGGCCGTGGGGATTGCTGAGCTCACCGTCACCCTTGCCCGGAGCGGAGATCTCTCCGATGAATTTCCCATTCTTGGAGAATCGCATCATGTGATACGAACCGTAACCATCGCCAATATAGAAGTCACCATTGGGCGCAAAGGCGACATTGGTGGGAACGAACGCGATCGGTTGGGCTGAATACGCGGGGTCCTCCCGGGGATATCCATGCGACCACAGAACCTCGCCGGTGAGCGAAGTCTTCACGACCCGCGAACGCGTCGTGTCACAGATGTAAATCACCTCGGTTCCAGCCTCGCTGCGAATATCGAGGCCATGCTGGCCTCCGCGATACTCCTCTCCGAACGCGCGGATGAACCTGCCCGAGGCATCGTAGACCACCACCGTCTCGGGTCGCATGCTCGAGTTGTGGACCGTATGGCCAACGTAGATGTTGCCCTGGCTGTCCTGGGCAAGGCCGTGCGTGTCGCCCCAGACCATGCCCTCCGGGGGAAGCAGCCAGTCGTGAACGCACTCATAGGTGTGTTCGCCGGAACCCACGACGAGGGGGCGGCCCTGTGAAGCGCGGATGAAAGGAGCGGGCAACGAGCTGAGAGCCGCTGTAGCGGCGACCTGACCGATGAATGACCTGCGTGTTTGCATAGGGGAAATTGAAAAGTTCACGGCTGGCGTGGAGGAGCAGTGCCGAGCGCCGCGGTTGTCTCGGCCGCATGCGGCCCGCCCCCCTGCTTCGCGGGCGTGCCGGCGCCGGTTCCAAAGTTCGCATTGAACTGTTGGTTTCGAATCTCGTTCTGAAGATCCCCGATCTTGTCCTCAAGGCGGCGAATGCGGCGATGATCCATGAGCTGCGTACCCAAATCCTCAGCCGCAGCCGGGGTGACCTTCGTCTGCCAGACGTAGAGTGAACGCAACTGTTTCAATGGCTTGAGCGCCGCAATGCCGGCATCTGTAACTGCGGTGGTATGAACATTGAGATACTCGAGCTGCTTCAAGCCAGCAAGATTCTTCAGTCCCCCATCGCTGATGCGCGTGCGATCGAGATTCAGCCTGCGCAGGTTCTTCATGGCGGCAACTGAGCCAAGCCCCTCATCCGTCACAGCGGTTTCCCCAAGATCGAGAACCGCCAGCGCCAGTGCGATCGGTTCGAGCGCCTTGAGCTGGGCGTCGCCAAAGCTTCCGCCGGCCTGCCGGGCATTGGCCGAAAACCAGGGACTGTCCACCGCCAGCGGCCTGATCATTATGCCCAGCGCGCGCTCTAGTTCGACCGCGCCTGCAAGCGATGCGGCGCGATCCGGCACCGGTGGACGAAGCGCCGGGAAGCGCCCCGCAAGCATATCCGTGATGTGCGGCGGCAGATCCGCGCCGGCAAGCGTCAGGTCCTTCGACGCACCGCTGTCGATCCACCATTCGAGCACCGTCAGCTCATCCTCCGAAAGCTGCGGTTTCCCCTTGGGCGGCATGTGTTCCTTCGCTTCGAGTGGAAGATGCGCCCGCTGGATCATCAGGCTTGCCGAGGCATCACCTGCCTTGAATGAGGGACCATTCTTCCCTCCCTTTGTCATGGCGTCCCATGAATCATAGCGAAGTTCGCCACTGCTCTTGCTCGCTCCATGGCAGGCAAAGCAGCGCTGCTCAAGAATGGGACGCACTGCTCCTGCAAGCACGCTCACCTTCGTGATGTCCATCGGCGCCGCTTTTCGCCCAAAATCAAACACAAGGAAGTCCGCGCCATGGGTCAGCGAGCCGCCATAGTGCCCCGCCAGCGAAAGAACCAGCACCGTCGTGATCCACCCCGCCGTATAGACTCCCCGCCACCGAAGCCGGTGAAGGGCCAGCATCAACAAGGCGAGGGCTGCGGACGCGATGCCCAGGTAGCGGTGCCGATCGAGGATTGTCGCATCGTACTCCCCTCCGCGAGCGAGCCACCAGCCCAGCACCGACGCCACGATTGCTGAAGCCGCCGCAAGAAAAATTATTGTGCTGCGAACTCCGTCAGGAATCCGAGGGAAACGGGGAAACCATGAAAGCACCTCCACAGCCGCCAGAAGAAAAAGTATGCCGATCGGCAGATGGACCACAAGGGGGTGGAACCGGCCCAGATGGGAGAAGATGGAATCCATTCGACGCTGGAGAGCGAGATCAGCCAGATGAGAAAAGCCGGAACGCAGACCGACAATGCCTTTTCGTTTTCAACATCACTTTCATCCAGCGACATCACCAGCAGCCGGATTGCAGCGCGGAAGTCATGCCAGAATGTTCCGCACCACCGCACCCTCGACGTCCGTAAGGCGAAAATAGCGGCCCTGGTGCTTGAATGTCAGCCTTTCGTGATCGATGCCGAGGAGGTGCAGCATCGTTGCCTGGAGATCATGCACACCGACAGGATTTTCCGTGATGTTGTAGCCGAAGTCATCGGTGGCGCCATGGACGTAGCCCGGCTTGATTCCCGCTCCGGCCAGCCAGACGGTGAAACAACGGGGATGGTGGTCCCGACCATAGTCGTCTGCCGTCAGTTTGCCCTGCGAATAGGCGGTCCGGCCAAATTCTCCTCCCCAGACCACCAGCGTATCCTCCAGGATGCCTCTTTGCTTGAGATCGGAAATCAGAGCGAAACAGCCACGGTCGACGTCGGCACATTGACGCCGGATCATCTTTGGAAGCGAGCCATGCTGATCCCATCCCGGGTGGTAGAGCTGGATGAACCGGACATCCTTTTCCGCAAGCCGGCGGGCGAGCAAACAGTTGGCGGCAAACGTCCCTGGCTGCCTGGCCTCATCACCATAGAGCTCATACGTGGAGGCAGGCTCGCGGCTGAGATCCATCACACTCGGCACGCTGGTCTGCATGCGATATGCCATCTCGTATTGCGCAACCCGGGAGGTGATCTCGGGATCTCCCAGATTCTCGAACTGGTGCGCACTCAACTCGGCGAGCCTGTCGAGCATCTTTCGGCGGCCCGTCGCGGAAATGCCATCGGGATTCTTCAGAAAAAGAACGGGATCCGCACCGCTCCTGAACTGCACACCCTGGTGAACACTGGGAAGAAATCCATTGCCCCAGAGCCGCGCATACAGCGGCTGGTCGATCCGGTCCTTCGAAATCAACACGACAAAGGCAGGCAGGTTTTCATTGGCGCTTCCAAGCCCGTACGACAGCCAGGCTCCGATCGCGGGCCTCCCCGGCAGCTGGTTTCCAGTCTGGAAAAACGTGATCGCTGGATCGTGATTGATGTGCTCGGTGTGCATCGAGCGGATGAAGCAGAGGTCATCCACGATTCTGGCAGTGTGCGGCATCAGCTCGCTCACCCACGCCCGGCACTGGCCATGCTGCCTGAAGTTGAACTGCGCGCCGGCGAGCGGAAGCCGCGCCTGATTCACCGACATCCCCGTCAGGCGCTGCGTGCCCCGCACACTCTCCGGAAGGTCCTGTCCATTCATCCGGTTCAAGAGCGGCTTGTAATCGAAAAGATCGTGCTGCGACGGACCTCCCGCCATGAAGAGATAGATGACTCGCTTCGCCTTGGGCGCGAAATGTGGAGCGCCCAGCCCGCCATACCCGGCGCCGCCGGGCGCCAATGGATTCGCCCTGGCACCGCGGTGAAGCAGATTCATCAATGCCAGGCCTCCCACGCCCATGGCGAAGCGACCGAAGAATTCGCGGCGGCTCAGACTGAAATTGACGTGATCGCAAAACATGCTGCAGGAAACTCCCTATCGGCAATGGACCGTTTCGTCAAAACTCAGAAGCGCCAGGGCAACGACTGTCGCAGCAGCGCGCCTGCTGGCTGGCAGCGCCGGGTTCCCTTTCGACTCCCCCATCGCATTCAGGCGATCCACGGCGGCGGGTTCATCGGCAAACAGTTCGATCTGCTCATCATGCATCTTCCGCAGAACTGCGGATTCGCGCTCATCTGGGTGGCGGCCTGTCACGAGCGCAAAAACCCACGCCAGTTGCGACTTTGGATCCTCGCCTCCTTCGGTCAGCATGCGCTCGCCAATGAATCGCGCCGCTTCAACCCACTGGACATCGTTCAACAGCACAAGTGCCTGAAGGGGCGTGCTCGTGGTCTGACGCCTGACCGTGCACACGTTTCGTTCGGCGGCATCGAAAAGAATCATCGCTGGCGGCGGCACAGTTCGTTTCCAGAAGGTATAGAGGCTCCTCCGGTGCAAATCCTCCCCCGTGCCCTGATTGTAGGCAGCCTTGTCCGCCGTGATTTCCTCCCACAACCCCGGGGGCTGATAGGGCTTCACGCTCGGACCGCCCAGTCTCTCGATGAGCAGCCCGCTCAATGCCAGCGCCTGGTCCCGAAGCATCTCCGCAGAAAGGCGCCGCGACGGGCCGCGCGCGAGGAGGTGATTCTGCGGATCACGGGCCATGCTTTCCGGGGATCCAATCGAGCCCTGGCGATAGGTCGCTGAAACCGCGATCTGTCGGATGGCCCGTTTGATATTCCAACCGCTCGCAATGAAATCGTTTGCGAGCCAGTCGAGCAGCTCCGGATGGGTCGGCTGTGCACCCTGCAGGCCAAAGTTGTCGCTCGTTTCCACCAGCCCGTGTCCAAACATCATCTGCCAGATGCGATTGACCGTCACCCGGGCCATCAGGGGATTGCTCGGGCTTGTCAGCCATCGCGCCAGCCCAAGGCGATTCCTTGGAAGCTCCGGCGCCATCGCCGGCAGGGATGCCGGGGTTCCGGCGCCGACCTCCTCCCCGGGCGAATCGTAGGCGCCACGCACAAGCACATGAGCCTTCCGAGGACCGGGCATCTCCTGCATGACCATCACCTCCGACACCGATTGCACGATGCGATTCTGCTCGTCTCTCAGGCGCTTCAATTCCGCTTTAGCTTCCAGCGATGGTGGATGGACTGCGCTCAGGAAGTACTCCCGCAAACCCTTTCGCTGCGCCTCAGTCAAGGCTTCGGCACGGGTCCTCCAGGCATCCTGCAGGCCACCCTTCCCGGCGAGTGACTCGATTTCCAGCGTTGTCAGCTCCCGGTTGAAGACGCGCAAGTCGTCGATCTTTCCACCGGTGAACCCACTGTCGCGAAACCGGAACCCAACGGCCAGGTCTGGCTCAGACTTCTCGTAGGTGATGTCCTTGAACAATCCGTCGCGCACAGTGTCGGCGACTGCGCGTTCACCATTGATGTGGATTCCAACTCCTCCGGCACGGCTCGATCCGTCGTAGGTCACGGCAACATGGGTCCAGGTTCCGCGACCAATGGGTGCACGCGTGATGACCTTGATGGATGCTCCTGGCCACAGGTAGTGCAGACCGAACGAAACATGCCCATTCTCGAGCAAGATTTCATAACCACGGCTGCCCGCGTCCGTCGATGCCTTGGATCGGTGCAGGATCACCGCACGCGGGGAATATGACGCAGATGGCGCATGCACCCAGACGGCCAGCGTGAAGGCATCCGTGCGGTGAAACTGGGCGACCTGCGGAAACCTAAATCCGTTTTCCCCGCTGAATTCGACGACCCGGCCGCCGCGGTCGGCGACCATTCCCGGAGCCTCGACGGCAATTCCCGGATGGCCTTCATCAACCGCATTCGTCGTCCTTCCCTCGATCAGCTCGTCAAAGGAGAAGCTGGCGACAAGCCCGGGAAGTCGGTCGGGCAATCCGCCCTGATGCGACAGCCATTCGAGGAAATCGGCGTTCGCGTTCCGCCCGATTTCCCGAAGCCTGCGCTCCGCGGCTTCGGTTTTCCGCCGCAGTTCCTCAAGCTGTCGATCCTGCTCATCAGTGGTGAGCAGCAGCGTGGGCACCGGCATCGAGTCGGCGAAACCCTTGTAGCTGATCTGTCCCGCCTCGTCGATGTTCTGAAAGAAGGCAGCGAGCGAATAAAAGTCCTTCTGGGTGATCGGATCAAACTTGTGATCGTGACAGCGCGCGCAATCGAGCGTCAGTCCGAGAAATGCCGTGCCGAATGTGACAACCCGATCCGCAACATAGGCCTGCCGGTACTCCTCATCGACAATCCCACCCTCCTCATTCTGGTTGTGAAGGCGATTGAAAGCCGTGGCGAGACGCTGCGACTTTGTCGGTGAAGGCAGCAGATCGCCTGCAAGCTGCTCGGTGACAAACTGGTCGTAGGGCATGTTCCTGTTGAATGCCTGGATGACCCAGTCGCGCCACGGCCACATCGCCCGCGCGCGGTCCATCTGGTAGCCGTGCGTGTCCGCGAAACGGGCAATATCCATCCATTCCGCAGCCATGCGCTCGCCATACCGGGGCGAGGCAAGCAGCCGGTCCACCACCCGCTCATAGGCATCGGTCGATTCATCGGCGAGAAATGCCGCACGCTCCGCCGGCGTTGGCGGGAGTCCGGTGATGTCCAGGCTGACTCGGCGAAGGAGCCGTTCGCGATCCGCTTCCGGCGAAAGCGCCCATTTCTCGCGCATGAGTCGATCGATCACAAAGCTGTCCATGGGCGTCATGTTCCTTCCACTCCTGACCGGTGGGGACGGCTTCTCAATGGGTGCGAACGCCCAGTGTCCCGACCATGGGGCACCGTCAGCGACCCATCGTTCAAGTGTGGCGATCTCCAGGGATGTGAGTTGCCGAACCGCATTCCGCGGTGGCATCACCTTCTCAGGATCCCGGCTTTTCACCCGCTGAATCAGGGCGCTGCCGCCCGGCCTTCCCGGCTGCACCACAGTGACTCCCTCATGCGTTCGAAAGATTCCATCCCTTGTATCGAGCCTCAGCTTTGCCTCACGTTTTGGTTCATCAGGGCCATGACAGCGAAAGCAGGCGTCTGAAAGGATCGGCAGGACGTCCCAGCGAAAATCAATCCGCCGCTGCGCCTTGCAGACGCACGCAGCCGAAAGCAGCAGGCACACTACCCATGGCAATCGGCCCGTCAGCCCGGCAGAACGCAGCACAGGGCGGAGACTGAATTCGGCGATGCGCGAGCGCAGGCACATGAGATGACGCGACGTTGCCGGGGCATCATGAGTTTGCCAATCGAAACGCGCCCGATGGCGCTGATTTCCACCAGCAAATATCGTGAAATCGCAAGCCCGGCGCGCGTTCAATTATTCCATGGGTCGCATTTCTACCGAAGCAGGAGATTGCCCCGCCATGGCGCAATTCAGCCAGTGGTCATCCCCCCTCACCAGTAGGTTGAGCGTGCCAATTGCAACGCACACGGCTTTGCATAACATGCATCGGATCCTGTGCTCATTTCTGCGAAGCGAAGGTCCACAACGAAAAGGCATCCCATGCTCAAGTCATCGTATCCATTGTACCTGGCAAACCGACCTGAAAGCCCAAATCAGGATCTCGTGGTTGCGGACAAGTACACTGGGCTTCCGGCGACCCGCGTCGCCAATGCGGATCGTGGCATCATCGAGCAGGCGATCGCCTCTGCCCACGCGGCCGAAGCCCCCATGCGCCACCTCCCCGCCTACGAGCGCAAGGCGGTGCTGACGCACTGCGTGGCACGCTTTACGGACCGGCGCGAGGAACTCGCACAGGCACTGTGCATCGAGGCGGGGAAGCCGATCACGGACAGTCGCGGCGAGGTCAGCCGACTGATTGACACGTTCAAGATAGCCGCCGAGGAAGCGACGCGCATGGGCGGTGAGGTCATGAACCTCGAGATCTCGCCGCGCTCCCGCGGGTATCGCGGCATGTATCGTCGCGTGCCGATTGGCGCCTGTTCCTTCATCTCGCCATTCAACTTTCCGTTGAATCTCGCAGCCCACAAGATCGCCCCGGCAATCGCCGTCGGCTGCCCGTTTGTCCTCAAACCCGCCAGCCGGACTCCCATCGGCGCACTCCTGATCGGCGAAGTCCTTGCTGAAACGGATCTGCCCGCCGGCGCCTTTTCCATCCTGCCCTGCCAGCGGGACGGCGCGGACCTGTTCACCACGGACGAGCGTCTGAAGCTTCTCAGCTTCACCGGTTCGCCCGATGTGGGATGGGCCCTCAAGGCGCGATCCGGAAAAAAGAAGGTGGTGCTTGAACTCGGCGGCAACGCCGCGTGCATCATCGAACCGGACTGGACGGATCTTGAAGATGCCGTCGCGAGGATTGTGTTCGGAGCCTTCTATCAATCGGGGCAGAGTTGCATCAGCGTCCAGCGTGTCCTGATCCACCGGTCGATTTACACGAAGGTGAAGGACCTGCTTGTCGCGCGTACGCAAACTCTCGTTTGTGGCGATCCCAAGGACGAGAAGACTTTTATCGGCCCGATGATCTCCGAGAGCGAGGCGCGCCGCCTCGAAGCGTGGATTCAGTCCGCGCAGCAGGCTGGCGCTCGGCTCCTTTGCGGGGGCAAACGCAGCGGCTCCATGCTTCCGGCCACCCTGCTCGAGAATGTTCCCTCCGACCAGGACGTCTGCAGGTGCGAGGCATTCGGACCCGTTGCCGTCCTGTCCGCCTACGACGATTTCGACGAGGCGCTGCGCATGGCAAACGACAGCGCATTCGGCCTGCAGGCCGGCGTGTTCACACGCGATCTCTACAAGATGCAGCGTGCGTGGGATGAACTGGAGGTCGGCGGCGTGATTGTCGGTGATGTGCCTTCCTGGCGTGTCGACCACATGCCTTATGGAGGAGTGAAGGACAGCGGCCTCGGACGCGAGGGCGTGCGCTTTGCGATGGAGGACATGACAGAAATCCGCAACCTGGTCATCCGAACACCGCCCGGCCTTCGCACCTGAATCCACCAACAACGCATGCCCCTTTCACCCGGACTCCCCCTACCCGCGAACCTCACCATAAGCCGCCTGAGCCTGGGTGGCGCCACGTTTGGACGGGAGATCGATGCCGCCGCCGCTCATGCATTGATCGATCACGCCGTCGCGCGCGGCATGACGCACATCGACACCGCGGCCGCCTATTCGGCCGGTGAGTCCGAACGGATTGTCGGCGCCTGGCTGGCATCCCACGAGTCGCTCCGGACAAGTGTTACTGTCGCGACAAAGGTCCTGCCGCCCTATTCGCCCGCGGCGCTCGACAGCGCCGTTGCAGCCAGCGCGGATCGCATCGGAGTGCAAGTCATCGATCTGCTCTATCTGCACAAGTGGGACCCCCAGGTCGAAACGACTGAAACACTGGGAGCACTCGACCGGCTCGTGCACTGCGGGCGCGTTCGTCATATCGGAGCCAGCAACTTTTCCGGCGAACAACTCCGCGCGACACTCGCCCGTCAGTCGGCACTTGGTCTCACCCGTTTTCAATTCATCCAGAACAACAACAACCTCGCGGTTCGGGACGTTGATGACGCACTGCGCGCGCTCTGCCGGGAAAATGGTGTCGGCATTGTCACCTACAGCCCCCTGGGCGCCGGCTTTCTGACAGGCAAGCACCGGGAGGGTGTTCAACCGGGATCGCGTTTTGACGTCATTCCCGGACATCAGGCGATCTACTTCCAGCCGACCGCGGCGCGCCGCTTGGAAAACCTTGCGAAACTTGCGGATCAAACGGGTCAAACAATGTCGCACTTGGCCCTGGTGTGGGCGCTGCACCAGCCAGGCATCACCTCGGTACTCATCGGCGGCCGTTCCCTTTCTCACATCGACCAGGCGTTTGACGCGTTGAAGGTGGACGAGCCTTCCCTTCTCTCAGCATTGAACGCCTGCTAAGTCGAGACGTCCAAAAGTGCCCGAGATACGAGCGATCGCTCGCTGTTTCCCCTTCACCGCAAACACTAAGGCCGCCTCTTTTCAGAGGCGGCCTTGTGACCTAACACCAAGCAAACCGTAAGAACTACAAACAACTGCCGTTACCTAAGCGTCAGTTGTGTACGTAAAGGTAGACGCGGTGTTTTCAGTTTCGCTCAATTTTTTTCTGAAATTTTTCCCGCTCCACTCACTTCGTTCATGATGGCACGCGCATCCTCGGAAACAGTCAGTTGGGTTGACTTCAACGGATACCTGAACTCGCGCCCCTCATAGTTGTGGAAGATGACTTCGTCCTCAGTAATCGCGTGGACATAGTTCGGATTGAGCGGAACTTTTCCTCCCCCGCCAGGAGCATCGATCACATATTGAGGAACAGCATATCCCGTGGTGTAACCTCTCAGACCTTCAATGATTTCCAAACCCTTCCGTACATCGACCTTGAAGTGGGATCCTCCCGTGATGAGATCCATTTGGTAGAGATAGTAGGGCCGTACGCGCATCCGCAACAGGCGGTGGACCAGCGCCTTCATAACGTCAACGTCATCATTCACGCCCGCCAGGAGCACGCTCTGGTTTCCTAGCGGCACGCCGGCAAAGGAAAGTCGCTCACACGCATCTCGCAGCTCCGCGGTCGCTTCCTTCGGATGGTTCACGTGAATACTCATCCAGATCGGTCCGTATTTCCTGAAAATTTCACAGAGCTCGGGAGTGATGCGCTGGGGAAGAAAGACGGGGATTCGCGACCCAATCCGGATGAACTCAACGTGTTTGATAGCCCGCAGGCGACTTAGCAGGTGCTCGATCTTCTTGTCTGACAGAAGCAAGGGATCTCCTCCCGAAAGCAGGACGTCGCGAACCTCCGGATGGGATTCAATGTATCGCAATCCCTGCTCGTACTCGGGATGAAAATTGTAGTCCTGGGCGTTGGACACGAGCCTGCTGCGGGTGCAATAGCGGCAATAGGATGCACAGCGATCTGTCACCAGGAATAGCACGCGGTCCGGATACCGGTGGACCAGCCCGGGTACTGGCGAATGCTCATCCTCGCCGAGCGAATCGAGCATTTCCTCCTTCGCGACATACATCTCTCCTTCGCGAGGGATGACCTGTTTGCGAATCGGGCAATTGGGATCGTTGCGATCGATTAGATTGAAAAAGTACGGAGTAATTGCCAGCGCCAGTTTCTTGCCGGCAAAGGCGACTCCCCTGCGTTCCTCCGGGGTCAGCGTCATGTACATTTCCAACTGATCCAGCGTCGTGATGCGATTCTTGAGCTGCCAGATCCAGTCCTGCCACTGTGTTGCGGGCACATGCTGCCAAAGGCCCTGCCCTTCAAACCAAACCGAACGATCTTCTTGGTATGCCATCGAGTTCAGGGACAATCAGGTGCCTAGCCATTGATGTCAAACGACACACCACATTGTTCATCGCCGGTCGGGATGCCGGAAATGTGGTCAATGTCGGAAAACCCTTGGCAGAAGCGCATTCGCATCCTTTCGTTCGGCTTTAATGTCCACATCCAAGCCCGCACTCCTTGCACTTGAAGACGGCTCCCTCTTCCGAGGGATGGCCTTTGGAGCCGATGCCACGGTTGCCGGGGAATGTGTATTCAACACCTCGATGACGGGCTATCAGGAAATCGTCACAGACCCCTCCTACTTCGGCCAGATTGTGACCCTTACCGCAGTGCAAATAGGCAATTACGGGATCACGGGCGCCGATTCCGAGGCGAAGATCCCCAAGTGCTCGGGGCTCGTCGTGAGGGAGCTGTCGCCGGTCGTCTCCAACTGGCGCAGCGAACAGTCTCTCAGCGACTACCTGAAGCGCCACGGCATTCCCGGTATCAGCGAAATTGATACACGCGCCCTGACAAAAAAACTGCGTGTCGACGGCGCCATGAAATGCTGCCTGAGCACCCTGCCGATAAGCGACACCGAGGCGGTCCGGCTGGCACGGTCCTGGCGGGACATGGCGGGCGCCGACTACGTACGCAGCGTTACCGCAAGCGAGCCCTTTCTCTGGAAGGAGGACGATCCGGCCAACTTCAACGCCTCCTATCTTCCCGTGGGCACCACAATGAACGCCGCTCCGCCTCCCGCAAGGCGCTTCCGCGTGGCCGCCTTCGACTACGGCGCGAAGCATTCGATATTCCGAAAGCTGGTGAACCATGGTTTTGATGTGCAGGTCTTTCCCGCCATGGCCGCACCGGAGCTCATTCGCGAACACCGCCCGGACTGCGTGTTTCTTTCCAACGGCCCCGGAGATCCCGCCGCCTTGGACTACGTGCACAAGACGGTCATCAATCTGCTTCCTGATTTCCCGATTTTCGGCATCTGCCTCGGACACCAGATGCTCACGCACGCACTGGGCGGTTCGACATTCAAGCTGAAGTTCGGCCACCGCGGTGGCAACCAGCCGGTCAAGAATCTCGAAACCGGAAAAGTGTCCATAACGGCGCAAAATCACGGATTCGCCACGGACCCCAGAAGCTTGGAGAAATCAGGGGCGAAGGTCACCGAAATCAACCTCAACGATGACACCGTCGAGGGCCTGCGACATTCCTCGCTGCCTGTCTTTTCAGTGCAGTACCACCCGGAAGCCGCTCCAGGACCCAACGACGCCGACCCGCTTTTCACCGACTTTTACCGGCTCGTTGAAGCACGAAAAGCCGGCAAGGCTTGATGCGCCCTGCGGCACCGCACTCTCGACAGGATCAGACGGCAAACGGATTGTAGGCGCGCTCGTTCTCGATTGTCGTCAACGGACCGTGTCCCGGCGCGATGACCGTCGATGGGGGCAATTGATGGAAAATGCGCCGTGTGCTTGCCTGCATGCGGTCCCGGCAGAAGAAAGCGCTCCCAACAGAGCCCGCGAATATCAGATCTCCTGAAACCAGCAGCGCCGCCCCAGCCCGTGCCGCGGTCGCCCTGACAAGATAGCAGTTATGCGCCTCCGTGTGTCCGGGCGTACCCCAAACCTCCACAGTGAAACCCGCAAATTCCAGTTTGGCGCCCTCACCAACCAGCGTCGAGCCTGGCAGACTGCTCCCGGGCGGAGCGAATATTGGCGGACTCCCTCGCATCCGTGCTTCCTCCAGACCTCCGACATGCTCGGTCTCCGCATGGGTCACAAACACAGCGTCGAGATCACGAATGCGCGCCGGCCATAGCCGGCGCAATCCGGCGGCACTCGGGCCGGCATCGAACAAAATGCCATTCTGCCGCGAACAATCCGCCACCACGTAGGCGTTTGCCACTCCAATGCCATGCGGCATGCGCAGCGGGTAAAGGCAGAAAGGGAGCCCGCACACCTCCGGAACGGGATAGCGGCCCTCCGCAATGGCGCGAAATCCGACTTCATTGAGACCCAGAATTGAGGCGATGCGGTTCAGTTCCACCGCGTCCAGCTCGTAGCGATAGTCGATGGCGTCGCGTATCTTGGATTCCGGCACGCCTGAGCGTTGCGCCAGCAGGGCTTCAGTGATGTCACAACGACGCAGCGCCTTGTCGAGCACGTCGCCCAGTTCATCCTCAAGTGGTGTGCGTTCAATGACCACAGCGACAGTATGCCGCAGATGCGACACTGTGCAAGGTCCTGATGGACGCTCCCGGCTCGCGCGCGGGATATCCAAAAAATCCCTTTGGCACGCCGGGTTGCAGCCTCCAGCGTTCTCTGAAATGGACGCCCAACAGACAGAGGTTCTGGAAATCTTCACTCGCACCAAGGCCCTGCTCCGCGGCCATTTTGTCCTCCGTTCGGGCCTCCATAGCGAATACTACTTCCAGTGCGCCCAGGTCTGCCAGCACATGGACGCGGTCACCCGTCTCACCGAACTCCTCCTTCGAAAGATCCATGCGAGGCCGGAGATCGCCTTCACAACCGTTCTCGCACCGGCGATGGGAGGCCTCGTCATCGGCCAGGAGGTCGCGCGCCAGTCGAAAGCCCGTTACATTTTTGCTGAAAAGGAAAACAATGTCCTGGTCCTGCGACGAGGGTTCAAGCTCTCCCCCGGGGAAAAGGTTCTCATCGTCGAGGATGTGGTCACCCGTGGCGGCCGCGTCATCGAATGCCTGGACATTGTCCGAAAAAATGGAGGCGAGCCCGCCGCGGTCGCCATGCTCGTCGATCGCAGCGAAAAGAGCGCAAGGTTCGAAGTTCCTTCCTTCTCGCTGCTCGAGCTGAGTTTTCCCACCCACGCTCCTGACGCACTTCCGGATTCGCTCAAGAAAATCCCAATTGAGAAGCCCGGCAGCTGAAATCCGCGTCTGTGTGGCTCGGCAGCCGGCGCGTTCGCTCAGGGCACGGGAACAGGCAGATAGCGGTAGGCTCTGCGATAGTAGACGAGGAAAAGATTGTTCTGTCCGTTCACGATCGCTTCGCGTGCCGCTTCGAGGCTGTTCACGGGAACACGGTTGACCTCGAGAATGACCACATTCGGCGCGAATTGTTCGGCAAAAGGCGATGCCGGGTCGACCTCCGTGACCACGAGACCCTTCACCCGATCCTCGAGATTCAGCCGCTCCCTCACCTCATCCGTGACCAAGGCAACCCTGACGCCGGCAAGAATCTCATCGTTTCCGATACCGTCGTTTCGCTTCCCAAGCTTGACGGTCATTTCCATTTCCGTTGGTTGCCCGCCGCCGCGCCGGCGCCCCCTGCCGTCAACCCTGACCGTCTTCACACGTACTTCCGTGCCGGGGGCAAACTGGGAGATGAACAGGCGCAGATCCTGACGGGAAGCCACGGTGCGTTCGTTGATGGAAAGGATCGCATCACCCTGCCTCAACCCCGCCTTCTCCGCCGGGCTGCCCGGCTCCACCTGCGTGACAATCACCCCGCGAGCCTCCTTTCCAAGGCCCATCGCCTCCGCAAGGTTCGCCGTGAGCGGATCCACATTCACGCCCAGAAATCCCCGCGCCACCGAACCCGTCTCCACCAGGCTGTGCATGACCATCGAGGCGAGGTTTACGGGGATGGCGAAGCCTATGCCGATGTTTCCACGCGTGGTTGAGACAATCGCGGTGTTGATGCCGACGAGGCGCCCTTTTGCGTCGATGAGAGCACCGCCGGAATTGCCCATGTTGATCGCCGCGTCCGTCTGGATGAAGTTTTCATACCCCACCTGATCCTCCCGGTCCAGGAGACCGAGATTGTTGCGTCCAAGTGCGGACACGATGCCCATGGTCACGGTCTGTCCGATCCCCAGGGCGTTGCCTATGGCAAAGACCACATCACCCACCCGCATCCTGTCGGAATCGGCGAGGGTCAGCGCGGGAAGATCGTCGGCATCGACCTTGATCACCGCCACATCCGTCTGCGGATCCGCACCGATCACGCGCGCCGTGAACTCCCGCTCGTCCGGCAGCGTCACATTCAGCGCATCCGCACCCTCCACCACATGGTTGTTCGTGAGAATGTATCCGTTCCTGGATACAATGACCCCCGAGCCGATGCCCTGCTCGCGCGCCTCGCGTTCCCTGGGCAGCCGCCCCCCGAAGAACTGGTCGAGCAGTGGATTCCCCGCGCGGCGTTGCGTGATGATCTTGGTGACGTTGACGGATACGACGGCGCGCTGGGCAGTCTGCACGACATCCGCGTAGCTCGCGATCGCCGCACCAGGCCTGTTTTCAAGCGCCGTGGAGTCCACCTTGATCTCGGGCCTCGCGGTTTCAGCAGGCCGGCTCCTCTCGACGGCCGGAGCCATCGCGGGCAGCATCATGATCAAAACAACGACAGTGGAGAGAATGGTGGAAAAGCTCATCCGCTAAAGTGGATCATCGAGCGTGGCGCCGGATCGATGGCGACCGCCCGGGGGAACATCAATCTCCGAGGCGATGCTCAGAAACCCTTGACCTTGAACAGCCCGGTCACGCTCTCGTTGTTGTTGATTCGAAGGATCGCCTCGCCGAGCAGACCGGCCACGCTGAGTATGGTGATCGGCAGACCCCTGGGATCGTTTGGAATTGAGTTGGTGATGATCAACTCGTCGATCAGCCCCTCCGCAAGCCGGTCGCGGGCGATATCGCTGAGGATGCAATGGCTCACTGCGGCGCGCACGCTGCGGGCGCCGTGTTCCCGAACCAGTCGCGCGGCGGCTGTCAGCGTGCCCGCGGTTTCCGTAATGTCGTCAACCAGCAGCACGTCGCACCCCTTGACGTCGCCCACGACGTTGATCGCCTCGACATGCGTCGCGCTGGTGCGTTTCTTCGCGACCAATCCGAGGCCGGCACCCAGCATGTCGGAATAGGCGGCGGCCATTTTCATGCCGCCCACGTCCGGCGAGCAGACGACAAGATTGTTGTTCGGTGTCTGCGCGAGGTACTTGAAGAGTGTCGGCGATGCGTAGAGATGATCGACCGGTATGTCGAAGAAGCCCTGGATCTGCTGCGAGTGAAGATCCATTGTCAGCACGCGATTGGCGCCCGCGGCTGTCAGCAGGTTGGCAACCAGTTTGGCAGTGATGGGCACCCGCGGCTGATCCTTGCGGTCCTGCCGGGCATACCCGTAGAACGGCATCACCGCCGTGATGCGATGGGCCGACGCGCGACGGCAGGCATCGATCATGATCAGCAGCTCCATCACGTGATGGTTCGACGGCGGGCAGGTCGACTGCACGAGAAAGACATCATAACCGCGGATGTTCTCGTTGATCTTAACAAACGACTCCCCGTCGGGAAAGCTTGTGACCGTCGCCTCGGCGAGGGAAATGCCAATGTGGCGGCATATTTCCTCGGCGAGCGGGCGATTCGAATTGCCAGAGAATATTTTCAGACCGGGCCTGTTGCTCATGTGTGCGGTTGCCCGACGTTACCGAACCTCCCGCTGCGCGGAAGACATTTTTAGACTCTCGATCTGTTCCTCCAGTCCCTTCACGCGTTTGAACAACCCGGGAAGCCGTTGTTTCAGCACATTGATGCGCTGCTCAAGTTGAAAGGATATTGCCGGAGTGCCGCGAAGGTAGCTGCCTGGCACGGTTTCAGATGTCACACCGGCCTGGCCTGCAATCTTGGATCCCTTGCCTATCGTGATGTGTCCGCCGATTCCCGCCTGACCACCTATCACCACATAGTCCTCAATCGTTGCGCTTCCGGAAATGCCGACCTGTGCGCACAGAAGGCAGTGCTTTCCAACAGTCACATTGTGGCCGACTTGGACAAGATTGTCGATCTTGGTCCCCTGCCCGACCAGCGTGCGGCTGAAACGTGCGCGATCCAGCGTGGAGTTCGCCCCGATTTCCACATCCGAACCCACTTCCACATGACCCACCTGGGGGACTTTTTCGTGACGTCCCTGGACAAAGTCATAGCCAAAGCCATCGGATCCGACAACCACTCCCGGGTGAAGTCGGACTCGGGCGCCGAGGCGGCATGAAGTTGCGACGACGGATCCCGGCTGCAGCCAGCAGTCTTCGGCCAGCGAGGCGGCGCGACCAATGAAAACCTGCGCTTGAATGTGGCAACGCTCACCGATGACGGCGTCCTCCTCCACCACGCAGAGCGGACCCACCGTGGCGCTGGCGGCAATCCTCGCACTTCCTGCAACCACCGCACTTGGATGAATGCCTGGGGCGGGTTTTGGCCAGAGCGCCTGTTCAACGCGTGCGCAGATCCTCGAAAGTGCAATCGATGGATTGTCGACCCACAGGTACACCTGGCCACTGGCTGGTTCGCCGGAATAGTCTGATGGCAGCAGAATGATGGATGCCCGGCTGCCGGCCACCTGCGAGCGGTACTTGTTGTTTCCCAAAAAGGAGAGCTCACCCTGCTCTGCCCCCGCCAATCCGGCAAATCCCCGGATCCTTTCAGCCGTGGATCCCTTGATCGCGCGCGGCTGCGTGATTGCGGCAATCTCGTCAGTGGAAAAGGAGACCTGCATGGAGCGAGCGTGGAGGTTGAATCAATGGAGGCAACTGCGGGCATGAAAAACCCGCCGGACGGGTGTCAGGCGGGTCGAATGAATTGGGTCTTTACCGAGGGGGCTATTTCTTGGCGCCCGGGAATGATACGGAAGGCGTTTCGCTCGCCGCCGGGGCTGGCGCCGCGGCCGCAGGGGCCTCCGCAGGTTTCGGGGTAACAGCCGGACGATCCTTGTTCACCTCCTTGAGAACCTCGTCCGTGATCTCATAGGCCGGATCCAGATAGATGAAATTGGAGATGCCGAAATTAGTGCGACCCGACTTGTCCACGAGTATCGTGGCACCCTTCTTCCTGGCGATTTCCGTCGCGATCTTGCTGATTTCCTCAAGAATCTGCTCTTGGAAAAGCTGCAGGCGCTGCTGCAGGTGGCGCTCCACATTGGCACGGAATTGCTGCACTTCCTGCTGCTTTTTCTGAATTTCCTGCATCTTGTCCTGCGCCGCCTTCTCAGCCTTTGCCTTCGCATCGTTCGAGGCAACCGGGCTGCTTCGCGTGCTTTCGACTGCCTCTACCAGCTCCTTGTAAGTGTCGACAATGGCCTGGCCCTCCTTGGATAGGCGCTCAAGCTCGACCTGGGCCTTTTGTTCATCTGCCCGCAGCTTTGCGGTGTTGTCTTCGGTCTTGTAGTGGCTTTCGAAGACCTTCTGCATATCGACGACCAGGATCTTCGGCGCAGGCTGCGCCTGCATCAAGAGCGTCGAGGAGCCGAGGACGGCCAGTGAGAAAACGAGTCGGAGGACGTTGTTCATAAGTATGTTGAGAGATGCCAGGGAAAGGGAAGGAGATCAGAAACGCGTGCCGAAAGAAAAGTTAAATTGATTACCCTTCTTGTTGAATCGGTCGCCGGTGATGGGGATGCCGAAATCGAGGCGAAGCGGAGCACCCGCGACAAACAGGCCCAGGCCAAAGCCGAAGTTGTCGTTATACTTGCTCGGGTTGAAATCGTACGGGCCCTCGTTGACGAAGCCGGCGTCATAGAATATCGCAAACCGGATCGGGCTCACGATGTCGATGGTGTACTCGACGGACAAGAATCCGTAGCTCTGCCCTCCGATGGGCTCACCCGACGGGTTCTTGGGACCCACATCGCGATACTCGAAACCGCGCAGGTTGTAGGGACCGCCGAGCGTAAAGTACTCGAACCGCGGCTTGCCCTTGTCATTGCGGCCAAACGTATCGAGAACGCCGATACGCCCGTAGATTGCGACGACCTGCGACTGCGTGTCAAAGATCGGGAAGAACTGGGAGCCGCGAAACTCGGCCTTGTAGTAGTTGAAGTCGGACCCTATGGCGCTGCTCGACAGGTCCAGGTTCAATTCAGCGCGATTGCCCATCGTCGTATTGACGATCTTGTCGCGCGTGTCGCGCAGCATCTGCAGGCTGACAGTCGAAAGGAAGCTCTTCCCCTCGGGGAAATAAAGCTGGAAGTTTTGCTCCACATTCTTGATCTGCACCTGCTGCGCACTGTACGCGAGCTTGGCCTCGACGAGTTCGAAGAGGCGCTTGCGCAGATAAACCTCTCCACCGGTGCGGATTTCCTCATAGAACGCGCTGTCGTAGTCGGAGCTCGTGCGGAAGATGCTGAATCCGAGCGCCAGTTCACGCTCGAACAGCCAGGGTTCCTCGAACGACAGGACAAGTTCACTGGACTGCGAGCCGAGCTGCATCCGCAGGCGGAACTTCTGGCCGTCGCCCTGGAAGAAGCTGCGGCGGTTGAACAGGTCGAAATTCGATTGCGTGATTTCGGCAAAAATCACCGCCTTTTCGAGCGAACTGAACCCGGCTCCAAAGGTCAGATTGCCCGTGCGCCCCTCCTTCACCGCAACCTTGAGATTGCGGCGCGAGGGGATGTTCGAGGTCTCGGGAGTCATGTTAACGTCCTCGAAAAACCGCGTGTTCTCGAGACGCTGCTTCGAGATCTTCATGCGGACCATGTCAAAGACCTCGCCGGGGCCAAGAACGAGCTCGCGCAGGATCACGATGCTCTTGGTCTTCGTGTTGCCCTCGATCTTCACCGACTCGACATAGTATTTCTCGCTTTCCTGAACCTGGTATTCGATGTCGATGTTGCCCGTCGCAATGTTGGGTTTGCGATTCAGACGCACGCGCGTGTCCAGGTAGCCGTCGCGGCCATAAAAATCCTCAAGGGCGGTGACGTCCTCATCCAGCTTGGACGGATGAAACACCATGCCTGATTTCTGGCGCAGGATCAAACGAAGCAGCCCTGTCTGGTATAGCTTGTTTCCATTGAACGTGATTTCTCCGATGTGATACTGCTTTCCCTCCACCACATTTATGGTCAGGACGAGCCGGTTCGGCGACGGGTAGTCATACTTGATCTTGTCGTTGTCGATTTCGACATCGAGGTAACCCTGCTCCCGGTAGTAGTCCCGGACCTTGTCGATATCATCTTCAAACTGGTCGTCCTTGAAGCGCCCGGATCCCGTCAGCCAGGAGAACATCCACCAGCGCTTGGTCTCCATTTCCTTCCGCAGCTTGCGGGCCTTCACGTTTGCATTGCCGACAAACTTGATTTCGCCAATCCGGACCTTGTTGCCCTCCCTTATCTTGAAGATGACGGTGCCGAAGCCCGTGCTCCGATCGCGTTCGATCGAATAATTGATCGAAATCTGGTTGTAGCCCGCCTTCTGGTAGTACTCCCGGACCTTTTCCGCGTCCTCCTTCACCTGGCGCTCATCCAGGGCGAAGTTCGCCTTGGTCTTGATCTCTTTTTCCAGCCGGCGCGACTTCACCTTCTTGTTGCCTTCAAATTTTACGCTGAGCACCCGGAATTTAGGGGTCACTTCAACAACGATGTTTTTCGTGTGATCGGGCCGGGTTTCCTGCTTGATTTCGATGAACTCGAAGAGACCCGTGCGGTACAGTGAGCGGATGTCACCATCAATGATCGCATCGTCAACCGGCCCTCCCTCGCGCATCTGCATGTTGGCCCGCACGACCTGCTCGTTGACATTCGCCGCCCCCACAAACTTCACGGTCACGGTGCCGACGCGAAACGGCGTTTCCGCCGGCTGTGTCGCAGACTGGGCGGCGGCGCGCCAGGGACCGGAGGCTGCCAGAGCCAGAATCACGACGAGGCGAATCAACCGGAAAACCGGGTTACTGTGTGTAGTTTTCAAAGCGGGTGATGTCTCGCAGGAACGTAAGCTTCAACTCTCCTACCGGTCCGTTTCGCTGCTTTGCAACGATTAACTCGGCCGAGTCCGCGGCGACTTGGAATCTCTCCTCCGCCTCCTTTGGTCGTGCGAGCATAAGCACGACGTCAGCATCTTGCTCAATCGATCCTGATTCACGCAGATCTGATAGTCTTGAGTGCGGTTTTCCTTTTCGGCTGAACGGTTGAGCTGACTGAGAACAATCACCGGCACGTCAAGTTCCTTGGCCAGGCCCTTTAATCCTCTGGATATTTCCGCCACCTGCTGTTCCCGGGGCGTCTTCGGATCGGTTGGAGCGATCAGCTGCAAGTAATCGACAACAATGAGTCCGATTTTCTGCCGCGAACTCAGGCGCCGCGCCTTTGCGCGCAACTCCATGATTGTCAGTTGTGAGGAGTCATCAATGAAGATCGGGGACTTCGTAAATTCATCCGCCGCCTTGATGAGTTCCTGCTGTTCCGCCCCATTCCTGGAGAGCAGGCCATCGCGCAACAGCTTCATGTTGACGCGTGCCCGCGAACAAAGCATGCGCAGCGCAAGCTGGGCGGCCCCCATTTCAAGCGAAAACACCAGCACTGGCACACCTTCGCCTCGCCTCGGCATCGCGGCCGCCTCGGCAAAGTTCAGCGCAAGCGACGTCTTGCCCATGGAAGGGCGCGCCGCGAGCACGATCATTTCCTGCCTCTGAAAACCGAACGTAAACTGATCAAGATCCTTGAATCCGGACGAGACGCCCGTGAGCTCACCCTTCTTCATCATCATCTTCGTGATGACGTTCATGGCCTCGCGGGTCGGCTCCTTCATGTGCCTCGCGCTCTCCGAGGTCCGATTCTGGGTCACCGCAAAAAGCTGCTGCTCAATGGTGTCGACAAACTGGTCTATGCCTCCGCTGAATTCGTAGCATTGTTCGACCGTGCCGGTCGCCGTGCGAATCAATTCCCGGAGCAGCGCCTGCTCGCGAACCTTGTCGATGAAGTAGCTCGCCTGCGCCGTGGTGGGGATGCGATTGGCAATCTGCGTGAGGAAGGCGTACCCGCCGATTTCATCGAGCTGGCGCGCCACCTTCAATTCCTCGGCGACAACGGCGATGTCGATCGGAGCCTGCTTGTTGTAGAGTTCGGTCAGTTTCTCAAAGATCGTCCGATGGGCCGGGACGTAGAAGGAAGCGGGATGCAACCGGCTCTCAAGGCAACGGGAAACCACGTCGAGGCCGTCGAGAAAACAGCAGGAAATCAGATACTCCTCTGCCTCGATTGAATGGGGAAGCGTGCGGCCCATGACGCCGCCGCCCTCCTGCACGGTGGCTGGCCCGGCTCCGTCCACCCGCCTGCGTCTCAACCTGGAGCTGGGCGCGTCGTCAGGCATTGCGATTTCCATTCAATGGAGAGCGACCGGAAACATTCCGCGTGTACGGGGGCTGCGAGACCCAAAACCGGAAAGCCGCGATAACGTCGCGGCTTTCCCATGTGAAGGTCATTCGGCTCAACCCGGAATGATTTCCGACCTACCTGGCCGGATCCTTTTCCTTGGTCGACTTGCGGACCGGGCGCCGTTTTTCACGAACCTCTTCAGCCGGTTTCTGTTCGACAACCGGTTCGATGGGATTCTCGGAAACGACGTCGAATGACAGATCCACCGCAACATCGGCATGCAGCTTGATCTTCACCTCGTGTTTGCCGAGTGCCTTGACGGGCGTGTGCAGGTGAATGCGCTTCTTGTCCAGCGTGATACCGGCCTCCGCAAGCCTGGCGTGGATGTCCGTCGACGTTATCGCACCGAACACTTTGCCGCCTTCACCAGTCTTGACCGCGAACGCGAGCGACGTCTTTTCCAGCTTGCGCGCAATTTCCTGCGCACCGGAAAGTTCGGCCGCTTCGCGCTCGGCTCGACGCTTTCTAAGCGCCTCGACATGCTTCTTGTTGGCGCGCGTCACCGGTACGGCGATCTTGCGCGGAAGGAGGAAGTTGCGGGCGTAGCCGGCGCGAACCTTGACTTGGTCCCCTTCGCCGCCGAGTCCGTCGACGGGTTGAAGGAGCAGAATTTCGTTGTGAGCCATGATGGGTGACGTGTTGAGAGTGGTTGTTTAATGCCGCGACCGGGCCGCGTTTTCGCGGTGGGCGCTTTGGAAAGGATCGTGAAACTAAAACGGTACGTCCTCGTCGATATTGTCGGGAGGCGCTGCAGGAGCCTTCGCACGCGGTGGTGGCGACGTACGCTCGTAGGACGCGGTTTGATCCGCATCCTCTCCACCGGAAGCCTGTGCGGCTCCCTGGGTGCCGCCCGCGCCGCGCGGGGCACCGAGAAACTGGACGTTTTCGAGGACGACCTTCAGGCGGCTGCGTTTCTGTCCGCTCGTCTTGTCCTCCCACTGGTCGAGCTTGAGGCGACCCTCGACCATGCACTGCGAGCCCTTGCCGAGATACTTGGAAACGAGTTCGCCCTGCTTGCCCCACGCCTCGACGTCGACAAAAGTGGTTTCATCGCGGGTGGCGCCCGAGTCATCCTTGAACTGCCGGTTGACTGCGATGCCGAACTGACAAATGGCGGTGCCCTTTGGCGTTACCCGGAGTTCGGGATCACGAGTCAGGTTGCCAATAAGGAAGACTTTGTTGAGCGAGGCCATGGTTGTAGCGGCGGATTTCCGCCCGAGCCTAGACGGATTGGACGAAGGTGCGGTAGACGTTGCCGTTCAGACGCAGGCGCTCACGGAGGGCCGTGGGGCCGGATGCCGGGGCCGAAAACGCCACCTGCACATAGGTGCCGCCGGTCAGCTTGCGATCCGTGACTCGCACGAACTCGCGGCGGCCGAGGTTTTCCACGGCGGTGACCTCGCCCTGGACTGCGGCTATATCCTGTTTCACGCCATCGATGATCTGGTCGATGGAGTCTTCCTTGCCGCGGTTGTCCAGGATGAATGTCGCGCGGTAGCTACGTTTGGTCGGTTTCATTTTTGTCTCTGCGATTAAGTTGATTCATCGCCCGATCGGGACCTTCCGTGATGAGAAGCTCCAGTCCGGCGACTAGGCGGTCGAGTATTTGAGTGAGGAGTTGACGTTGTTCTAGAGTGAAGGATCCAAGCACGAAGTCTTTGATGTCCATCTGCGGCGGCTGCCTGGGACCGATGCCGAGCCGATAGCGGGCAAATCCGTCGCCGAGGTGTTCGAGCAGGCTGGCCACACCATTGTGGCCGCCCGCGCTCCCCGTCACGGATACCTTGACCCAACCGAGTTCGATGGCGGCGTCGTCGTAGGCTGCGATGATTGAGGAGGTGGGAATCTTGTAAAAGCTCGCAAGCTGACGGAGGGGGCGCCCGCTGTCGTTCATGAAGCTCTGCGGCTTCACAAGGTACAGCGTGCGTTCGCCCAGATCCCAGCGTGCGACCTCAGCATCGAAGCGGCTGTCGGGTTTCCATGACAACCGATGCCGTGCAGCCAGCGCATCCAGGATGATCCACCCCAGATTGTGACGGGTGCCCTCGTATTCACGGCCAGGGTTTCCAAGGCCGGCGACGAGCGCAATGGACATGACTCAAAGAACGATCGGGCTGCGGCGGCCGTGGATGACACGGCCACCGTATCCGAAAAGTTGTTACTTCTTCGCGGGTGCGGCGGGTTTCGCACCGGCGGCGGGCGCCGGAGCCTTGGCACCAGGCGCGGCGGCGGCACCGGGCTTTGCACCGGCGGCCGGGGCAGCGGCGCCCGCGGCGGGGGCGGCTGCGCCGGCGGCGGGTGCGGCGGCACCAGCGGCAGGCGCTGCGGCGCCAGCTGCTGCTGCTGCGGCGGCGGGAGCTGCAACTTCAGCGGTGACAACCTCGGCGACCGGCTCGACGCACGAAACGACGGGCTGCCCCTTGGGATCGAGAAACTTGACGCCGCGAACCTCCTTGAGCTCACCCACCTTGACGGTCTCGCCAACTTTGAGCTCGGTGACATCGACCGAAATTGACTCAGGAAGATCCTTGGCAAGGCAGCGAATGCGCAGTTGAAGCGTGGCGATTTCCAGAACGCCGCTTTGGTTTTTTACGCCAAAGGATTCGCCGACGGTGGTCACGGGGACGCGGATTTCAAACGGCTCGTCCTCCTTCACCTCGTGGAGGTCGACGTGGACGTAGCGGTCCGTGATCGGATCACGTTGAATTTCCTGCAGGAAGGAAAGTGCCTTGATCTGCTTGTCAGCACGAGCGAGCTCAATGATCAGTGCCCGGCCTGCAACCGATTTCAGCAAACGGGTGAACTCCGGTCCATCGACCGCCAGCATTTCCGGCTTTGTGTGTTTCCCGTAAAGAATTGCGGGAACGCGGTTTACTTTGCGCAAGCGACGGGAGGCACTCCGACCGGACTGCGTGCGCGGCGCGACATTAAGGACGAGATTTTGCTTCATGATATTCGTTCCACCTGGTCGCTCCTGAATGGAGGCAGGCGTAATGGAAAAGTTGGCGAGGCAATCGCGTTCCACTCCCAAAATCAATCAAAACTTTAGCCAATGCGACTTTTGATCAAATGGAGCGTTGACAAGGCAAAAGCCGGCGCATGTCTTGCCGGTCCCATTTGGGAGATAGGTCTGATTGCCCGGTAGCTCAGTGGCAGAGCAGGTGACTGTTAATCACTTGGTCGTAGGTTCGATCCCTACCCGGGCAGCCATTGAAGATCAGGAAGATGCGGGTTTCCTGGATTTTCCCGAAATATCCCCTGTCCGGTTGCTGTCCCGTTTTCCCTCTTCCAGGGGCTCAGCGCGAGTCGTCGAGGATTGTCTTGTACGTCCCATGTTTCGTTACGATCCATCATGCGGACTCAAGCTCCTGCCAAATTTGCGCTGTTTTCCATCCGATATCCGATGTCTAAAGAGCTTTTGGGGTTGCTCGATGGGCAGAAAGGCCACGGCTTCTAGCGATGCTAGCATCATCGACAACAGGTGCGGCTGGGGTGGTCTTCACGAAGCCTTGGGCGGTCGATCTCATCCTGGACCTTGCGGGGTACGACTCGGCGAAGCGCCTTTTTGAGCAGGTGGCGCTGGAGCCATCCGCAGGGGATGGAGCCTTCATCCGTGCGATGGTCCGTCGGCTCGTGGAATCCTGCCGACAGCACAAAGAGTCGCTTAGCCGCGCCGAGGAGGCATTGAGGGCGTTCGAAATCGATCCCGTAACAGCGGCGAATGCGGTCAACGCTGTTGAGGCGGAATTGATTTCCTTAGGAGTAAGTGGAACGACCGCAGCCCGCCTCGCCCGCTCGTGGGTTCGCTGCGAGGATTTTCTCGATGCTTCGCTTGGATTTCCGGTCGCTGACTATGTCGTCGGTAATCCCCCGTATGTTCGTTTGGAGGAGATTCCGCCGGCAAAAGCAGCCCTCTATCGCAATGCCTTCCACACGATGCGCGGACGGTCCGACCTTTATGTCGCTTTCTACGAGGCCGCTCTGATGCAGCTGAAACCAGGCGGCACGTGTGCTTACATCTGTGCGGATCGCTGGCTTTTGAACGACTATGGCTCGACGCTTCGCAACCTGATCACGGATGGCTTCAATGTGCGATTCATCATCGAAGCGCACGACGTGGATGCCTTCGAAGCTGAGGTCTCTGCCTATCCGGCGATTACAGTGATTTCTACTGGCAAGCAGGGGCCGGCTACCGTCGCCAAGCTCCATCCTGGCGCTGAATCCGCCGACCGCGGACAACTGCTGGATCGGCTGGGCGCTGCGAAGTCTGATTCCTTTCTTCGAAGCGCGCGCTTGCATCAATGGTTCCGCGGTGCTGAACCCTGGCCGTGCTCATCACCTGAGCGCTTGGCGGTGCTTCGGCAAATCGAGGCTTCGTGTATCCCGCTGGAGACCGAGGAAACTGAAACGCGGGTGGGCATAGGAGTTGCGACCGGAGCGGACAGGATTTTCATCCCAAAGGAGGTTCCGGATGTTGAGCAAGATCGCCTCCTGCCCTTGGCCATGGGTGACGATCTGGCCGGTCCACGGGTCAATTGGTCCGGAAGCTATCTAATCAATCCGTGGACCGAGGATGGGCTGGTCGAACTGAATCGATTCCCAAAGACGCATGCATACCTGCTGCCTCATTTGGAGACGCTGAGGGGACGACATACCGCGAAAGACCATCCTGCGAAGTGGCACAAGACAATTGACCGCGTAAATCTTTCACTCGTGCGAGAGCGCAAGCTATACATCGCAGACATCCGCGGCCGACTCGAACCAGCACTGGACAAGGGGGAAACCTATCCGCACCATAACATATACTGGATCACCTCAAAAAAGTGGGACCTGCCCGTCTTGGGTGGACTGTTGATGTCCGATGTCGGCGAATTTTTCGTGCGCTGCTACGGCGTTCGGATGCGCGGTGGATACTTCCGGTTTCAAGCTCAGTACCTTAGGCGGATTAGGGTGCCACATCCCGATAGTATCCCGGCATCAATTCAGGAACAGCTAGCCAGAGCTTTCACGGATTTTGATCGTGCCAGGGCAACTGCGTTGGCTCATACGCTTTACGGCATCAACGCCCTGCCCGAATGAGTGAAACTGACTTTTTCCAATCTGCCGTTTCCTACTGGTGGAAATTCAAGAAAAAAGGAAAAGGTGATTCGAAACAGGGCGGTAGTCGTGATCAAAACCTGAGCGGAAAGAATCTGGACGGATTCATCGGAGCGATCCGAAGTTTTCTGATCGGGTTGGGCGTCGACAAGGACGACATCTACATCGGCGGTCATTTCAGCAAGGCTGGCGCGATTCTGCCATCCACCTTCAGACCATCAAAGAACTGGGACATAATCGTTGTCAGCAACAGCCGGTTTTGTGCGACCAATCGGCAGGCTGGATCGGAGCCGATTCTGCACGCCGCCATAGAGTTCAAGTCGCAGGACAAGAGCATCGGCAACAATCAGAACAACCGACTTGAGGAGAGCTTGGGGAACGCCTGCGATTTCTGGCACACGTATGAAGAGAACCTGTTTTCGACCCCGCTTCCGCGCCCGTGGCTGGGGTACTTTTTCATCGGAAAGTATGCGGAGACCGATCACGGAAAGACGCAGATTCGTCAGCCTCACTTTCTCGCGCACGAGGTCTATCGCGGTGGGGCGGACCGGTTCACAGATGTCCCGAAATTTCTCGGTCCCAGCTACGCCGAGCGTTACCGGGTGTTTCTACAACAGGCGGTTGGAAAGCGCCTTTATGACGCGGGCGCATTCCTAACGACTCACGAAGGTATTCGCAGGGCGAAGCCAAACCATGAAATCCGATTTCCGGAGTTTGGCCCAAAGAATTTTCTGAACAGTCTCGAAGCCCACGTCCGGGCCAACTACCGGAAGTAGCGTCAGATCGCTGCCGCCCGCAACTTGGTCCCGCGTGGAACGCTCACCTCTAAAGTGAGTGCATGCACTTGAAGTGTCGGGTTCGGCGCAAGAATGGGAAGGATCACCGCAGCTGGTCGATCGTGGAGAGTCGGCGGGTAGGAGGACGCGTGGTGCATCATCATGTGCTTTATCTCGGGGAGGTGAACGACCGACAAAAGGAGTCGTGGGAGAAAGCGGTGAGCGTGCTCGATGAAAACAGCGGAACGATGAGGCAGATGGCCTTGTGGCCGGAGGATCGAGAGCTGACGTCTGGCGAGGTGGACGCGGTGCGGGTGAGGTTGAGCGCAATGAGTCTGGAGCGTCCGCGGCAGTGGGGAGCGTGCTGGCTGGCCGATTCGCTGTGGCGGCAGCTTCATCTCGATGAGTTTTTCCGCGAGAGGTTCGGCTGCAGCCGGGAGGGAACGGACTGGGAAAAGGTGCTGCGCGTTCTTGCGATCTATCGACTGCTGGCACCGGGGTCCGAATGGCGGCTGCACCGGCAGTGGTTTGGCACGAGCGCCCTGCCGGATCTGCTCGGCGTCGATGAACGCTCCGCACAACCTGCCACACTCTACCGATGCCTCGATCTACTGCTTGCCCAGAAAGAGGCGCTGTTCGGTCATCTGCGCGAGCGCTGGCGCGATCTGTTCGCGGCGCGTTATGAGATTCTGCTCTATGATCTGACGAGCACGTACTTCGAGTGCGACGCGCCGGAAAGCGACACCGATCCGCGTCGTTTCGGCTACAGTCGCGATCGACGCAGCGACTGCGTGCAGGTGGTCATCGCACTGGTGGTCACCCCCGAGGGGCTGCCGCTTGCCTATGAAATGCTGCCAGGCAACACCTCTGACAAAACCACGCTGCCCGCGATGCTCGAAATGGTGCAGAAGCGTCACGGCCAGGCGCAGAGGATCTGGGTGATGGACCGAGGTGTGCCGACCGAGGCGGTGCTTGAGCAAATGCGATCAGGCCCCGCGCCGGTGCACTACCTGGTTGGAACCCCAAAGGCGCGGCTCAACCGGATGGAAGCGGCACTGGCACAACGGCCATGGGTGGAGGTGCGCGGAGAACTGCGGGTCAAATGCGTGCCGGAAGACGGCGAGATCTACGTGCTGACGGAAAGCCCGGCCCGGGTGAACAAGGAGCGGGCGATGCGACGCCGGGCGCTCAAGAAATATTGGAAACGCCTCGGCGAACTCTCGCGACTGAGAACAGGCAATCGCGACGAACTACTGCTGAAACTTGGCAAGGCTTCCGGAGAGGCGGGAGCAGCAGCGCGGTTGATCGACACCACGGTCTCGCCCGAGGGAATGCTCACCTATGAGCTCAATCGGCAGAAACTGCGGACGGTGCGACGACGCGAAGGCCGCTATCTGCTGCGAACGAACCTGACCAACTACGACCCGGACGCCCTGTGGCGGTACTACATGCAGCTGGTGTTTGTGGAGGAGGCGTTCCGCACGCTCAAAGGCGATCTGGCGATTCGCCCGGTCTATCACCAAAAGCCCGAAAGAATCGAGGCGCACCTCTTCGTCGCCTTCCTCGCGTATTGCCTGTCGATCACGCTGCGCCAGCAACTGCGCAACCTCTCCGGTGGACTGATGCCACGCACGGTCTTCGAAAAACTCTCGACCGTTCAAATGCTCGACGTTCGGGTTCCCACCACCGACGGACGCGAACTGCTTCTGGTCCGCCGCACCGAACCAGCCAGCGACGTCGCGATTCTCCTCCATCAGCTCGGTCTGGCGCTTCCCGTTCAGCCTCCTCCCTGGATCCGCTCACCCCTCCTCCAGAAAAGCGCCGTGTAGGCCCGACTTTTCGGACCTCCGACCGATGAATCAACGACTTACAAACTCAATACCCTCCAGTTGGCGAAGTCGGGCTAAGGTCTACTGGACGATGACCTTGTTTTTCTTAACCCCAATACTGTTCACTTAGTGATTACCCTCGCGTACGAGTCCCTCAAAAGTAGGGCATGGCACGAAGTGCGATGACAATGGCGAGCGGTGGGAAAATTGCCGAGCACCTCAGTATCGGGGTGCTCGCTCAAATCTATCCCTGGGCATCGCTCAAGAGCGTATTGAAGCAGACCGGGCGCGAAAGTGAACGGGTTGTGCGTGCATCAGTCCACCGAACAAATTGCCCAATTGCTGGCGCAGCGTGATCGAGCGGCGAAATGCAAGCCAAGCGACGATGATGTGCGCCCCATTCAAATCGAGCGCGAATCCTGCCTGCCAACCAGCTCCGCGATGGTGCCCATCGGCAGGAAAACCCGGTTCGGGTCGCTGCCCAACTGGGCAAATCCGAACTTCTGATAGAACGCCAGGGCTGCCTCGTCTTTCGCGTCCGCGACCACGGCGAACGAGGCAATCTCCGCGGCTTTCTGGTGCGCGCGGACCAGCGCGTCCATCAATAGCAGCGATCCTGTCCCCGGGAAACGCTCATCTCGCGCCAGCCGTCCCAACAGGGTTGCAGGAAGCCGCGGATATCGGGGGAGCTTCTTTTGCAAGGCTTCCGGCAGCTCAGCGACATCCACAGCAAAAGCCGAAAGTGTGTAATAGCCCACGATGGTGGACGGAGCAGCGTCATCCACCATGACGAACGCGGCAGCCACATGACGCTCCGCGTCCTTCCGGGCAATGTGCTGGAGATAGGTGTTGAGAGGCGCGCTGACGCAACGAAACCCGGTCCGGTCGTGTTGCTTCGTTAGCGGTTCAAAACGGCAGGCCATCAGGCACTGACCTCGCGATAACGCTTAAATGCCCCCCGCAACGCCGCGTTCGGTGCGGCTGGCGCAAGCAACGCCTTCACGAACTGAGTGGATTCCTCTGCCGAAAGTCTGGCCTGTTGATGTTCTTCGATGACCCTCCGGGCGCTGGCTTGGAGGGCGAAGAGAACAAAACTCGTGACCGTCGGGTGCCCGGTCACGGCAGCAGCCTGCTCCAAGGTCTTCTTGAAATCACGGGGAATCCTCGCCTCCAGTCGGGCGGTGGCGCGAGCACGGGAACGGGATTTTGCTGCCAAAGTAGCCATGAAACCACCATCCGGCAATTTGCCGGGTCCTGCAACTTAAAACTATTCGACGTTCCCGGCCATGGCCTCAAACCACACCGAAGCCGCGTCATGTGGCATCTCAACCTGGTAACCCGGCTCCCTGCAACACGGCTGTGTCGTTTTGCAGTGCGATGTCCTCGGAGGCGGAACCATTCTGCATGGAAGTCGAATGCGACGGCATGGGGGCAATCCTCGCTGGAATCCCATCCACGTCACCGCGGGCAAGCTGCGTCGGCCTGGCCGGAAAGTTTCATTGATCCTCGATTGGTTGCATCCGGGCATCGAGGAATAGCGTGTTGCCGCAGGCCGGCCTCCAGCTTTGCCACATCGGAAACGAGCAGGCTCGCCAGTCTCCTACCGGCTCAGGAAATCCCAGATTGCCTTCGCTCCCATCGCCGTGAGAAAGGCGCCGGAAACAACCAGGAGCAGCGTCAGCCCTCGGCGCATCTGCAGGCACTTCGGCAGGAAACGTCGATCGACCCAGATCATCGCAAAGCACCACAGTCCGCAGGTGAACACTCCCCCGACGATCGACACGGGAGTGACGATCGCGATCGGATCCTCAAGCGTCCAGAGCAGCAGCATCCCGCCGACCGCGCAGTAGACCAAGATGGTCGCGCGAAAAACACGAATCGGGGCCCGGCGCAGGCCTGCGCTCACCGGCCGCGCGCATTCGAAGGACGTGCGGATGTACACCTCGTAGGCTCCATAGACGGTGCCTCCGATCGCGAAGAATATGCCGACGACATACACCCAGCGCAGCCACGGGAATATGTTCGTCAGGAACTGCGCCTGATGGCTCAATAGGTCGTCCCCCGAGGGCACGAGCTTCTGCGGGTGAAGAATGACCGCGCCCAGAACGACAAAACAGGCCGTGAACAACGCCACGGATGAGAAGCTGACGGCCGCGTCTATCTTCGGCGCCCGCAGCCACATTCTCGCCCGGCGCACGTTCTCGGTCGACAGGTCGATATTGGGAGTGCGCCCCACCCCGCCACTCTCCGTTTCACCGTCAGGCGCATCGCGATTCACACCGATGGCGCCCCAGCATTTTTCCCGGAGCAGGCTCACGTATCCAAGATAATCATACGTGCCGCCGCCAATGGCGCCAAGGGCTGCCACGACCTCCACCCAGGGCGGGCGGACGGCTATCAAGGGGTATGCCTCCTTCACCCATGGGGCATAGTCCGAGGGCACGACCGGCACCACCGATCCCAGCAGAATCCCGTGCAGATCCGGACGGGCGGCGACGGCCGCCACCAGCATGCAGCCGAGGAGCAGGAAAACTATGCCCGTCTGGATCTTCTCGAGCGCGCCGTAGCTTTGCACCCATGTGACGCTCACGGCGGCCACAATCGTGATTGTGGCCCAGATCCGCGCGTTCAGCAGCAGCTCAGCCTCCGTGCCGGACACCCCGAAAGCCCAGTTGATCGTCTGCCCCAGCAGCAAGGGAAGTCCCGCCAGCCAGAACGGGAAACAGACGATGCACAGAACGCCCGTCGCCAACGGCACCCAGTTGCGCGGCCCGGGCAGGCGGCCCCAATGCGTCATTGGGTGCTCGCCGGTGAGCGTCATGTACCGCATCGCAGAATACACCTGCACGCCCTTGAACACGGCTCCGGCGATGAAGCACCAGAGCAGGGTATAACCGAAGATGGCGCCTTCGCGGGCGGCGAAGAGCGTCTCCCCCGAACCGATGGTGACCGACGCCATGATCGCGCCCGCTCCAAAATACTGCAAATGCCGCCAAGGCCGGCGACTGCTCAGATCTGCAGGCGGCTCGGGGTAGACAATCATTTCGTTCGTTGTGTGGTTGAGTCCTGCAAGGCGTGGCGACCCGTGAGGAATTGCGATTGCGCCGCAGCGTCAAACTTGCCGGCAACCCGGAGCCTGCCGGAAGCAACACCGATTGAACAGAAGGCCGGCAATGGAGACGGTTCAAGCACCGAGCGCCTGGCACCTTTCATTCTGCATCTGGACGACATTGGCAATCTTGCGAATCCCACGCGCGATCTGCACCCGCACTGTGCTCTCCGCCACGCCAAGACGGGTTGCGATCTCGCGATTGGAGAGTCCTTCCACTGCTGCGAGCGTGAAAATATCACGGCAGCGCCGCGGCAGACGGCCGATCGCGTCGGTCACCAGTTCGAGCTGCTGGCTCCGCTGGCAGCACCTGGGTGCATCCATGTCACTGACCATCACGCACAATTCCGGCAGTTCGTTCACCGGAGTGTCGGAATAGATCCTCCTGCGGCGAATCCACGTCAGCGCCGTGTTGCGTGCGGTGGAGAAAAAATACGCCTTGGCAGTGGTGATCGTCGCGGCGGCCTCGTGCCGCCAGAGCTTGAGGTACGATTCCTGGACGACATCATCGACGTCGACCGAAGGAAACCGGCTCCTCAGGTAGCCGCGAACCGCGGGTTCATGCGGCTGAACCTGGGTTGTGAACCAATCGGCCCGACTGCCGCGGCGGGCACACGGAGTGCCATGACTGTCAACATCCGTTATCATTGTGAAGCATTGTGTTGAGGGGCCGGCATTGACCGAGGGGCGGCTGCATCGAACTGGCCCGGGGGTGCGGAGAGCATTGATTGACCTGTATTTTGTGCGTGCGGAAGGTCAAGCACTTTATATGACCAGATTATCTATCTGGTCCTACCAGTATTGAACATCCTGTGAAACCCCGCTGACTTCGGTTCGCCAGGTTTGATTGTCCGAAGCTAGCCAAACACCCCTCCTGCGTCATGCGCTTCATGGCATCCGTGGCAGGCGCGCCTGCCAGATTCCCAGCGAGCAACAGCCTGAAGGTGCCTGCCCGCCCTTCGCCCTCATCGTTGCCGTACATATCGGCGCATCCAGAGTCCCTGTCGGGGCCGCCCGGCCCTTCACTTCAGCCATCGGATTTCATTCCGGGGGAACACGCTCGCGCGTGACTGTCATGAACCAAGCCGATTCTTGACTATGGTCCTACCAGACGCAACGGTTCACCCGGCGGCGGCCAGCTCGTCGGCCAACCGTTGCAATTTTCCAATGAGCGCCAACCCGCCGCCGTCCCGCCGCGTATACCAGGACATCGCCCGCAAGCTTGCCGACCAGATCATCAGCAGGAAGCTGCCCGAAGGCAGTTGTCTTCCCTCGGAACGCGTCCTTGCCGAAAACTTCGGTGCATCCCGAACGTCCGTCCGGGAAGCCCTGCTTTCGCTGCAGGCATCCGGCTTCATCTCAATGAGGGAAAAGGCCCGCGCACGGGTGTCGCGCGCCAACAATGCGGTGCTCTTCAGCCAGTTGACCGGATCCGTTCAGGGCCTGCTCGCCCAGCCCCATGGTGTGGCGGACCTTCAGGAGGCGCGCATGCTGTTCGAGTGCGGGCTCGCGCGCTACGCCGCGCGGCACGCGTCTCCGAAGGAAGTGGACCGGCTGGCGGTCGCGCTTGCGGAGAACCGGGCTGTCATGGGTTCGCCCGAGGAGTTTGCGAAGACCGATCTGGCTTTCCACACGATCCTGGCGGAAATCCCGCGCAATCCCATCTTCACCGCCATGAACGCCGCGCTGTCCGAATGGCTGCAGGAACAGCGCGACGCAGGCATTCGCCTCAAGGGGGCGATTGTCAGGGCATATGAGGGACACGAACAGGTTTTCCGGGCGATCGCCAATCATGACTCCGAAGCCGCCGATCTCGCCATGACCGAGCACCTCAAGATTGCGTCCGTTGACTATTGGACGGCAAAGGAAGGCGGGACTGCCAAGCCGCCCAGGATGTCTTCCACCCGCAGGTCCCGAGCCTGACCGCGTCGCAATTGCCGCCACCCGGCGTCCAACCTCGCCCGCCGCAGTCCTCACGAAGGCGGCGCCACTGCCGCCCCACCCCTCCACACCAGATCAAGCGCATCCCAGGCAAACCATCCGGAATCCAGACTTCGCGGGCCGAGTTCATTTCCTTGCGAGCGCAGAACACCAGCGGACACGCGATCTCCGCCGAAATCGGAAGTCCGAGCAAACCCTCGCCCACTCGCATGTGTTTACACCTCAGATGGAGGATCTTTCACGTGGTTGTAAGCGCTCAGATCCGCTCGGTTGTCTCGGATAAGATTCAATTGCGGATCGCGGCCAAGGAAACGTGTTTCGCCAACCATTCCACTCCATCATCGGCGAAATCGCTGCAAATGTCGTGCCTGTTCAACACTGGAACGCGCAATAGGGCCGGCACTCCAACCTACTCGAAATGATAAGAACAAATTGCCTGGCTCTTGCTCTGACCCTGTTCGCTGGCGTGCAGGCGGTGGCTGAAAGAATCGATGGTCCCCTGGTGTCTCTCTCCCTGGATGCGGAAGGCGGCAGCATCGAAGCTCTGCTGCAATCCAAAGCCATGACCAGTTTCGCCGCCGGACCCTATGTCTGGCAGGCAACAATCGACGGGATCGAAAACGATGGATTGAAGGGGGCGCGTGTTCGACTGCTCGACAGGCGCAGCTTGGTTGTCACCGGCCAGCTTGGTCCCCTGGAGGTTGAACAGCGCGTATCCCTGCTCGAGAACGCCCAGGGATTCACTGAAACCATAAGCCTGCGCAATCCAACCGAAAGGAGTGTCGTCATCGGCGACGTCCGTTTCGGATTCTCGCGCCGGATGGATCCGGCGACAGATCCGTATCGCTTGGTCGCGGTGCCCTACCGCAGGCAGGCCGACGGATCCTTCCACGACTACTCAATGGCCGACGTTGTCGCCGTGATCAGAGGAGGCGGCAAGATCAACGCCATGGGCAACTGCCCGCCCGTGGCTCCCTTGGTGGACGAGGAGCTCCGGCGTCTCCGCTCCGAAAGCTGGATACTGACAAACGGCGTCAATGGGCTCCTCGTGACCAAGTACAACAACGAGGCCGTTGAGCACTCCGCCGTCAGTTGGATCGCGGGCAAGAACCGGCTCGTTTTCGGCGGATGTGCGTTCGTGCTTCACAAGGAGCCGGTGCAGGCCAATTCCCTGGGCCCGCACGGGACATTCACCTTCGGAGAAACGCGCTACGAATTCTACAAGGGAAGCTGGCCCGAGGGCTACGCGATCTACAAGGCGTTCCTGAACGGCAAGGGGCACGGGCTGGTTCCGGAATACAAGCCGCAGGTCCAATGGAACGGTCTCTTCGACCTCGGTGGTGGCGCATGGACCTATGAGGCGGTCCTCAAGCAGGCGGCCTACGCCAGGGATGTCGGCTGCACGCGGCTCTATCTGGATCCGGGCTGGGAGGCTCCGGCCGACGACGGTTCACGGACGCCAATCGCCGGTTCGGTGAAATGGGATGAAAAGCGACTCGGCCCCCTCGACGCCATGGTCAGGCTCCTGCGCGATGAGTACGGACTGGAGTTGGGGCTCTGGACCGCAGCGCGCGCCCGGTTTGATTCGCAATGGCCAAAGCAATACTTCCGCCAGGTGCCCGTCTCCATCCTGAACGCCCCGAAGGGACGCCACCGCTACAACAACCTGTCCCTGCTGCCCACCGCGACCGTTGCCGCCTCTTCGTCGCTCGACGCGGATCATGGACCCAAAAAAGTGCGTGACGGCCGGTTCGGAGCCGGCGCGAGCTGGATTCCCGGCAGCATGCCCGGATGGGTCGAGATCGACCTCCAGCGACCGTACGTGATCACGCACGTCCGCCTCAGCAATGACAACACCGGGGAAAAAACCGACCGTTCGGCGACCTCTTTCCGGATTCTCACAGCCACGCAGCACAACGCCGACAGCCGCGCGAACACCTGGCATCCGGTCGCGGAATACAGTCAGTACGAATCAGGACTCACCGGCCAGATGGAGTTCTCGTTTGCGCCAATCAGCGCCCGCTGGGTGCGCATCGAAGTGCGCGAGCCTGCGTCGGAAAACGTGCGGATCGACGAAGTCGAGATCTACAAGGCGGATGACGGCCAGGACAAATCACTGCTCGGCGACGTCGCCGCCACGCCCTCCGGAGAGAAGATGCAGACGGTCAATGAACTTTGCATGTCGGACAAGGAGTGGCTGGCTGAGCGATTTCGCCGGCTGTCGCGGCTCGTCGATGACGGGGTGTCCTTCCTGATGTTCGATTTCCACAGCTGGAACGGCCCCTGTTATGCCCCGGACCACGGGCACCCCGTGCCTTCGACGACCCTCGACCACATCAACGCAATCTACGGATTGTCGCGGCGGCTTCGTCTGCAGCATCCCAATCTGCGCATCGAAATGCACGACGCCATCTGGACCTGGGGATCGCGCTACCTGCCCGGCTATTTCCGCCAGGGTCTGCGTGATGGCGATTACGATGAAAACTGGGGCTACGAGTTCATGTGGAACTCGATCGGTGACATCCGATCAGGCAAGGCGGCATGCCTCTACTACTACAATCTGGGCACGGACATCCCCCTGTATCTTCATTTCAACATCTTCGCCGACAACGATCAACTGGTGGCATTCTGGTGGATGGCCAGCACGATCCGGCATCTTGGTTTCGGCGGCCGCTCCAACGCGGCAAAGCTCGAACCCCACGGCAAGCTGGAGGAAATCTCCCCCGAACGTGCGGACCGACGCTGGGAGAAATACCGCGTAGCCATGGCCTCCTACAACAGGCTCAAGCCGTATTTCGCCCACGGCCATTTCAGCGGAATCAACGGGGACGAATCGCTGCACCTGCATACCCTGGACGGGAAACCCGGCGGGGTGCTCCTTGTCTTCAACCTGCGCGACAAGCCGGTCAGCCGCCACATCCGCGTCCCGCTGCGCCAACTCAATCTCGAAACGCCCTCCGGCATCCCCGCACTGGCCGGTGCGACTGGCACTATCGATGGCGATGATCTCGTCCTAACCGTCGCCCTCCCACCGGAAAGCCCTGCCTTGATTGAAATTGGTCCTACGATCGCCACGTCCACTCGCAGTCAGTGAGCAAGGCAAATTCCGCTCATCCTGGCGCTCCAATCCGAAACGAGTCTGCTTCGGACAACCCGCTAGACTTTTCGCCAGATGCGGGACCCGAGCCACGCTGCGGACAACGTCACCAGGCACGTGACCGCCGGCATCCATACATCGGCTATCGGGGTGGTGGCGACTCCTACCCCTGACAGGCAGCCGAGCAGCATTGCGGGTATCAGGATCCGCCCGGTCGCCTGCAGACGCCCAATCGTGCAGATCATGCAGGCCAGCAACGGTCCGAGAAAGATGCCGAAGAAGGCAAAGAGTATGTTGTAGAGCGAGCCCACCCGCTCGACGAAGCCCGCGCCGATTGTCGTGCCAATCCCGATGGCCGCGCTCGTCAATCGCGCATACAAAAGCAGTCGCCGGGATTCCACCCGTTCGACAAGGGGAACGAAATCGTTCAACAGCGAACCCGACAGGGCGTTGATGCCGCTTGTGATGCTGCTCATCGTCGCCGCCAGGATGGCCGCAAGCGTGAGGCCCATGAATCCGACCGGCAGTTGCGACGCGACAAAATACGGAAAGACCCTGTCTGCATCCGCGGGCAATCCGGAATCGGGATGAATGTGGTACCACGCTCCGATCGCCAGTCCAACGGCATAGAGCAGCACAAAAATCAGCGCCGTTGACACCATGCACGATCCGAATGCACTCACCGCGGGTCGGACTCCCCCCGACGCAAGATAGCGCTGGAGCGACATCTGGTCGGCGATGTAGGAGCTCATGTTGCTGAAAGTCCCTCCGATGCCCATGGCCAGGACCGTCATCGCCACCGTCGGATTCAGCGACCAGTTCAATTTCAGGAGCGCGGTGTTTCCCTGCAAGTAGCCGCTGACTTCCGCAAATGACATCGGCAGGCGCAAGCCGATGAACAGGATGATCGCCAGCAAAACGACGATGATGATGATGAACTGGATGGCATCCGTGATGATGACTCCGCGAATGCCCCCGGCCACAGTGTAGGCCGTGCTGCTGAGCCCGATGAACAGAATGAGCGGCCAGAACCATTCATGCCCAAGCCCTACTCCCGCCATGATCACGAGCACGGGCACGTAGGTCAGCGCGGCCATCCAAGCCAGGCGCAGGAGCAGGAACATGCCGGATGCCACCAGCCGCGTCGGACGCCCGAACTGGATTTCAATGATGTCATAGGGACTGTTCTGGGCAACGGCCAGATAGCGAGGAAGAAACCAGTACCGCAACAGCAGATAGGCCAGCGGGAAACTGATCATGACCGCCGTGATGGTCACTCCATACGCGTAAAAGAGACTCGGAATCGCAACGAGGCTTATCCCGCTGAAGAGCGTGGCTCCGATGCTGAGACCCACAATAACCTGCCCGATGCGTCCCTTGAATCCGTCACGGGAAGTGAAGTAGTCCCGGGTGTTCTCCTGACGGCCACGTCCCCCAATGCCCGCCACGACAACGGCCGCCATATAGACCACGATGATGATGCCATCGATCCACGTCATGATAGTGAGCTCCTGTCGATTCGTCCCGCGCGACCTGTTGGACGCGATGACTCAGCAGAACGATGGGCAGTCACGGAGTTCCATTCTTGTTTTCGAAAAATCATGAGGCGTGCAGGCGAAGCTTCAGCAGCGTGTGTCATTCGGAGAACGTCCTGAGGTCGAGTGCATCCCAAGTGAACCAGCCTGCGTTGAGTGTCTTGATGCGTAAAACATTGTTGCCTGACCTCACCACGCCGGCGGACAAAGCCAGAGCATTTGTTCGCGCCGAGGCAAGGTGCGCAGGATCATCCCGTTGAAAACCGTAGCCCTGCGGAAACTGCATCTCGAAAGTGCGGCCATTCAGCTCCACCTGAACCAACGCACCGATGGTTGACTGGTCGGCCGAATGGATTCGGAGCAGCGAACTGTGCTTCCCGACGTCGGTCCCCGCATCGAAGCTGAACTCGACGATCCTGCCCTCCTCCATCAGATAAGGAACTTTTCCGGGATCAGGCCGGTGGCCCACCAGGCGGATCAAATTTTCCGAAACCGCCGGCCTCAATCCCGGATACCCAGCATACTCCCGGGCCATTCGGTCCGCACGGCCGAGCGCGAGCACGACGTCGCTTGTTGGCTCGATCGAGACCGGTTCCGCATTCCAGCTCTCGATGCGCCACCCGGTCTGCGCCAGGCCCAGTCCATCCCTGGAATTGAGCGGGGCGCGAATCCTCAATTTCCGCGACTCACCTGTCGGAATGCACACGAAGAGATTTTCGATGATCAGATCCGTGCGATAGTTCAGCACCGGCCGTGGGTCGCAGAACAACGCGGTCATTCCCCCCGTGTTGGTCAGCGCAAATTCGAGCAACTCCTCGTCTCCCTCCTCCCAAATTACAGATGGTCCCACCTGCAGCGTGGTCCGCTGTACCGGACGTGAAACCCCATGCGTCGCCGGCCCGCCGGCCGCGAGCAAGGCTTCCAGCGCCGTCGGATCATCATCCTGATCCAGCAGGCTCCGGCTCAGGAGCCCTTGCAATGGAGCCCGCACGCCGCGCAGCCCGAAGACATGCACGCGCTCGTGCAGCCGATGGCCCTGGTTGTCGTCGAGTTGCAGCTCCAGGAAAAATGGCCCGAAGGCGGTTTTCTCCGGCAGCGTCAGCGCGATATCGGCCAGCTTCTTCACTTCGATCGGATTGATGTCCACCTGCCCTCGATCCGAAGTGATCACCGCTCCGCGACGATCCCGGGCACGCCACGACCAAGTGAGACCTTTCGCCGGTTCGCAGGCATCGCTCGTCAGGTAGAGCGCGGTGCGAATGCCCTCGCGGATGTCGTAGAGGGGCGAGGCGTGTTTCAGCGACAGCGACAGCGGATCCACCGCCTGTTTGAGGAACGCACTGTTCATCAGCGCCCGGCCGTCGTAGTCCACCAAATAGCTGCCCGCGCCATTGGTCCAAGGCTCGTTGAAGTCCCACGTCATCATGCCGCCCGTCGCCGTTCCCCGCCGGCGGATTGCGTCCGTGGCATAGCGCAGACCCTCCGCGCCAATGTACTGGCCGGCCTTCAACAGCCGCTCAAGATTTGGCGATTCCCCGAACAGAAAGTCGATGACCGGCTTGAGCAACCAGGCGTCGTCATCGAACACCGCATACGTCGCATTCTTGCGAATGAGAACCGGATCCTCCCTGTCAATCGGCCATTGCGAGCCAGGCGGAATATCCCGCTGCCACACTTCCAGATGCCCAGTCGTCTGATACCCATACTCACCATGCCGCATGATAGGATACACAGGCACTGGCACGCGATACGGCGCGTAGGGGAAAAATTCGGCACCCGTTGGACAATCCTGGTTCCACCCTGAGTAGTAAAGCTCCAGGCAGTCACCGCGGCTGCTCAGATTTACGGGGAAGTGCCACTTGCCATGGGCTCCACCCGCAGCCGGCTCAGTGTCCCGGAAAATCCGGCTCGGATCAACCTGGGCAAAGATCCCGCGAATGTGCTCGATCACGGAAAAATCGCCGCTGGCACCGTACAGCATCTCGTTTCCTCCGGTGTATTCGACGATGGAGGGATGGTTCCACACCTGCCTGATGATGTTCGGCAGAGTGATGCTCAGGTTCTTCAACAGTTCCGCATCCTGCTTCGGGTCTATGTTGGCGATGGGAAGTTCAAGGATGAGCATGAGGCCCAGTTCATCGGCGAGATCATAGACCTCACGGGTGAAAATCACGCCACCACCCCACACCCGCAGCGCGGTGAATCCCAATGCCTTCGCCAGGCGCAACAAGTGTGGCGCTCGCTCCGGAATGCGGGCGAACAGCAGGTCCGGGGGAATCAGATTCGAGCCGATCATCCGGATCCTCCTCCCATTGATCACGGCCATGTACTTCTCCGGAAAATCCGCCGGAGCCTCCGACGTGTGCTCCCAACTCACCTCACGCACGCCAAAACGCGTCTCCTTGACATGTGAAATCCGCCCCGAGCCATCCACGACCGCAGCCTCGAGCGTGTAGAGAGGCTGCCCACCATGCCCATTGGGCCACCACAGCGAGGGAGCAAACAGCTCAAGTTCAGCCTGCAGGCAATTGTGCCCCTGATTGAGCGCAATCCCCCGCTCCACCACACAGTCCGGGCCGTGTCCGCTGACCTTGATCCGAAGCCTGGCCTTCCCTGCGACGAGGCTGTCCACCACCGCTGCAACTTTCACGCTCGCACGAGCGTAGTCTCGCGACAGAGGAGTCTCCACCTTCAGGCTCTCGATGATTGCCGGCCCCCTGGCCTCCAGGCGCACATCCTTCCAGATTCCCAAGGTCCATATATTGACGCCCCAGTCGTAGCCGAAGTTCGTTGGGCTCTTGATGTCTTTCAGCACCTCGATGGCCTTGGTCATGCCTGGAACAATATGCCATTCGGTGCCTGTGCCGCTGAGTTTCCCGTCGCTCTTTTCCAGATAGGGTTCAAGGACCGAAGGCATCGGGGAGAGCCGGATTTCGAGATCGTTGACCATTCCGGTTCTGACAACATCCGTGACATCAAACGCGAACCGGCGGTGCATGTTGCCGTTCTCGCCAATTGCCTCGCCGTTGACTCTCACGGTGCAGTGATAGTCCACGCCATCAAACTCGATGCGAATCCTTCGACCGGCAAAGCCTGCCGGCACGTGGAACGACTTGTGGTACTGCCACGCGTGCTTCGCGACCTCGTGAAGTCGCTGGTCTGAATCCCCGTAGGCAAGTGGCTTGAGCATCCGCGCTGTTTCGAGATCCGCATGGATGTTGCCCGGAACCGTCGCAGGGATCCAATCGTGGCAGAACGCGTCACTTCCCGGCATGGGTTCATCCCTTATCCTCCAGTCGCACCCACTAAGCGGAATCGTCCGGTTGTGGGACCTCCCATGGGGAAATTCGATTTGTCTGCTTGTCATTGCGGCGGTGTCAGGCGGAGGCAAATGGGGTCGGGATTCACCACACGTCCATCCTCAACAACGTGCCGCCGAAACCGGAAGTTCACTGCTTGTTCTTCAGTTGGCGGTCCAGGAAGGAAAATCCGGCTGCATCTGCGCGCACGCGATCCGCTCCCCGGAAGCCATGTCCGGCGCCTTGGACGGAGAAGAGCTCGGCCTTGACGCCCGCCTTGAGCAATCGCTCGACCATCCAAACGGACTGCTCGCATGCGACATTGGGGTCCTCGGTGCCGTGAATGCAAATGGTCGGGGCCGCCTGCGGCGTTATCCAGTACAGGGGGCTTCCATGAATGTGTTCCTTCCGCTTCCTGCTCAGATCACCGCCAAAGTAGTTCGGCAGCGAGCTCGCGGCACCCAGACTTCGGCCGTAGGAGCGAGTGAAATCGGACGCGCCGCAAAAGCTCACGCCACAGGCCACCGCGCTGGATTGACCCAGGTTGTCACCCCGCTCGAATTCCGGCACACCTGCTGTGGCAACCATCATCAGCACGAGGTTGCCTCCCGCTGAGCCTCCCCAAACTGCGATCCGATCCGGGTCCACCCGATACTCGGCGGCGTGCGCCCGGAGCCATCGAATGGCGGACTTGCAGTCCTGCACCGCCGCCGGAAAGAGCGACTGCGGAGACAACCGGTACTGAATCGTCAGGGCGACATAGCCGCGCGTGGCCAGTTCCAGGCAAAGGCCGTCGTAGATATCACGCGTACCCTGGCGGAATCCCCCGCCATGGAAGCAGACCACCGCGGGCAACCTGTCATCCGCAACCTTCGGCCGGGCCAGATTGAGCCGGAGGGGAACATTGTCGGGATTCGCATACTGAATATCCCGGGCAAATTCGACGTTGGAGGGGACTTTCAATTCGACACCCCGGGCGACCCCGCAGGCGCTGAGCAATCCGCAGCATGCCCACACCCAGGCGATTCGCTGGGAGACTCTCCCATATCCACGGAGCGTCCGCCTCGGAGAGCGCGCATTGCTTGGATTCTCGCTTGAATGCGTACGAGCCGGTGAGCGTGCGAAAAGGTTCATTTTACTTCTTCATTTTCTGATCCAGGAATACGATCGCGGTTTCCAAGGCTCTCTTTGCGTCGGCGCCCTTAAATCCGTGTCCGGCCTCTTCGATCGTCAGCAGACCGGCTTCGACGCCTGCGGCGAGCAAGCGGTCAACGATCCAGAAAGATTGCTCATAGGCAACGTAGGGGTCGGCGGTGCCGTGAATGGCGAGAATGGGAGCGGCCTCTGGCGTGACCCAGTAGAGCGGACTGCCGATGATATGCTCGCGCCGCTTTGCGGAGAGGTCTCCTCCAAAATACAGGGGCAGCACCACCCCGGCATCCACGCTGCTGCCGTAGGACCGCGTCAGGTCGGAGGGACCCGAGAAGGAGACCACGCAGGCCACCGCACTCGATTGTTCCAGATTGGGCCCGCGTTCGAACTGCTTCACGCCGGCGGTTGTGCCGAGGAGCAGGGCGAGATTTGCCCCCGCCGAACCACCCCAAGCTGCGATGCGCTCCGGATCCACGCGGTACTCGGCAGCGTGCGCGCGAAGCCACCGCACGGCGGCCTTGCAATCCTCCACTGCCGCCGGAAACGGGTGATCAGGGGCAAGCCGATAGGTGATGGTGGCCGCGACATAGCCGCGGGATGCCAGTTCGAGGCAGACACCGTCGTAGTTTTCACGGCGGCCCTGGCGAAAGCCTCCGCCGTGGATGCAAATCACCGCCGGACGCAAACCGCCCTCCGCCTTGGGAAGGGCCAGATTCAACTGCAGATGCTGATTGCCGGGATTGGAAAACTCCAAATCGCGGTTAAATTCCACGCCGGCAGGAACCACCGGTTCTGCAGCCGACGCACCTCCGGCGAGAACAGGCAGGCACACGATCGCGAGCAGGGATGCGAATCGTCGGGCAGGAAGCGGGGAGTGCCGCCTGAAACGGAAATCAGCGGGTGTGATACTCATCGAGGATAATGAAAGGGTTCAACGCACGACGAATGTCTGGGGGAACCACCATGAAAAACTAGAAGCTGAGCGAGGCCCGCAGGGCAAACGCACGCTCCTCCGGTACGCGGACGACGGGGATGGTCAGGTCGGGATTGGCGACGACGGGAATGAGGTCATCGTCGTTCAGGAGATTGCGCACGTTCAACTGCAGCCTGAGCACGGTGTTTCCAAACCGGGGCCCCAGCTTTCTCATCCAGCCAATCCAGGCATCAACGTTGGTCGATGAAGGCCCGTAGATGGGGTTGGCCAGATCGGAAATGATTCCAAGCGCGGGATCCTGGATGACTGGAAACCCGATGCCGATCTTATCCTGCCAACGAACGGCCCCGCCAACGTTGAAGCCCTTGAACCGCGACCTCCGGTCAAAGGTGTAGTTTGTAACCAAATTTGCGCGCCAGGGACGAATCTCGTCGGTTTTTGGCGCTCCATCCGAAAGCAGCGTTGTCTTGGTTGCAATCAAGCCGGCGCGTTCGACGGCGCTCTTGAGCGATTCCGCTCCAAGAATGTCGACGGGGAACTTGCCGAATTCCGCCAGCACGGGTTCGACTGTCTTGGCGATGAATTCGCGCAGCAACGGCGCCGTATTGGTCGATATCACCTCCTGGTTCGCGACGTTGAATGTCAGCCGCCAGTTCGGCGTAAGATTCGCCACCCCCTCGATCTCCCATCCTTTCGACTGCAGGTTCGTGGGGAACACCAGCCCAGGCGGAAAGGTGTATTCAAAAGGCTGGCGGGAGAACTTGATCAGATCCCGGAGATACTCGGAGCCCTTGAACGGATCATAGTTGGCCAAATGCCCGATATCAGGCTGATTGAAGGCGTTCGCATCGATGATGCTCTGCTGGAAAACCAGCGCATGTTCCCGCAGGTAGAAATTCATGAAACCCGAGAACTGGCCGGTCAAACCCGAGTTCAGACCCGTCTCCAATGTTTCATACTTGTTGACCCGCACGGCGAATTTTCCATCCGCGAAGGAAACGGCGAATCCTATTTCCTCCGTGTCTCCGGCCACCGGAGGAAGCGTGTCTCCATTGAGGTCCTTGCGCTCGACGCCCACCTGCGCGTTGTCTGACGTTGCGTAGTACAAGCTCAATCCCAGGCCCCTTGCGCCCAGCCGGTTGAGCCACGCCTCCGGGGCATGGGCGACAAGGCCAAGACTCCTGGAATTCGAGCTCGAAGTGAAGGTGGGGTCGCTGGGCAGATGAAAGACACTGGGACTTATGTTGCGCCGTTCATTGATGTTGAGCGGCGGTTGATTATTGGTCCAGATCCCCACGTCGTCCTCCCGGTAGCCATACGTGGCCACTACATTGTTGTTAAGAAACCGGCTGTGAAGGATGAGAACTCTGCTGTCTATGTCCTGTTTCGATAGTGTCGCGCCCCAGGGCACGTTCTGTTCATTCCCAAAGGTGCCCACCGTGTACTTGTGCGTATCCCTGTTCAGATATGTAATCGAGTATTCCGGCTCAAATATGATCTTTGTGCGCATATTCGAGGCATGGGCTCCGGCGGCCGTGCTCTGGTTTGCGATACTGGGGGAGACATAGACGTGGGTGCCCAAGGCGGAGAAAGCCAGGGGATTCGGATGAAAATTGCCCTTCCCCAGCAGCCAGGATCCATCCATGTCAAAACGACTGAAGTTGTAGGACTCATTGTTTCTTTCCGACTTTGAGTAGAAAGCGGTCAATGTATGATTGCCCAAAAGGTGTCTCCAGAAGCCGCCTGCGTATTTCTCCAGATCGAGTTTGTAGAAACCGGTGAACGCGTGATTTTCCCTCTCCGCGTTGATGATGCTTTTTGTCAGACTGCCTGATGAGAAAAAGAGGCGGCCGAAGTTTGGGTTCACCTCGCCCGAGGGCAGCCTTCCGTTTACATCGACGGCCAGACCCGAGAACTGGGAGCCATCGCCAAGGATGGAGTGCCGCGTGTACCCTGATTTTTCCTTGTTGAACTGGTAGGTCAGTCCTGCGTTGCCCTGAAGGAATGTCTGCTCGACGGCCCCATTCAAAACCTGAAAGTCCCGGTCCTCGCTTTTGTTCGGACCGTCGATAAGCAGATTGCGAAAATCGAAGATGCTCGTGTCCTGAACCACTTCATTCACATAGAAGTTTCGCGTGACGGATTTCAGGTTGCCGTTCTGGTCCTTTGGAGCGCCAACCATGTTTGCAAGCAACTGGTTCAGCCCCCTGATGGTCGCAAACGCCTGGTAGCTTACTCCATTGGAGGCATCAGCGCCCAGTATCGGATGGTTGAGGGGTACAAATCCATCCGCACCGTTGGGCAGGGCGCCGCCGGCCACAGACGCATCAGCATTGGGAAAGAAAATTACAGGCTCAAATCCCCAGCCCGCCGGGCCCCAGTAGAGATTGTCCACCATCCTGCCGGCCGCATTGTACATGTTGAGGGTCCCCTTGTTGTAGGGATCCTTGACCGGCTTGGCGACTCCTGTCGGCGACACGTCGAACCAGCGGCTCACCTGGTCTTGCGGCGGTATTGGACGCGGGTAGTTCCCATCCATTTTGCCATATTCGTAGGAGACGCGAACCGCGGTGTTCTTGAAGGGCCGCCATTCGCCAACAGTTGTGATTCGCCGGTCGACCACCTTGGCGGGTTTCTGCTGGTACCTTGTATCCTCGTCCAGCAGCGCGATTCGCAGAGAGAGCTTTTTCCTGACGATTTCCTTTTCCAGATCGACCACTCCGCGGCGGGTGCCGTAGCTGCCGTACTCGTAGCTGGTCATTCCCTGGCTCTTGAAGAGAGGCTTGATGGTCTGGTTGTCGATGATTCCCGCCGGGCTTCCCAAACCGTAAAGAATGGCATTCGCTCCGCGGTTGATGACCACCCGGCTCGTGTTGTAGGAATCCATCGGGATCGATGTGGAGAAAAAATCCCGCGTGAGATCGGCCGCCGCCAGGCCCCGCACCCGCGTATAGGCCTCCGGGTTGCTGAAACTTGCAGCCATCACCCCTCCTGCCACCCGGGAGGCATTCGGGTTGGCAAAATTGCCGCCTATGCCGGGAACCTCCGTGTTGGCGGTGTAGACCAGCAGATTTTCCAGACTTGTGGAGTTGGTATCCTCAAGAAACTCCTTGGTCACAACGCTGATGGACGATGCGATGTCCTTCAGCAGCGTGTTCAAACGCGTGCCTGCGAGGGACGAACGCGCCGTGTATCCCGTGTCCTGGGATGCGTTCACGAGGAAGGGATTCAGGGCCACCACATCCTTGGCATCGCCATTGCCCTCTGATTCGGCGTCAGGAGTCGCGGCAACCACCGGAATTTTTTGCGCGGGAACGGTGTCGGATTTCGATTGTGGGCTGCTTGTTGCCTGCGCGCCGACGCCGGGGCAGATGGCGATGACGATCCCGATTGGCAGGAAACGGAGCCAGGAACCGGGGGTGGAAAACGGTCGCGCGATGGATGGGTGCGGGGCAGGTGTGTACACTTTTGTCTTCATGGACTTTTGGAGGGCATGCGGCGATTTTCGATGCGCCACTTCAGAGACTGCCGAGTCCGCGGGACTGTTTACCCAAATCTTGTCAAAGCGGGGAAAGTGATGGGGAAACCGGGAGATCAGATCCGAGAACCTCCCGGGATCCTGGAATCTACGCGCTGAACAGGATCGAATGGCAGCAACTCCTACCTCCGCGCCACATCCGCGGCGGCTGAGCCGATGGCGATCAGGGCGGGACTCTCGGGAGCAAGCGGTACGGAGAGCACCAGGCTGTCCCCTGAAATTGAACCGCTGGCACCGCTGATGGCCGGCAGTTCCGCGGACGAGCCGAGATCCAACTGGCTGAGCGGTACGCGCACGACACGATTGACTGGTTGGTCTCCAAGGTTGAAAAGGAGCAGCACGCCGCCGGCCTGTCCAGGCAGCGTATGCAGGTGAAGCGTTTCGTCACCGCCGATGCCGCTGAATTTCCCGTGGGTGAAATACGGCTTAAGGCGATTGTAGGTGGTCATGGCCGCGCAAAGTTTCTCGAATCGCGCCGTGGCGCGTTCCGGTGACAGCTCCTCCAGCCTGCCATGATACTCCATCTTTGCGGCGTTGGTGCGCCCGCCGAATCCGAGGTGCCGCACGGTGCTCGCCATCCACCAGAAGGCCAGGAGCTGGTCGTTGTCGGCGTGCATGTTGAAGTGCAGGTACATCGGCATGTCGCAGGCCAGGTTGTAGTAGTAGAGACACGCGGCCTTTCCGGAGCGGATGTCCCCGATCGAGTTCCACATGAACTCGTATCCCCAGTTCTCGTCGTAGTCGCCGCCGCGCAGTCCTTGACGAAAATAGCCCGGCAGGTAGCGCGCCCCCCAGGGCCAGACGGCGTCGTGCATTTCGATGCGCAGGTCCGGATGCCTCAGCCGGAGCTTGCGGGCAAGGCCATAGAGGGAGTCAATGTGATCAAGCGTGGTGGAGGGAACCGGGTGGCCGTGATCGGGCGCATAACACGGGCCTCTCCAGCCGTGAAAGTCGAACATCAGGAACCGGACACCCGAATCGGTCAGGCGGGAAAGGCGGCGAAATCTCTCATCCAGCCACTCCCGGTCAGACATGCACAGCTCGTTCAGGGTCAGCAATCCGCTGCCACCGTCGGACCGCCCGCTTGAAGGCAGGATGGTCTTCTCCCTGTTCGGAGCCGCCTGATAAATTTCGATTTCATCAATGCGGACGGGCTCCGCCGCGGGTTCGAGCAATTCGATCCGCACCCAGCGCGCGGTGACCGGCGGGAAGGAAAACTCCATCTGATTCGTCAGGCCGGCGGAGTATTGGTTGTACTCTCCGACCACCTTCCAGGTGTCCGCCTTGGAATCCACGTTGTAACGGGTGGCGGTCAGAATGCGAAAGGAGGTCGCAGCGCGGTCAGTGTGCCGCCGGGTATTGTCGTTGCTCAGATTGATCTGGGAAATAGCACGCTGCTGCTTGAGATCGATTTCGATCCAGGCCGGCATGCGACCGGCGATCCAGCTTGCGCCATTTCCATACTGGCCATCCCTCACCTTTCCGGCGTCATGCTCCGCGTCCAGGGCGGAGGAGGCGGCGGACTTGACCATCGGCAGCAGGACGAGATCTTGATACCTCTGCCGTGGAGGCGGAGTTTGCAGAACGGCGGCGGGCATTTGCCGGTAGTAATCCCTGGGCCACTGCGCGTCTTTCTGTCCGACGCTGGCGGCGGCCCACAGTCCCACCTCGAGTCCGTAGGAATCGCGCATGAGGCGGACAAATTCATCGAGCGGCCCAAGGCGTTTCTCATCCCACAGCGCCGAGCCATACAGAGGTTGGGGATTGGTTGGCGTGGTGGGAACCTGCCAGCCTGGATCAAGATAGAGGCGTGTGCATCCGGCAGCCTTCGCGAGCGCAGCCTGCTCCAGGACCTTTTTATAGGGCCAGGCTTTGTCGCTGAGATCGAACAGCACATTCCACTGAACCTGCGGATCATATTCCGGCGCGAGCCCATGGCCCCTGCGATTCAGAAAGTCCTTGTAGAGTGCATAACCCTCCGGCCAGCCGCCATTGTAGAAGACGTAGCGTGTCTCGCCAAATTGGAACCGGGTTTCCGGGCACAGGGAGCGAGCCTGCACCGGTTCCTTGTGCAAAACAAAAGCACAGCCCCCGAACACCACCCGAGCCTGCGCGGCCTCCCAGTTCACCGCGGACAACTCCACCGCCTCGTTGTTGTACTTGAGCACAAGCAGGCTGCGAGCTCCGTCGGTCAGCACCCAACCTTCCGAGCGCAGACGCCGGTGTTCTTCGTCAACCAGAGGCGCCACCGGCGGCTGATTGCCGGTCGCATTGATTTTACCACCCCGTTCAACGACGGCCACGATGTCCGCCATCGAATTGTCATGGAAAGAACCGTCCGCCTGTCTCCGGTACGGCACGGCTACCAACCGGAAGGGGTCGGTCGCGGGATCCACTTTCCGGGAGAAACCAAACCGGAGGTCGTCGATGTCCACCGTGCGGCCGGTCGGGTTGTGCAGAATGATGCTTTCGGAAAAGCCGCCACCATCCTCCAGAAGCGTGAAACGCTGCTCGATATCGAGCGGACCAAGACGGCCTGTGACAATCAAGGTGCGGTCATTTGCCCGGCGGACCTGGGCCGACTTCAGTCCGTCCAAGCCGACCCCATCCACTCTTGCGTTCCAGGCATAGGGACCGGAGGCGAACGCGGGCAGGGCTGAGGATCCCAACGACGCATTCACCACATCGCCGGCTATCTCAATTGTGAGCGAGACATGGGGCCCGTCGAGTGTCGCCGCCCTCGTCATCACTCCCGCTCCGGCCAGCCAGAGCAAACTGGAAACAATGCAGAGGCTCCGCTTCTTGCGCGGCAGGGGTAGTGAAGGTTTCGTGCATGCCTGTGGGCTCCGGAGCCATGCGGACCGTCGAGCGGCCTCGCTTTGTCCTGGCTCGATGATGTTGTGCATAAATTCCATGGCAGAATCAGCCGGTTGTTCCAAAGTCGGGTGGATCATTGCAATTGCCCGACCTCTCGGAAAGGACGTGAATCTTTCAAATAGGGACATGCCACATCCGCGTCCCGCGACATCAAGGCAGCAACAAAATGCACGAGGGTTTATGCACGGGAAGCGGCTCGCCGGCCGGCTCCAACCGCCCGCTGTGCGCGTCGATGCGAAACGCAGCGACATTGTCGCCGCGCATGTTGGCGCAGAGCAGCAGCCGCCCGTCCGGAGTGATGCACAGATCCTGCGGCATCCCTCCCAAGCTCGGACGGATCTCAATCAGGCTCAGCACGCCGTCCGCAGCGATGGTGTAGCACGCAATGCTGTCGTGTGTGCGGTTGGATGCATACAGAAAACGACCGTCAGGCGTGATCCTCAAATCGGCGCAGTTGCTTCGCCCGTCGTAGCCGGCGGGAAGCGTGGAAATGGTTTCACGGCGGGTCAGCGTTCCTCGTGCGGCATGGTAGTCGTAGCGCGTGACGGAGTTCGCGATTTCATTGATGACATACAGCCAGTGACCGTTCGGATGGAACACGAGGTGGCGGGGGCCGGAGCGTTGAGGGGCTTCGACAAAAGGCGGTTCATGGGGGGTGAGCTTTGAAGAAGCGACGTCCAGGGTGTAGACCGCGATCCGGTCGAGGCCCAGATCTGGCACCAGGGCGAAGCGGTTGTCCGGGCTGGGGATGATGGCGTGAGGATGAGGCATTCCCTGTCGCACGGGGTCGAACACCTTGCCGACATGTCGATGGAAAGAAACGATTTCCCCGAGCGAACCGTCGGCATGCACGGGCAGAGAAGCGATGCTGCTGCTTGCATAGTTGGCGACGAGCATCGTCTGGCCGGTGGGCTCGATCCAAAGGAAACAGGAGGCGGAGCCCCGGGTGGAACGTCGGTTGAGCGGTTGCAGGCTGCCTTCGCTGTCCGTGATGCGGAAGGCTTCAATTGCTTCTTCCTCCTTGCTGCCGAAGTTGTCGGCGCAAATGGAATAGAGGAACCGACGATCTGGAGAGAGCGCAAGGTAGTAGGGATTGGGAAGCTGGGCGACCTGGCGGCCAGCTTCCAGCACGCCTGCCGTCGCATCGAGATGGCAGGCATGGATGGCTCCCTTGGCGCCCGGACCAAAGGAGGTGACGAAAACCAGCGGACTGGCCAGGCTCAGGGAACGCCCGCTGAGGAGAAGGAAAGCAAAAACGAAGATGTGCGCGCTTTGCATGAGATCGATGCGCTCATCGCTGGCTGGAAGCCCGGCACAGAACGCCCCGCGTGAGTCCGCCTCATTTGGATTTGGCAAGGGCGAGCGGCTGCATCTCCGCCTTCCACTTTCTCCAATCGTCGTCCAGTTCCTTCACCTTGCCCGGATGATCTCTTGAAAGGTCTCTCTTTTCGCCGGGATCGGCCGTGAGATCGTAAAGCGCCCAGTCCTCAAGGCGCGGCCCGGCCACAACGGATGCGTACTGGTGGAGCTTCCATTTCCCCTGACGGATCGCGGCCTGCCCGGTGTTTTTCTCATCCAGGAAGAATCCCTGCCAGCACAGTGAATTGTGCGGGTCGCTGACGGGCGTTTGATTGAGAAACGGGATGAGATTGGTGCCGTCCAGAGGCCTGTCCTTGGGTGCCGAGATACCGCATGCCGCGAGCACCGTTGGGAGTATGTCGAGGCTGCTGGTCAGTCCGGTGAACGTTCCATATCTTCGGGAGGTGGGAATGTGCCCCGGCCAGCTGATCACCATGGGCACGCGGATTCCTCCCTCAAGGCAGTCAAACTTGCCTCCACGATAGGGCAGGTTTGAGGCCTCATTGTAGGAATGGACCGGAGTATCCAGCGCGGGTCCTCCATTGTCGTTGACATAGACAACCAGTGTTTCACCCGACACTCCCGCCTGACTCAAGGCATCCAGCACCCGACCGATGTTCCGGTCGAAAGCGCGCATCATGCCGCTGTATACCTCCCGGTCCCGGCGGACGTTGCGATTCGCCACCGCGAGCTCCGGCACATAGGTGCCACTGTCATAACCCTTCAGGCTGCCGAATTCCTCGATGTCCTTTTCCAAGGCATGCAGCGGCGCGTGCACGGCGTTGAACGCGAGCAGAAGGAAGAAGGGCTCGTCCTTCTTTCTTTGTATGAAGTCCGCCGCCAGGTGCCCGAAATAATCTGTCAGATGCTCCGGCGCAGGAATGAAAGAACCACCCTTGCGGTAGAGTAGCGTGCCCGGCTGATAGCTCGACATGCCACCGGGGATGATCGTGATTTCATCGAATCCCTTGGCATCCGGAAGAAAGTCTGGCGGCTGATCCAAGATGTTTCCATTGCCCGACAAATGCCATTTGCCAACGAGCGACGTCGCATAGCCCGCCTCCTTGAAATAGCTGGCGATGGTCTTCTCCCGCTGGAACTTTATGTAGGCGGGATTGCCGTCGTAAACGTTCTCATACACGCCCCAGCGGGCTTGATTGCGGCCGGTGTACATTCCCATGCGTGAAACAACGCAGATGGGTGCGGAAGCGTAGGCGTTGGTGAAGGAGACTCCACCGGTGCGAAGTCGGTCCATCTGGGGCATCGGTATTCCCATGTTCATTCCGAAGCCAGGCAGATCCGCATAGCCCATGTCGTCGCTCACGATCAAGACCACGTTTGGCCGCGACGCGGCTCCGGCCGCCGCGGGAGACCATGCAGTCATCGCGACGGCCAGCAGGGAGACAAGAGGGAGACAGGATATCAGGCGCATCGTCCCTCCGGTCAGAACTCCTTGGTGTATTCAAGTGTGAAAAGGCGTCCGCTCACAGCCGCGAGGTAGCCCCCGGCAACGACTGCTTCCTTGTGGAAGGCATTGTTGACCCTGAGCGTCAGACTGTCGCGCCCGTCGCGAAATCCGTATCTTGCAGAAAGGGTGGCGACGGTCACGGTATCCGGATAGGGAAGATCTTTCAGAGCCGGCACGTTGTTGGCATTTGCGCTCCATCCCTTCAGGAAACTCTTGGCGCCTGCAATCAGGGTCAGGCCTCTGCGCGGTTTGGACTCAAAGGAATACTTGATGTTCACGGAGACATTGTCGGCATTTCCGGGATAGGGAAGATTGACGATATCGCCACTCGGAGGGGCCGGCACCTGGGCTTCGGTTTTCTGGATTCCCCCACCGAGCATGATCGTGAGATGATTCGTCACCCGCCCCGCAATCTGAACTTCATAACCTTTGAGCACGTCCACGCTGGTGAAGTTGTACTGCACCGAGCCGTAGGTGGGATCCGGCAGCAGGGCGAGGCGCCCCACTCCGCTGTTCTCCGTCCGGTAGATTGCGCCCGACAAGGTGAGTTTTCCGTCAAAGAGCATTGTCTTGATTCCAAGTTCCTTCAACTCAGTGGTGGGCTTTCGAATGCTGATCAACTGCGAACGCGGATCGGTGATGGGAAGCTGCCCCCCTCCAGGAATGACGTAGGTCGTCACCACCGTTTGCTGCTGCTCGAACTTCGACCAGAGTGCATAGAGCGAAATGTTCTTCGTCGGCTTGTAGAGCAGCGAAGCCATGGGGAGAAGCGGCGTCCGGTTTTTGATGGGTGTAACCCTGCCGGTCACATTGCTCACCGAATCAACATCCTGGTAGACATATCTGGCCGCGGCCGTCGCCTGGAATTTCTTGTCCAGAAAGTTTGCCTGAGCCTGGACATAGGGGCTCCAGTTGATGCCGTCGGTGTGCGATCCTGTTTGCGACAGGGGAATGGTTGGAAAAGTGATCGGCGTGTTTGGATTGAACGCCAGGTACAACTGGGTCTGATACCCGTTCGCGACCGCCGCCTGGGATTGTCCGACATTCCGGTCGTAGCTGATGTCTCCTCCAAACAGCAGGCTGTAATTGCTGTCGAGAAACTTGCTCGACTGTTCAAAGAGCATGTCGAGCTGGTAGGAGAGACTCTTGCTGCTCGCAAAGTGCCTTGCCGCGCTCTGGGTGAAGATAAGTTGTCCGTCGGAAGCCCTGCGCCGCACCGAGGAAACATTCCCCGCGGTGCCTTGTGAGGTATTCTGCGATTCCGAATACTTCGCGGCCTGGCGGATGTTCCAGTGCCTGCCAAGCCTCAGGTTCAGGATGCCCGAGAGGAGCGCATAGTCGGCCTCGGTTCCCGTACCGGCGAAATTGAATGTAGTGTCGACACTGTGCACCGGCACCTTCTGGTCGACGGTGATCGTGGAGCGAAAAGCATATTGCAAGGTGGGGTCGCTGAAACTCAGGTTTCCCACGGCATATCCGGAATTGTTCTGGAAGTAGTGGGCGGTGACCGACAAATCGCCCGCGTCGCCAAATTTGTGGTCCACCGCAAGGAGCGCTCCCCTTCGCTCAAATTCGCTGCCAACCCGGGTGGTGCTTCCCCCTCCATATTGCGCCACAAAACGATAAGCGGTTTTTTGGCTCTTCCCGAAGAAGCCATTGTGGTCAAGAACCGCGCGATAGTTGGGTCTGGGACCGCCTGTTCCGGCGGAAAGGGTGAGCAGGGTGCGCCGATTGTATTGGGGGCGCTTTGAGACAAAGTTGATGAATCCGGCCGGATCACCCCGTCCGAACCCGACCGAACTGGGTCCCTTGACGACCTCGATGCGGTCAAAGAACGCGGTGTCGATGAACGTCAGGCTGTGCGCAAAGAAGCCGTCCATGTAGAGGCCCGTGGTGTTGAGGCCGCGAATGTTGAAGGTCTGGACATCCTGCGTCCGATTCACCTCCGCATTCGGGATGAAGAGCATGGCCTGGGCGGAATCGGACAGGCCAAAATCCTCCATGAGCTCGCTGGTCACGATCGTGCTTGTCTGCGCAGAATCCAGGTACGGGATTCGCAATCTGCCGCTGGAGCCTTCAGTGCCCGCGCCGTAGCCGACGTCGTTGGAGGCAGTCACAGAAAATGGAGACAGGCTGATTGTCTCCTGATCGCGATCGGTGGTGCTGGCGTCCTCGGTCTGTCTTGAAGCGGGTGCCTGCGCCAGGAGCAGGGGGCTGAGCGCGCCGGCAATTCCAGCCAGCCGCAAACTCCGCAGTATCCTGGAGTTCGCCAACGTTGCGCGACGCGATGGAGCTGATTTATTCATCGTAAACATCAAAGCTTGGGTTTGTGAGAGGTGCCATGGTTACCGGAAAAGAACCCGCTGCCATACGGAGATAGGGAAGCGGATCTGATTTTGTGACCAACGAAGACCGAGGAGCGTTTACGGTGCCGTTCATTTTCCTTGAACTGCATTTTTCTGACGGACGCCATTCTCGCATGCGAATCCATGTCGAACGAACCTCACTGCACCATGGAGAAGGAAGCTCCGGGGCGGTGTCTCCGGCCGCTGCCCGGACCGCTTCCATCAATTAGAACTGCTTGTCGTAACTGAGAAACACCTGGCGCCCCTGAGCCGCACCAACATAGGAACCCGCCACCACTGCATGACGGTGAAATGCGTTGCTTACTCGCAGACTGATTGAGTCCCTGCCACCGCGAAAACCATATTCCAAGCCGAAGTTGGCCAGCGTCACTGTCTTGGGATATGGCAGATTTCCCAAGGACCCCACACTGTTCACGTTGGCGCTCCAGCCCGACAGGATCGACTTGGCGCCCGCCACCATCGAAAAGCCCTCGCGGGCCTTCGGGCCGAACGAGTACTTGATGTTGCCGTGCACCGTGTTGGGATTGTTCGGATAGGCGAGGTCGAAGATCTGGCCGCCCGCCACAGGCACATTGGCATGGCTGTCCAGAAATCCGGCTCCGAGCATGAGCGTGATATTCCTGGTCGGCTGTCCGAAGATCTCGATCTCCCATCCCTTCACGACATCCTGGCTGGCAAAGTTGTAAATGACCGAACCCAGGACGGGATCCGGAAGTGTGGCAAAGCGACCGACACCGGTGTTGTCCACTTCGAAGTATGCCAGGCTGAAATTGATCTTCTCCTTGAAGATCGAACCCTTGATTCCGAACTCGGTCAGCTCGGTGGTGGGCTGGGTCGTGATGGTGAGTCCGAGCCTCGGGTCGCCGGGTGGAATCTGCGCGCCACCCACCCCTGTGTACTGCGGTCGGAAACTCGGACGGTTCTGATACTTGGATTTCAATGCATAGACCGACAGCCAGCGGACCGGCTTGTAGAGGATTGAGTAGGTGGGCAGCAGGGGTGAGCGATACTTGATGGGCGATACGGCGCCGGTGGCGAGGGTGAGGCCCTCCTGGTCAAAATAGATGTAGCGCACCGCGGCCGTGATCTGGAGTCTTCCATCGAACAGCGAGTCCTGAACCTGCACGTACGGGCTCCAGGTAAGTCCACTGGTCTGTGAGCCGATCGACCGCGTGGGAGAGGGAAAATTCAGCGGTACGTGCGGGTTGAAGGCAAGGAGGAGCTGTGTGCCCACTCCCGTCGCAGCCTGCGCCGAACTGAATGACGCGCCGTCCGATGCGTCGCCGCCGAAGAGCAGACTGTATTTGCTGTTTAGGAATTTCCCCGTGGTCTCGTAGAGAAAGTCCGCCTGATAGGACCAGCCGCGGTTGTATTTGTCGTTCAGGTTCGCCGGAAGCGTGACCAGCAGACCGTTCGGCCCGCTCCGGACCGATGCCACATTCCCTGCGGAGCCGATTCCGTAGAGTGTGGACTCGGCATAGTTGAAGGCCTGCCGGGTGTTCCACTTTTCACCCAGCTTGTAGTTCAGCACCACAGTCGCCCCAACGTAGTCCGATTTGAATCCCGTGCCATCGTAGTTGAACGTGTCATCAACCCCGAGGAAGGGGACAACCGGACCACCCACTATGGTCGACCGGAATGCGCGCTGGAGCGTCGCATCGCTGAAACTGAGGTTGCCGACCGTACCCGCGGAGTTGTTGACGAAGTAGTTGCTTGTGAATTGAAGCTCACCTCTGTCCTTGAACCGGTGATCCACCGAGAGGAGCGCTCCCTTTCGGTCGAACTCGCTGCCATCCCGTGTACCACTGCCCCGCGTATAGAGGCCGACAAAACGATAGGCGGTGGTCCCCTTGTCGCCAAGAAGGCCGTTGCGATCGACGGTGAAGCGGAAAGTGTCCCGGGGGCCTCCGGTGCCCGCCATGGCACTCGCCCGAGTGCCCTCCCTGAATTGCGGACGCTTTGAGACATAGTTGATGAAACCGGCCGGATCGCCTCGGCCAAACGCGGTTGTACTCGGCCCTTTCACGACTTCGACCCGATCTGTGAACGCGGTGTCGATGAACAGGAGGGCATGGCCGAAAAATCCGTCCATGTAGAGGGTGTTTGTACCGATGCCACGAATATTGAAGGATTGGAGATCCGAGGTGCGCCACGTCGAGACGTTGGGAACAAAAGTGATCGCCGTTGACGAATCATAGAGTCCGGCATCCTTCATCAACTCGCTGGTCACGACTGAGGTGACCTGTGGCGTGTCGATGTAGGCCTGCTTGAGGCGGCTGCTCGATCCCGTGGTTGTCGAGCCATATCCAACGTCATCGGATGCATTGACCGAGAAGGGCGACAAACTGATGACCTCATCGTCGGCGGGGGATGAATCCTGGGGGAGGGACTTGGTAACGGTCGCCTGCGCGGCTATGTCCAAGGTGGTGGCGACAAGCGCCGCCGCTGCCATGAGATTGCGGAATCCAGCCTGGTTTATGGACCAACTGGGAGCGAATCGCTGAACATGATGGGGTGTCATTTATTGGATCCTCAATTCGAATGCTGGGCATTGTGCGCAACGTCGCATCACCGGCATCGCGGCGAGCAAAACTGCGCCAACTTGCAGACGCTTGAATCCGCCGCGGCGTTTACGTGGGAAACTGCATTGCCGGGTTTTACACCGTTTGGCCGACCCAATTGGGAATGGCGACGTTTGTACTGACACTGCCTGGGAAAGCCGGCCCAAAGGGTCGTCGACCGTAAACGCCCGGGATCGCTGGCGAGTCTTGCTGTTGACGAGCGGCCAGCGGCTACCAGCGCCTGCTGTCACTTCCCTCGCACACCTGCCATTCCAACATTCCCATTCCCAATGATCCACTTCCCCGCTGGATTCACGGCAGCGAGTCGACTCCACGCTCGCGCAATCACTGGAGCAGTCGCCCTTGCCATCGCGCTCGGCCTCGCTTCCTCGCTCGGCGCTGCGAAGACGCAGCGCCCCAACATCGTTTTCATCCTGATCGATGACATGGGCTACGCCGACCTGGGCTGCTACGGGGCCACTGACATCCGGACACCCAATATCGACCGCATTGCCCGCGAGGGCGTCAAGTTGGACAACTTCTACGCGAACGCGCCGGTTTGCACCCCCACCCGCTGCGCATTCATCACCGGACGCTGGCAACAGCGGACGGGGATGGAATTCGCCATGGGCTTTGCCGGGGAGCAGGTGAGGAAGGTGAACGGCGCCTGGGTGAAGGAGCCGGACATGAACGCCCTGGGCCTTCCCCCGACCGCCCCCAGCATCGCGCGTTTGCTGAAGACCGCCGGATACGCCACCGCTTGCTTTGGCAAGTGGCACCTTGGCTACAAGGACAAATACAACCCCCTGAACTTTGGTTTCGACGAATATTTCGGCACGTTGCTTGGGCATGCTGACTATTACCGCCATGCCTACTACGACGGGACCTACGAACTTCGCGATGGCATGGAAATCGTGCACCGCCCCGGTCGCTACGTGACCGACATGATCAATGAGCGGGCGACTGACTTCATTCGAAAACACGCACGGGAGCCGTTCTTCCTCTATGTGCCGCATCTGGCGCAGCACGCGCCCTGGCAGGCGCCGGACCACCCCGACACGCCGATGGTGACCCGGCAAAGCATGTACCATGGCACGCGCGCCGACTATGCCGCGATGTTGGAACGAGTCGATCTCGGTGTGGGCATGATCCTCGCCGAACTCGAGCGCCAGGGACTCGCTAGGAATACCCTCGTGGTGCTCAGCAGCGACAATGGCGGCGAGCGCCTTTCAGACAACCGGCCGCTGTTTCACCACAAGGCAACCTTGTGGGAAGGCGGCATCCGCGTGCCCTGCGTCCTGCGCTGGCCGGAGGTCCTGCCCGCGGGCCGCACAATCCATCAGATGGGCATCACCATGGATCTGACCGCCACGTTCCTGGCCGCAGCGGGGGTCAGACTGCCGGCGGACTATCACCCTGACGGCATGGATATCCTGCCTATGCTGAGCGGAAAGGCGCCGGAATCGGAGCGCACGTTCTTCTGGCGCATCGATCGTTCCAATCGCAAGCAGTGGGCCGCCCGGAAGGGCAAGTGGAAATACCTGAACGATGGGAACTCCATGGACCTGCTTTTCAACCTCGAGACGGATCTCGGGGAGCGACGCAATCTGTACTATGAGCACCCGGAGATTGTGAGTGACCTCAAGGCCCGGCTCAAAGTCTGGCAGGACGAAATGGACGCAAGCGATCGCGACTTGATAATTCGCTGATCCGCCATGGGTGGCAAAAGCCATCGCCGCTTCAACTGCAATCCGAGGAAAACAATTGAACCATTCCCAACCTCAAAAGAACGAACTTCTCATGATCTTCGCTGAGAAACTGGATTTGTCGGTCACCCGCCGCAAACGGGTGCTCGCCGCAATCCTCTGCACATCCGTCTCTGTCGTCATGGCCGGGACCATCAGGAATGAGGCGTTCGAGCTTACCCTCAAGGCCACCGACAACAATCTCGAGTGCCGGATTCATCACCGGCAGACAAAGATCGAACTGGCGGCGGGCAATTACGCTTTTCCCTTTCCCCTGGCGGCGGCGCCAAAAATTACGTCGGCCGAGAACGGTGTCACCGTCACTGGCGAAATGCGCGGCGGCCTCGGCTTCGTCCAGAAGCTCACCCTGCCGGCCGGGAAACCATGGCTCGAGGAGGAGATCACCCTGACCAACCGGAACTCGTTCGCGGTTGCACTGCCCAACGGCCGCGCCGGCTTTGTTCTCCCGGTGCCAATGCAGGGCTCCCATGCAGAAGGAGGACTCGCCACGTATCGCTTTGCGGCCATCCCCTTTGTTCGTGAACCGACCGGCGGCAACCGACAGCGCGCCGACTACTCGCTCACGCAGGTGCTCACGCAATTGCGCACTTCGACGCTGCGTTCGCGCGAAGGCTATCGCACGCTGCCCCGCAAGTCTAGCACGGATGGCATACCGCCTTCGCCGAAAGTGGTGACCACGTACGCCTACGCCCAGGGTATTCCGAAGATCAATTTCCCGCAATATGCCTCCGAGGGCTGGTGCATCTACGACGGCAACCACGGTTTCGTCATTTCCAAGTACAGCCAGAAGGGAATGGAGTGGTCGGTTCTCGACCAAGTCCCCCTCGAAAAGAACCGGCTCGGCCTGCGTTGGGGCGGCTTCGCGATCTACCGTGGAGATCCTGAGCACGGTGCGTGGCTCCAGCCTGGCCAGTCCTATACGTACGGTGTGACCCGCCTGACCGCGTTCGAAGGAGGATTGAACGAAGGCTTCTACACCTACCGCTCCGAGATGGAAAGCCGCGGCATGGGCTGCCCCAAAGGTTTTAATGCGCCCGTTCACTGGAACGAGCTTTACGACAACTCCCTTTATTGGATGGGCCTGGCGCAGCAGGATCTGCCGGAGAATCGCGCAAAGTACTACACACTTGCGGACATGAAAGCCGAGGCCGCCAAGGCGCGCGCCATCGGCTGCGAAGCCCTTTATCTCGACCCAGGCTGGGACACCAACTTCGCATCAAAGATCTGGGACGAGGCGAGACTGGGCCCGATCGCCGAATTCTCAGCCATGCTCAAGCGGGAATATGGATTGAGTCTTTCGCTGCACACGCCGTTGAGCGGCTGGTGCAATCCCTTCAGCTACCCGCTCGAGGCGATGCGATTGAATCACGAGGGCAAGCGCCTCGACGGCTCCCTCTGCGCGGCCTCCCGGCTGTATCGCGATGAGACCGTCCGCCGTCTCCTGGAACTCGCCGACGGCGGAGCGAGGTACTTCATGTTCGATGGCTCGATGTATCACGGCGAATGCCGCGACCCGGCGCACGGCCATCCCATCCCAGCGCGCAGACAGGAACACGTCGCCGCGCTCAATGAAATCACGCGGCGGGTTCACGCAAAATACCCCGACCTGCAGATCGAGATGCATGACCAGATGCTCGGTGGCACGCGCCTGCGCTATGTCCCAACCTACTTCGGATATGGCGAAGGCGGTTACGACACCGTCTGGGCCTACGAGCTCATGTGGGAACCGATGCGCGACCTCGTAGGCGGCCATTCCATCGCCCTCTACTACTACAATCTCGCCTACTCCATCCCGCTCTACCTGCACATTGACCTCCGCAAGGACACCAGGGAAGGCCTGATGTTCTGGTGGAATGCGTCCACTGTACGCCACCTCGGCATTGGCGGCACCCACCACGATCCCGCCATCGCAAAGATGCACCATGAAGCGATGTCCACCTACATGCGCCTCAAGTCATTCTTCGCCGCCGGCACATTCTACGGCATCGACGAGCGCACGCATGTCCACCGCCATCCCGACCGTTCCGCCGCGGTTCTCAATTGCTTCAATCTAACAGACCGGCCGGAGACACGTCGCATCACCTTTGATCCCGCCCGCTTTGGTCTCGACCCAAACCGCAGCTATCAAGTCGCCGGCGCCACCGTCATCAAAGCGGATCGCCAGCTGGAGCTCGACATCCCGATCCACGCGTATGGCCACACACTCGTCGAAATCCGCTGACTTCCGATCCCCTCGCCTTCGCCGCCGTCCTTCTCTCGAAATGAATCTCCCAATCCGATCCGTGGCGCTTCGCCCGTTCGTCGCGATGCTGGCGCTCGCCATGGCCCATTTCCCGAGTGCATCCGTGGCCCAGGTCACGAAACTCGAAAACCGCGAGTTTCAACTTTCGCTCCATCCCGAAGCAGGAAACCTGGATTGCCGAATCGTGCACCGGTCCAGTGGTGCAGAGATGTCTGCCGGTTCGTACGCCTTCCCGCTCCCGGTTGTTGGAACGCCGGCCATCACCGCAATCGACGGAGGGTGCACGATCACCACCCGCCTGCAGGGCGGACTGGAATTTGTCCAGAAGCTTCGCATTCCCGCAGCCCGGCCCTGGCTCGAGGAGCAGATCACGATCACGAATCACAATGCCTACCCGATCACCCTGCCGGCGAATCGCGCGGGGTTCGTCGCCCCGGTCCACTTGAACTGCGGCCAGCCCACCGGAACCCTGGCGGGATTCAAGTTTGCGGCGATCCCGTTTCTCCGTGAACCAACCGGCGGCAATGCACAGCGCGCCGACTACTCCCTCGCTGAAATTCTCACCGAGCCGCGAACTTCCTACCTGCGTTCCGATGAGGGATTCCGTCCGATTGGCAGGGTCTGGACGACCTACATCTACTCGCAGGGCTTCATCGAGACGAACTTCCCCGAGTACGCCTCCGAAGGCTGGTGTCTGCACGATGGAAAACAGGGCTTCGTCATCTCCAAGTACAGTCAGGACGGAATGGAGTGGGCCGTTCTCGACCGCGTGCCCCTAGCTCGTGACCAACTCGGTTTGCGCTGGGGCGGCTTTGCCATCTATCAGGGCGATCCTGAACACGGGGCCAGGCTCGAACCCGGCCAGTCCCACACCTTTGGTGTTACCCGCCTCACAGCGTTCAGCGGAAATATGAATGACGGTTTCTACGCCTTTCGCTCAGAAATGGAGAGCCGCGGCATGGGCTGCCCCAAAGGCTTCAATGCGCCTGTCCACTGGAATGAACTCTACGACAACAAACTGTGGTGGCTCGGCATGGAGGAGCAGGATGACCCTGCAAACCGGGCGAAATACTACACACTGGAAGACATGAAGGCGGAGGCCGCCAAGGCTCGGGACATCGGCTGTGAGGCTCTTTATCTTGACCCTGGCTGGGACACCAACTTCGCCTCCAAAATCTGGGACGAAGCGCGGCTCGGCTCGATCTCCAGTTTTGCGACCATGCTCAAGCGGGACTACGGCCTCAGCCTCTCGCTGCACACTCCGATGAGCGGCTGGTGCGATCCGTCCTCCTACCCCGAGGATGCCCTCAGGATGAATGCTGAAGGCGATCGCGTCAAAGGCTCGCTCTGCGCCGCCTCAAGGCAGTACGGGGATGAAACCCTGCGCCGGCTGCTTCAACTCGCGTCGGGTGGCGCGAAGTTTTTCATGTTCGACGGCACCATGTACCACAACGAGTGCCACGACCCCGCGCACGGCCACATCGTGCCGGCCCGCCGCCATGAGCACGTCACCGCACTGAATGAACTGGCCCGCCGGATCCATGCGAAATATCCGGACGTCCAGATCGAGATGCACGACCAGATCGTCGGCGGCTCGCGGCTCCGCTATGTGCCGACCTACTTTGGCTACGGAAATGGCGGATTCGACACCGTCTGGGCCTACGAACTGATGTGGAATCCCATGGAAGACCTGGTCGGCGGCCACAGCATTGCGCTCTACTACTACAACCTGGCCTACTCGATTCCGCTGTATCTGCACATCGACCTGCGCAAGGACACCAGGGAAGGTCTGATGTTCTGGTGGAATGCCTCCACCGTCCGGCACCTCGGCATCGGCGGCACCCACGGGGATCCCCAGGTCGTCAAGATGCATCACGAGGCCATGGCCACATACATGCGCCTCAAGCCATTCTTCGCCTCCGGCACCTTCTACGGAATCGACGAACGCACCCATGTTCACCGTCATCCCGATCGCTCGGCCGCCGTCATCAACTGCTTCAATTTGAACAAAAAATCCGAGATCCGCCGCATCCTCTTCGAACCTGCGCGCTTTGGCCTCGATCCAGACCGGACCTATCACATCGACGGCGCCAGGGTCACGAAGACCGGCCGGGTTCTCCTGCTGGAGGTCCCCATCAAACCCTTCGGGCACTCCCTCGTCGAGCTGCAATGACCGCAGCCAGCCATGCACGGCTCCCGGACTGAACAACCGAATTCACCGCCCATGCCCGGGCAATCCGATGGATCGACCCGCATTGAGAGAATAATGTGCCGGGATCGTAAACGATCCGACCCTCATTTTTGTCTGACTACCAGCGCGGCAGGTACCGGCGCCGGACTCACTCCGACACCCTGCATTCCCTCATGAGACTTGCACAAATAATTTCCTCGTTCGCCAGTGCCGGCATCCCTGTCGGCAGGGCCATTGCCATTCGATTCAAGCAGGAACGCGTCCGGGGCATGCTCCTCCTGATCTCTCCCAATCTCCCGTGAAGCCAGACGCCTCCTCCAACGTAACCACCGCAACCGCGGAAAATCTCGAGCAATGGGGCCGGCGCTGTCTGCGCCGCTTCGGCATGACCGAAGCCCATGCCACGTTTGCCACCCGGAGTCTCGTGCAAACGAGCCTCTGGGGCATTGATTCGCACGGGATTGCCCGGCTGCCCCATTACTTGAGCCGCTTCGAAGCCGGCTCGCTCAATCCAAAGCCTAAGATGGCCTATGCATCGTCCGGGCCCTGCACGGGAAATCTCGACGGTGACCACGGTCTGGGACTCGTTGTGTGCGAGCGCGCCACCTTGGAGGCGATTGCCATGGCCAAACGCAGCGGACTGGGCTTTGTCGGCGTGCGCAATTCCTCGCACTGCGGCTCAATCGGACTCTACGGAAGAATGATCGCCGAGGCAGGTCTCATTGGCCTGGCTTTCACCCACTCCGACGCCTTCGTCGCTCCCCACCACGGCTACCAGAAATTCCTCGGCACAAATCCCATTTGCATCGCCGCCCCCTGCACGGACCGCCCGCCCGTATGCCTGGACATGGCAACGAGCGCCGCTGCATGGAACAAGGTCATGAACGCACGCCGGGAGGGCCTCGACATCGCACCCGACCTTGCCTACGACGCATCCGGAAAGCCGACCAGCGATCCCGACGCCGTGGCCTGCCTGAAGCCCATGGCCGGACACAAGGGATATGCGCTGGCCATGATGATCGAGCTGCTGTGTGGTCCGCTCAACGGCGCACCGTGGGGCCCGAACATTACGCCCATGTATGGGGACTTGAAGCAGCGCCGCTTTCTGGGATCCTTCATCGGTGCGATCGATCCGAAGCGATTCCACGGTGGATCGACTTTCCAGGACAACGTGCGGGATCTCGCCGCCTGCGCACGCGAACAGGCCAGCTCCGATCCGGAACAGCCCGTGCTGGCACCGGGAGACGACCACTACGCCTGCGAGGAGCTGCGTCGTCGCCAGGGGATTCCGATTGAACCCGGGCTCGCCGACGAAATCGCCGCATGGAGCGCCAAACTGGATGTGCCTGAGCCCACACTGAACGGCTCTCGTGACTGATCCCCAACCTTCCCCATGTCTCCACTGCTCTACGTCATCTTCATCTGTGCCATCGCCGCCTTCGGCGGCTTGCTCTTCGGCTACGACACGGCGGTCATATCAGGCGCAACCGAGGCCATTCAGACGCGATTTGCGCTGAGTGACCTCTCGCTGGGCTGGGTCGTTTCCAGCGCCCTGGTCGGCTGCGTGGCCGGGACCTTGATCGCGGGCTGGTTCGCCGACCGTTTTGGCCGCAAGCTCGGACTGATTGTCTCGGGCGCCCTCTTCGCCGCCTGTGCGGTTGCCTGCGCTTTTGCCCCGACTCCGGAAATCCTCACGCTGGCGCGCTTCATTGGCGGCGTCGGTGTCGGCATGGCGTCAATGGTGACCCCCATCTACATTGCGGAAGTGGCGCCGGCACGCATTCGAGGCGGTCTGGTGACCATGAATCAAATCGCCATCGTCTCAGGCATGGTCCTGTCCTACCTCGCCAACCGGATGATCGTCGAATCGGGCAGTCCGGAGTGGATGGTCTCCACGGGCTGGCGCTGGATGCTGGGCATGATGCTTGTCCCATGCCTGATCTTTCTCGTGCTCACGCTCTGGGTTCCGGAAAGCCCGCGCTGGCTCGCCAAGCGCGACCGCCTCAGCACGGCCCGTCAGGTGCTCGGACGCATCCTGCCCATGCAGGAGGTGGAGACGGAATTCGAGTCGATCATCGCGAGCCTTCGCGTGGAGGAAGGACGGATGCGCGAGCTCTTTCTGCCTGGCGGCCGCCGCATCACCTACATGACCATGGTGCTGGCACTGTTCCAGGCCATCACCGGCATCAATATCGTGATGTACTACGCACCGCGGATTTTCCTGAACGCAGGCATCAAGACCGGCGACGCCTACGGTCACTCGATCATCATCGGTCTGGTCATGATTTTCTTCACCATCGTGGCCATGCTGATCGTCGACCGCGTCGGGCGGCGGCCTATCATGATCGCAGCATCCGCCGGCATGGGCATCTCGCTTTTCCTCATGGGACTCGCCTTCCCAACCGCCGAGACGAATGGCCTGATGCTCCTGATCTACACCTTGAGCTTCGTCTCGTGGTTCTCGGTTGGCATGGGAGGCATCTACTGGGTCGTGGTGTCCGAGATTTTCCCGAACCGCGTGCGGGGACGCGCCATGGCCCTTTCCGTCGTCTTCCTGTGGGGCGGCAACTTCCTGGTCGCGCAATTCTTCCCCTACATGCTTTCCGCACTGCAGGGACATGTCTTCAACGTCTTCGCGTTCTGCTGTCTGCTCTGTTTTGTGTTCATCATCGCATTCGTCCCTGAAACCAAGGGTCGCACCCTCGAGGCGATCGAGCGGGACTACTATCTTCACAACGGCGGAAAATCCGCGACGCATTCCGGAACCTGAATCGATCGCCGCTGAACAGCCTGAACGCGTCGTCCTCGCGAGCGCGGCGGCAAAGGAAAGGCAGCCCACAAGCCTGCTGATGTTCGCGTGATGATTGGATTTGGTTTGGAAACTATTCGACGCCTTTGCCCATCCTCAGGTCAAGGGCGTCCCAGGTGAACCAGCCTGCGTTGACGGTCCTTATTCGCAGGACATTGTTTGCCGGCTTCAGCAGACCGACCGGCAGCGCCAGAATCGTGGTTTGCGCCCGCGCGAGATGGGCGGGACTCTCCTTTTGAATTCCATAGCCCTCCGGCAATTGCAGCTCAAAGCTGCGGCCGTTGAGTTCAACCTGGACCTGTGCACCGATGCCTGACTGGTCCGCCGAATGAATCCGCAGCAGCGCACCCTGCCTGACGGAGTCGCTCCCACTATCAAAGGTGAACTCCACCACGCGGCCCTCCTCCATCAGGCAAGGGACATTGCCGGGATCCGGTTGACGACCCGTCAGGCTGACCACGCTGGCTTTGACCGGCGGAGTCGGCCCCGGATAGCCTGCATACTCCCGCGTCATCCGGTCCGCACGGCCGAGCGCGAGTACGACGTCGGTTGACGGCTCGATCGAAAGCGGCCCGGCATTCCAGCTCTCGATTCGCCACCCGGTCTGCGCCAGACTCAACCCTTCCCGGGGCCGCAGGGGTGCGTGGATCTTCAGCATCCGGGTTTCGCCCGGAGGAATGCTCACGAAGAGATTGTCGATGATAAGATCGGTGCGGTAGTTCAGCACCGGCCGGGGATCGCAGAACAGAGCGGTCATTTTTCCTGTGTTGCTCAGCGTCAGTTCGAGCCACTCTTCGCCACCTTCCACGCCGAAGACAGTGGAGCTCACTTGCAGGCTGGTCTGCCTCACCGGTCGGGATACGGCAGGCATCGCTTTGTTGTCAGTCGCGAACACGGCCTGCAGTGCGGCCGGGTCATCATCCTGATCCAGCAGGCTCCGGTGCAGCAGCCCTTGCAGCGGGGCTCGCACGCCGCGCAGCCCAAAGACATGCACCCGCTCGTGCAGTCTCCGGCCATGGCTGTCGTTGAGCTGCAGCTCCAGAAAGAAGGGACCGAACGCGGTTTTTTCCGGCAGCGTGACCGCGATATCGGCCAGCTTCTTCACTTCGATCGGATTGATCGCCACCGCTCCCGCGCCCGATGAGACCACTGCTCCCCGGCGATCCCTCACCCGCCAGGCCCAGGCCAGATCCTTGACCGGCTGATCTGAATCGCTGGTCAGGTACAGCGCGGTCTGGATTCCCTCGCGGATATCGTAGAGGGGGGACGTGTGTCTGAGCGACAATGACAGCTGATCCACCGCCTGCTTCAGAAACGCGCTGTTCATCAGCGGCCGACCGTCGTAGTCCACCACATAGCTGCCCGCGCCGTTGGTCCAGGGTTCATTGAAGTCCCAGTTCATCATTCCACCCGTGGCGGTTCCACGGCGGCGGATCGCATCCATCGCGTAACGCAGGCCCTCCCCTCCCACATATTGGCCTGCCTTCAACAGCCGCCCAAGATCGGGAGAATCTCCGAAGAGGAAATCGATGACAGGCTTCATCAGCCAGTTGTCATCATCGAACACCGCATACGTCGCGTTCTTGCGGATGAGGACCGGATCCTCGTTGTCTATCGGCCACTGCGAACCGGGCGGGATGTCCCGGTGCCAGACCTCCACGTGCCCTGTTGTCTGATATCCAAACTCGCCGCACCGCATGGATTGGGAAATGCGGGAGGTCGGACCCGTGGGTATCCTGCCAGACGCGTCCGGCACCTGCGGAAGCAGGAAATTCCATGTGGTATACTGCTGCAGCGGGTCAATCTTGTTCTCCAGCTTGAGAGCCGCGTGCCACGGTCCATGCGTCCCGCCGGTTGTCGGATCGGTTTCGCGAAACACCCGGCTGGGATCCACCTCGGCAAAAATCCCCTGGATGTGCTCAATGACTGAAAGGTCCTTGTGAACCTTTCCGTACCTCATTTCGTTTCCCCCCGTATATTCGATGATGGAAGGATGGTTCCAGACCTGACGGATGATGTTCGGCAGAGTGAGGCTCAGGTTCTTCAACAGCTCCGGATTCGCCTTGGGATCGATGTTGGCTATGGGGATCTCAAGCATCAGCATGAGCCCGAGTTCGTCCGCCAGATCATAGATCTCGGGTGTGAGTATGACCCCTCCGCCCCATACCCGCAGGGTTGTGAAACCCAATGCGCGGGCCGTGCGCAACAAGTGCGGGGCGCGCTCCGGGATGCGGGCAAACAGCAGGTCCGGCGGAATCAGGTTCGAGCCGATCATGCGGATCCTCCGTCCGTTGATCACGGGCATGTATTTCTGCGGAAAATCAGCCGGAGCCTCCGAGGTGAGCTCCCAGCGCACCTCCCGCACACCAAAGCGCGTCCGGCGTGCATCAGAGACTTTTCCCGAGGCATCCACGACGGTGGCTTCGAGCATGTACAGGGGCTGCCGTCCGTGTCCGTTCGGCCACCACAGGGCCGGTTCCTGCAGCTCAAGCTGAGCCTGCAGCCTGTTGGCTCCGGGCACCAGTGTGACGGACTGCTCCGTCACACGGTCCGGCCCGTGGCCACTGACCTTCATCCGCAGTTTCGCCGGCCCGGCGACCAGACTGTCCACGACCGCGGCCACCTTCACTGTCGCTCGTGAGTAGTCGCTGGAAAGCGGCGTCTCCACCTTCATGTTTTCGATCAACGCCGGCCCGCTGGCCTCCAGCCGCACATCCTTCCAGATCCCCAGGGTCCAGATATTGACACCCCAGTCGTAGCCGAAGTTCGTGGGGCTCTTCAGGTCCTTGAGCACCTCGTTGGTCTTGGTCATGCCGTCAACCAGCCACCAGGGGGTATTCTGACCGCTGAGCTTGCCATCGCTCTTCTCAAGATAGGGAACCAGGACTTCCGGCATGCGCTGGATCCGGACATCAAGTCTGTTCCTTTCGCCGATCCTGACATGATCGCTCACATCGAAGGCAAATTGGCGGTACATGTTGGGATTGCCGCCAATCCTTGCGCCGTTCAGCCAGACCTCGCAGGCGTAGTCGACGCCATCGAAACAAAGCCGGATCCGCCTGCCCGAAAAGCTCCCGGGCATGGTGAACTCCTTTCGATAAATCCAATCCGTGCGGGCCACGTCGAACAGCCGCGAATCCCCGGCGCCATACCACAGCGGCTTGAGCAATCGCGCCGACTCCAGGTCCGCCTGGATGTTGCCCGGCACCATCGCGGGCAGCCAGTCAACACAGAACGGCCTGGCACTCATCGGAGGCACGTCCTTGAATTTCCAATCGCTTCCGCCAAGTGTCAGGACTTGCGCGGCATCAGTGGCTGCGCTGCAAAGCGCTAGGGAAAGTATTGCGGACATTCCAAAAGGGCGCAGTCGAATAATGTTCATGAAAGTTGTGATGGGCGTCCAGGCGACCGTCTTCCATGACTGGTGCAGCCCAAGTTCTGCTGGCAACCAGTACGACTCACGGCAGGGCATGGCCGTTTACACCCGGATCCAGCACAAGCCCACTTGAGCGGTCGCGGAGAACGCTGGCCGGCGTGTGGAGGAAACCACGCGTTTCAGTTGGGTACTCCGGGCGCCTGCCCGTCGCACGGCCGGAACATCCCCTTGTGCGTCGGATTCTTTCGCATTCCGCAATCTCGCGGTGCAGCGAGAAGGCTCTCCCTTAGAAGTTGAATTCGACGCCGACCTTGTAGTCGCGGTCGAGCAGGCGGCTGCTCTGCACGAGGGATTTGATGCCGTAGCTCATTTCATCCGGCTCCCTGGTCAGATTGCGCACAGAGGCCGTTATGGAATAGTGATCGTTCACTCGATAGCGCAACAGGACATCTACCTGGCCGCGGGCAGTCTCGTAGCGGTCATTGATCAGGCTGCCACCCAGGGTGTAGATCTGCTCGCCGGCATAAGTGTAGGCGACCCGGCCTGAGAAGCCGTACTTTTCATAGAATATCGTGAAGTTGGCAATCTTGTCAGGCTGCCGGAAAAAGGGGATGTCCTCTCCGGGACGGGTGGGAATCACTTCACTGGAGCTGATCGTCGTGTAGTTGGCTTCGATGCCAAATCCGTCAAAGGGTGACGGCAGGAAGTGGAACGGCTGGTATATGCTGAACTCAACACCAGAGATCCTGCCGCTCGTGCCATTGAGTTTGCTGTTGTAGGTCAGCGACTCAAGGCCGACGCCGCTGTAGATCACATTGCGCTGCGTTTCCGAGTAGGAATAGATCGGGTCGGCGATGTCCTTCCGGAAGGCCGCGATGCTGACCACGCCACCGCCCTTCCTGGCATACCACTCGAGCGAAAGGTCATAGCTCTTGGCTCCATAGGGTTTGAGCTTCGGATTGCCCACGGTGACCGATCCGGAATTGCCGTAGGTCGGGTCAACTGGTGAGAGAATCGAGGAGTAGTTGAAAATCGCCAGCGTGCGCGAGTCCTCGTAGGCCGGCCTGCCGATCGTCTGCGTGATCGCGGCGCGAAGCTGCAACTGATCGGTGAAGTGGTAGACACCCTGCACATTCGGGAAGAATTTGTCGTAGCTGGTGACGCCCGAGTTCGGGATCTGGACCGGATTGCCCCTGCCCACGGTGACTTCCTGGACTGCCCGGATTGTGGCGTCTGTCTTTTCCCAGCGCAGACCTCCAAGCAGGGTAAGTTTGTCGATGTCGACCTTGCTCATCAGGTATCCAGCGTAGATGTATTCCTCAATGGCATAATCGTCCTCAATGGAATTGGTCGACTCCCCCACGAGATCGTGGGTGACAAGCGACGGATTGGCGGAAATGAACTTGTCGATCGCTACCGCATTGGGGAGGAAGAGGCTGTCGAACCTGTCATTGTAAACCTTGACCGATGGAAGCTGATCGCCTGTTTGACCAAGGTTCCAGTTGCCCACAGGCACCAAGCGGCGCGACTCGAGATCCACGACTCGCGAACGGTGAAGGAATTTGGCTCCCGACTTCACGTTGCCCCGCACCCCGAAGGAATCAGGAAACTCCCAGGTTACATCGACTTTGGCGCTCCGGATCTTCTCGTCCTGAATGCCGTAGTCGTCGCGGGTGCGGCGCAGCGGATACTTGGATGGAACGTCGACCGCAGGATCGGCCTGCCAGAAAATCGGCACGAAACCCGTGCCAAGGTCGAACTTGATGTCGCCCGTTGCTCCGTTGGCGTTGCGGAACTCCCGAGTGTGGTTGTACGGATTTTTTGACTTTGCTTTCGAGAACGTGAGCATGGGCTCGACGGTGAACGAGCCATACACCTTCTTGAATCCGGCCGCGACGTTGAAGAGGGACTGGTCGTTCTGATAGGAGAACGACCGGCGCTCGGTGCGATTGCGGGTGAAAGTGCCGGCTGTGGGCGACGACATGATGACGTTGGCCGGCGCCACCGTCGGCGAATAGATCACCTCGAACCGCGTCTCCGGATTTTTCGTGTGGGAATAACCGGGGCGGACATAAAAAAGCGTGTCGGCGTCAGGGCGGTATTCGAGGTTCAGCGTGGCTCCATCGCGCTCTTTGTTGCCCCATTCAGGTTTGATTTGAAACGTGCTCGGCAGGTACGTTGCCGCCCCGTTGAGCGTTATCGGAGTCCAGTCGAATTGCAGCCATTCGTTCTGGTAGTTGCGCTTGTCGTAGCTGAGGCTCGCCGCAATTCCCCAAGCCTTGTTGGGGCCGAAGCGGTCTGAATAGAACAACTGGCCGGCTGCGTCTGTCTTGCTGACGGCACCGTTGCGGTTTCCCGAAAGCGAACCGGTGACGCGACGGCCATCCTGGTCGAAAGCACTCGCGGATTTGATGTTGATCGTGCCGCCAACAGCATTGGCATCCATGTCCGGCCGCACACTTTTGATGACTTCAATTGAGGAGATCTGGCCCGAACCAAGGGTGTCGAGTGGCACGGCGCGCCCGAGCCGCGATCCGCCCGGCGCTGCCATGGTGGCACCGTCCATCATCACCTGGTTCAGATTCGGCTCCGCACCGCGGATGCTCACGTACTGGCCCTCGCCTTGGTCAAGGGAGAGATTGACACCAGGCAGGCGGGCGACCGCCTCGGCGACGTTGCGATCGGGCAGGTTGCCAATGGCGTCGGCGGACACGAGATCCATGATATTGGCCGCATTCTGCTTCTGTTGCATCGCACGCGACCGTCCCTCCCGGTAGCCTTCGACCACAAATTTCTCCAGCTTCACGACATCCTTGTCGCCCATGGCAATGTTGAGCACGGCCTCACCCGTGGCCGGCACCGCGACAGTCTCCGTCTTGCTATCGTACCCGACATAGTTGACCCGCACCGTGTACGTACCGGCAGAAAGACCGCTGATGCGGTAGTGGCCGCCGTTGTCAGCCGTGCCTTTCCTTCCTCCTTCCAGGACAGTTATGGAGGCACCCGGCAGCGCAGCATTGCTGTCAGTGTCCATGATGGACCCGACGATGTCGCCCGCGTGAACATTGGATGTCGCAAGGCCAAGTGAAAGTGCAGCCGTGAAGCCGCAAAACAGGCGTGTAAACTGGGTGGTCATTTGTTGATTCGCAGGGTTGAGGCTGGCCCAAGGATGGGGCCGAAATGTCGCACAAATTCTGGAATACGATCGATGGCAAGGCAGCGGGGTTCGACGCTCCAACGGGCAGAAAGAACATGAACTAGCCATGTGTCAATGCCTGAAATAACGCATCAATGACACGCACATCCATTAATCAATTGGAATGCGTTTTTATTGCAGCCTCATCTCGTGCATGTTATCTACTATCTATTAGCATTTTAGGATTCTGTTAATCCTTGAACTATTCAATTCTATTTCATATCGAAGTCTTGCTTCAATCGTATCAGCTTCGCCAGCGATTCACCTGAAGCCTCCCCCTCAAGACATCGTGACCCAGCGGCCCATTGCGGAGCGAGGAGGTTTCCTCCACCACGAAACCTTCGATTCTCTGGCTGCGAACTGCTCAGCAAAAAAACTGAAGCACCGCTCAGCCTTGCAACGATGCAATAGACTCGGTGAAGGAGCTCCTTCATTTGGGGAATATTTGTTGACCACAGGCATTCAAACTGTTCCATCGAAAAGATCCCAATTTCACAAAAAACACTGCGTTATTTTTAGGTATTTCAATTCATTCCCACCGTAGGGGTCACCACTCCTGCCGCATGAACTCCACTTACTTGACCCTGATGGCCGCAACCCTCAGTTCGCTGGGGTTCGCGAGTGAATCCTACGTCAATTCACTCGGCATGCGGATGCTGCCAATCCCCGCCGGCTCCTTCGGGATGGGCGAGGCCAATTCGACACCGTCCAAGACTTTCAATGTGCCCATTCACCTTAAACGCGGTGACTGGGATGAACACCCGCTGCACAAGGTCACGCTCACGCATTCCTTCTACATGGCGGAGGCGGAAGTGACAGCGGACCAATTTCGACAGTTCCGCGCCGACTATTGGGGCAATCCGGACACCGCCCCTTACGCGGCAGGCATCAGTTGGGATGAAGCGACAGCGTTTTGTGCCTGGCTCAGCCGGAAAGAAGGACGCAACTATCGCCTGCCGACCGAGGCCGAGTGGGAATACGCGGCACGCGCCGGAACCACTACGCTCTACTTCTCGGGCGCGACCCCGCCGGCTCCCGGGACTCCGAATGCCTGGGGCATGAAGAACATGAACACCGGAGTCGGCGAATGGTGCCTCGACTGGCACGGTGAGTACCCACTGAGGCCTCAAACGGACCCCGTCGGCCCGTCGAGCGGATGGGCTCGAGTCGTACGCGGCGGCGGACTCGACAAGGACATTCCTTTTTACAGGCGTTCGGCCAACCGGGGAGGCATGGCTCCGAACTTCCCCCCCATCCCATTCGAGCAGATGCGCGCCATGGTAAGCACGCCTTCCGAGGCGATGACCGCTCATGACCCGAAGGGCGCCGGCCAGCAACGCAGCGCCGAATACAAGAGCGAGTTCCTCTACAAGGGATTCACACGCTCCGTTCTGAACAACCAGGGCAACCACCACATCGGCTTCCGTGTGGTTTGCGCGCCACCGACACCGGATCCGACGACACGTGGCGTCGTCTCCTATGCACAGCTCGGCGTGATCCAAGGCGGGCCCGCACCGTCGGTCGGACCGGACCCCACCCGACCCTATTTCCGCAAGCGCTACCTGTTGCCCACTCCGCCGGAGAACACCGATCCTGCCAAGCTCGACGTCTTCCGTTCACTCGGCTGGCCGCGGGGAATGCTGCGCCACATGCACAGCCCCGGTCTTGAGGTTGCGGGCAATGGCGATGTCCTTTTCATCGCGTTCTCCGCCGTCGGGGAACTCGATCCCGACTGCGGCATGCTAATCACGCGTTTGCGCTTCGGCGCCGACGAATGGGATCCACCCGACCGTTTCGTCGACATGCCGGATGTGGACGACACCTCGCCCATGCTCTGGAACGACTCCGGCCGGCTCTGGTTTTTCTGGGGCATGAACCGGCTCGACTCGGGTTTCCCCTTCCAGTGGATCACCTCCAACGACAACGGTGCGACATGGAGCGACGTCCACTTCCCGCTGTTCACGACGCCCGTCGGCGGCCATTCCGCGCAGCCGATCACCAGCGCGTTTCGCGACGACGCCGGCCACATCCACGTCGCAAGCGACGCAATCGGGCCGGAATCGGTGCTCTGGGAAAGCGACGACAACGGCAGGACATGGCGGGACCCGGGTGGACGCAGTGGCGGACGGCACACGGCGTTCGTTCCTCTGCGCGACGGTCGTATTCTCGGCATGGGCGGCAAGAGCTCGAACATCGACGGCTTCATGCCCAAGTCCCTCACAAGCGACGGCGGTCGCACCTACACGGTGTCGAAGACTCCGTTTCCACACATGGGCAGCAACCAGCGTCCGACACTTATCCGGCTAGCCAGCGGTCGCTTGTTCATGGCCGGCGATTTTCAAAGCGACAAAGGCGCGCAGCCCGCAGGCATCAATGAGCGCGGGGCCTATGTGGCGCTATCCCAAGACGAGGGCGAAACCTGGCTCATCCGCAGATTGGCGGGCACACAGCCCCATGAGAACGATGCCCATGCCAGGCAGATGGGCGGGGATACCCTTGGCTACGCGGTTGCCCGGCAGGCTCCCAACGGAGTCATCCATCTCGTCACCACAATGACAAAACCGTGCCTGGCCTTCGAATTGAACGAGGCGTGGATCCTGCATGGCGCCGCACCCAGCGGGGAAGATGCGACTCTGCGCGCCAACACCGCATCAACCGTGCGCGCAATCCGCGACTACATCGACCACGACGCGACCGGACGCGTCCATGCGCGCTACCGGGGCGGTGTCGGCAACGACGGCCGTTTCCTGCTGGAAGGCGATGCAACCTGGTTTGAACCCGACGGTCGCGTGCAACGGACAGCCACATACCACTTGGGGCGCCTCACCGGACCTGAGCAGTTTTACCGTGACGGCACACTGGCCTGGAAGCGCGACCACCGTGTCGACAGCGCCACAGTGTGGACAAACTACTGGCCTGACGGCACGGTCCGGACGCAATCCACCTGGCGCGATCTGCACGCCGAGGGACCGGCTGTCCTTTATGATCCCACCGGCAAGGAGGTTTACCGCGTTGAGTTCGAGCACGGCGAACCAGTGCGCGAATCGGGCGATCCCGGTGAATTTTGATCCGACCTTCGCCGCTTTCGGCCTGTCGTGTCTTCCTGAGCCCAGATGAAAGACATCAGCTCAGTTGAATCACGGAATCCCCGGGCACCAGAGTCGTGTCGAAAAGCAGAGTTTGCACGGAATCGTCCAGTGGGTTCCGCATGCGCCACAAGAGCATCTCGACAGCCTTGCTCCCAATCCTTTGTGCACCGACATCAACGGTGGTAAGCGAAGGCTTCAATCCGCGAGTGATCGATTTTTCGTTGTTGCAGGAAATGATGCTGACATCGCGCCCGACCAGCTGGCCCCGGTTTTCCAGCGCCGTATAGAAATGCACGGCATAATTGTCCGCAGGCACGAAGATTGCAGTCGCGCGAAGCGAAGGGCCGGCTGCCATCCACTGATCAACCAGCTCGGCGAACCTCTCCGGCCCGGTGAACGCTGGTTCCGGCCATACAGCCGCACCCTGGCTCGCCGATTCCAAAAGCGTGAGTTCCATACCCCGCTCGGCGCAGGCAAACTGGAATTCCTTCTTGATGTGTTCGAGCGACAACTTGCCCTTTTTTGGATTCAGGAAGGCGACGCGCCGGTGGCCACGCTCGTGCAGATGACGCGCTGCGAGTTGGGCGGCATGCTCATGGTTGTAACTGCAAAGATCGCCCGGGACTTTGTCCGGCTTGGCCCACACCCAAACGAGCGGAAACCGCAGGATGCTCTTGAGCAGCAAATTTTTGGAAATATCGGGAAAGGTTCCGTATTGAGACGCCTTAACGATCAGTCCTTCCACTTGATTGCCCTGCAGCAGGGCGGGCACACGATCGGCGTTTGGCAGGTTGGCAAAAAGGAGGTTGCCATTCAGCTGGGTCACCGCCGCTTCGACACCGTGCAGCACCTCCGCAAGGACCGGCACATGCAGCAGCGTGTCATCCATGCCCAGGAGCACGAGGCCAATCGTGCAATTGCGCTGGTCGACGCTGCCACGCGCACCACTGCTCTTGCGCTTGCGCAAGGGTTGATAGCGCAATCGGGCAACAGCCTCCAGGACACTCTGGCGCGAGTCGGGGCTGACATCGGTAAAGTTATTCAGGACCCGGGACGCCGTACCAACAGCCACCCCCGCCGCTTTCGCCACATCGGCCAGTGTTACAGGTTTGTTCATTGAAGATTTTCAATAACATTCAATAGATGTCCATGGCGCGCAATGCTATACCTCGACTGGCCTCCATAATTCATGACTTATTCATTTGCCGAAAACACTCCGTTCAAGCTTCCCATTTGTAGAGCCTTAGCTCCTGCATGCCGTGCGTCGCGAGCATTGGAAAGTGCTGTCCGGCTTCCGGTTCTATGGCGATCAGCACGTGCCGTTCGGCTGGACCGGCGTCGTCAGGAACCATCCTCTCCAAGCCCATGACCTCCTCCACCCTGCTCTACGTTGCAGCTTTGTTCTCACCCTTCGCCGCATCCGCCATCCCCGCGAACGAGCTCGCTGCCGAGGCTCGCGCCGAACGACCCCAGCTCAGGCATGACTTCGCCGAGGCGCTGGCGCCCGTCACCGACATGCCCGGTCTTCCACGCGTTCTTCTCATCGGCGACTCAATATCTCTCGGTTACACACCATTCGTGCGCGATTCCCTCCGCGGCGTCGCCAACGTCCATCGCATACCGGACAACGGCGGACCGACGATCCGCGGCCTTGCCTTGCTCGATGAATGGCTCGGGACCACCCGTTGGGACGTGATCCATTTCAACTGGGGCCTTCACGACCTCAAGCGCGTCGAAGGCGGTTATGTGCAGGTACCCATTGCCGATTACGAGCGCAACCTCTGCACGCTGGTCGCCCGACTCAAAGCATCCGGAGCGAAGCTCGTTTTCGCAATGACAACGCCGGTCCCGATCCGTACCAGCAACCGCGTGGAAACCGACGTCGTCGCCTACAACGCGATTGCACTGAAAGTCATGACCGCGGCCAAGGTGCCTGTCGACGATCTGCACGCCTTTGCATTTCCCCGCCTTGCGCAGATCCAGCTTCGCGCCAACGTTCACTTCACGTCGGAAGGCTACCGCGAACTTTCCAAAGCGGTGGTCGCCACCATTCGGACGCAACTCCCCCACCCCTGAACCCGACCCCGTCTTCCCGCGGGAAAGACGGCAAGCCTATCCCATCCGATGAAGCCCCATCTTCTCCATATCATCATCCTGACACAACAACCTCGTCGGGATGCCCTCGGGCATCGACATGGCAAAGATGGAGCCTCTCGTCTGCTTCGTGCTGCACGAGCCTGACGACCCGGATCCCTCCCGTCGCTACAAGATGGCCGTGTACACGATCTACTACCCAAGTGCCGCCGAGCGCCAGGCCCACTGGAATGCCCGCCGGCAACAACCCTTCGACCATCCTGCCCTTCTTCAGCGCCGACGGCCTCACCTGGACCCTCGCCATTCCCTCGCCGAAAAACCCCTGGTTCGATGAGACCGAAGTTCCATTCACCGTGCGCAACAATTTCGAAATCGGCGGACTCTACAAATTCAACGGCATCTATTGCGTCGCCAGCCAGGAGTTGTCGCCCGATGTCTTTCAACCCGATGGAACCGCCGTGCGGCGCACGATGGTCACCCACTGGTCCGGAGACTTCATCCATTGGTCGCAGGACAAGTCCTATTCGTTCCAGCGCTACGGCTACCGCAATGTTCGCGAAACCCTTCACGAGCCCCACGAGCCCGCCTCCGTGTGGAATCGGCGCAATGTCCTGCTCGCTACCTACGGCCTCTGGCATGGCGCTGCAGCCACCGTCGAGCGACGCCTCGATCTTGGTTTCCTCATAAGCAACGACGGCGTGCACTTCCGCGAGCCCGTGGCGGATCATGTGTTTATTCCCGCAGGCGGCGATACCGACTGGGACGCCCGCGGCCTGCTCAACGGCCAGGGCTTTGAGAATGTTGGCGAACAGACCTACGTCTACCATGGCTCGTGGGACGTCTCAGGTGGAATCCGTCAGCCCGGTGCCGTGGGCGTCGCGATTTTCCCCCGCGACCGGTTTGCCGCACTTTTGCTCCGCGACCCCATCCCTGCCGGCGGCCAGTTCACATCACAACCTCTGACCAATTCCAGTCCCGCTGAGCTCAAACTAAATGTCGATGGCCTCTCGGAGACTGCAAACCTCCGCGTGGAGCTCATCGACAAGTTCGGCGCACCCATCCCGGGCTATGCCGGTTCTGCCGCCGCCATCGTGACCACATCCGGCCTGAACGTGCGGGTTGCCTGGCCCGGTGGCGCCGTGATCCGGTGTCCCAATCAGGCCTACCGCCTCCGAATTCACTTCACCGGTATCGACGCCCCGCGCATCCGATTCTACGCCGCCTATCTGGAATGAGTCCATCTCGGCCCCTGCCCTTCACGCAGGTGAAGTCTGGATGATTTCTGAATCCAGGCTATGCCCACCTCCTGGATGCGTCATTCCGTGAACCACAGCGAATAGAGTCGGGCACCGTGGAGGCGAATCACAAGGCGCACGGGCTGACCCGCAAACGCTGACAGGTCTGCCCCGCGGTCGAGCCATTCGACGGTATAGCGAAGTTCGTTGCCATTGACGTAAACGCAGTCGTCCGCGTCGTAGCCCTTGATCGGCATCCCGTCGCCGTGCAGCAATCCCACCTGGATGAAGCCCGATGCTCCGGTATCGACATTGAGCACCAGCTTTTGCCCGGTGAATGTGAACGGCCGGCTGGTGAGCACGCCGGTTTCGTCGTAGGCCGCCTCGGCTGCGACGAACCGGTCGAGCCGCTGGACCGTGCGGAAAATGCCCCGGCGGCCATGGCTGCCGAAGGGCGAATGGTACTCCTCGCTGTTGAAGGAATACATCCAGATCTCGTCGCCTCGCCGCACCATGCCCTGCCCCATGTAATTCTGATGGATGTCGAAGCCGTCAACCATGCCTACGTTCTGCCACACCGGACGCGGGTGGCGTTTCCAATTCAGCCCATCGCGGCTCGTCATGAGCTGCGTTTCAATCGGGCCTGATCCACGGCCGTGCGATTTTTCACCGAGAATGCTTCGCGTGGCAGGCTTCGTCTCCGCGTAATGGTAATAAATGCACGGGAACGCGAGGTAGACATCCGGCGCCCAAGGATACTTGACCGCCTTCGGGACGTAGAGATCAACCCCGGGGGAATCAAAGCCGTCGCGCGGTTCAAAGATGAACGGGTACTCGGCGCCCAGGCCCCCGGGCGTCAACGGACCATTGTCAAAGTAGAATGGCTGCATGGGATTCAGGCGCGTCGTGGCGGCGATCCGGTCGTAGTCCTCGCCCGTCAGCGGATGGAACGGCCAGGGAGTCCTGAGGCTGCTGACCATCGTTCCCACGAAGCGTCGTTCAGTCCTTCCAAAAGTGTTTCGCCCCATGTCCGTCCGGTGGTAGCCAATGTATTCACCGCGCTGATCGTCGTAGAACATGTTCGTCTGCGAGGCGGATCGGGCCGAAAGCGCCGCGGTCGGGCTTCGCTTCCAGACAAAGCCATCAGGCGACACCGCGAGGAAGATGCCATGCCATTCGTCCCCGCTCACCAATTTCCACCGTTCCGCCGGCGGGGCGAGTGGGTCGAGGAACACAGACGGCGTGCCGGCCGAAAACGACGTCGCAATATTGGGGTTCTCCTTCGTGCCGTTCGGCAACGACGGCGTCTCGAAATGCATGCCGTCCCTTGAGACAAACACGCCCAGTTGGTCCTCCTTGCCAATCGGGGCGTACAGGCGGATGCCGTTCGCGCCGTCGTCGACCGTGACCATGTGTTTGCGGAACGATCCTTTGACTTCAAAGACCAGGTCTTCACGGAGTGGTGGAGTCGGCACGAACCTGACCTGCTTGTGCATCGGGAAAAGTGCATCGTCGACGAACAGGTATTTGCGCGAACCAAGCTCCGTCACCGTACCGCCTGGAGCGGTGTCAGCGAACAAGAGAGGCTGCGTAATCGTGGGAGCGACTGCGGGCGCGCCGAGGTTCGGGTTCGGCACAAGGCTGGAAGGCGGCGTGAAAGCCGCAGTGTACACCTGGCCGCGGGAAACCCGGAGCTCGTCGAGCGCACCCGGCAGCGGCGATTCCCAGCGGGCGTCGCGCCCCAGGCTGAAGTAGGCTTCGGCGCCGATCGCCAGCGCCTGCAGCCGGACTGGCAGCGGAGCGCCGACCGCGCGGCCGTCGACATAGTGGCTGAGTTTCTGCGTTTCCGCATTGTACACGAAAGCCAGGTGAGCCCACGCGCCGGCTTTCTTCAACGCCTCCGCATCGGAGGGAATGTCCAACTTCACCGCCGCCGGCTGATTGATGAAGGTGAAGCCGCTCCTATCCGACTTCAGCCGAAGTGCTGTCACATGGTCGTTTTCTCCGCGCGGGCCTTCGCCAATTTCAAACACCACGCCGTCCGCATTCAACCCGGTGCCAGCGGATGGCTGGAGCCAGAATTCCACAGTCCAGTCAAACGCTCCGAGATTGAGTCCTGTCTCGGTGGGATTCGGGGCCGGCTTCTCCTTGCGCAGGTGATTCTCCCCCATGGTCATCAAGGCGGTGAAGCGCGCGTTCATCCAGCTGAGCGGAGGAACCGTGCGGCCGGCAGGCGTGGCCAGTTGCATCAACCCAAACAGGACGCCTTCCGTATCAGCCGTCGCTGCGACTTCACCCTTGTGCTGAGCAAACGCCTCACGGGAAACCCTCCCGGGCGACAGCGGCTGCTCGATCGTTGACAAGGCGCGACCAAACCGGCCGGGCACGATGCTCCCCCCCGGCCCAAGCGCGAGAAAGTATTCATGATGGCCCTGGTCGGCCAGCGCGCTGCTGGGATAAAGGCCCAACGGCTCGTCGAAAGCCCAGAGGGCGACAGTCTCGGCGGCACGGATCGAAATCGCCGCGCCTGCGAACAACAGGACGACGAGAGCACGGAACGGACGGGCGAGCATGTGACTGGACATCATTTTTTCTGGATTCAGGATGGGTCGTGGGTGATTCAGCTCGCAAGAGTTCGCGGGCACACAGGCAAAGTCATCGCGGCAGGTTCCTTTGCAGAACACACGATCGTCGGTAAACCGCATCGTTTAGTAGTATTGGCCGATCGACGTGGCGCTGTTTGGATCGACCTTCTGGCTCCAGTGCAGCGCGCGGGCAGGAACGAAATTCGGATTGATGGTCATCTCCTGTGCCCCGACATCCTTTCGCCACTGCCGCAGACGAGCCCAAAGCTGCTGGACAAGATCGGGCATTCTTTCGGCGAGGTCGTTGCGCTCGGCGGCATCCTCCTCGACGTTGAACAACGACACCGGGTGCGGCTCGCCGGTGAGCGAGCGTTCATACCACTCGATCAGCTTGTAATCGCCAACCCGGATCGCGCCGGAAGGTTGGTAATTGAAGCGGTGGTAGTGCGGATAGTGCCAGAAAAGCGCGTCGCGTGACGGTGCTCGACGCTCGCGCAGAAGGGGAACGAGGCTGACACCATCAACTTTTTCCGGGAACGAGGTGACGCCGGCGATTTCAGCGAAAGTCGGGAAGAAATCGCAGCCGATCACCGGCACATCGGAGATTGTGCCTGGCTTCACGACGCCGGGCCATCGGATCGCCATGGGCACACGCACGCCGCCTTCGTAGAGCATCGACTTGCCGCCGCGAAGCGGCTCCTGCGACTGCAGCTTGTCGTAGCCGCCGTTGTCCGAGAAAAAGACGACCACGGTGTGATCGGACAGACCGAGTTCGTCGAGCTTCCTGAGAAGAACGCCGATGCCGGTGTCCATGCGCTCAATCATCGCGCCCATGATCGAATTGTTGACCGCCAGGTCGGAGTCCTGCTTTTCGCGATATTTGTAGATGAGGCCGGCGTGCTCCATGATCGGCCTGTGGACGACGTTGTGGGCAACGTAGCAGAAGAACGGCCGCTCACGATTCGCCTCAAGGAACCTGACAGCCTCGTTCGTGATCTCGACGACATGATGCGCATCGTTGTTCGGGTTTGAGTCCTGCTCCGGCTTGACGGTCAGGTGCTCGACGTCGAAACCCTGCGAAGCCGGCTCGCCCGGGCGGCCCGGCGCGTAGTTGTAGTCCCTCGCCAGGTGCCATTTTCCGATCATCGCCGAAACGTAGCCCTTCGGCCTCAGCATCTCGGGGATCGTTATCTCGGACAGCGGGAGCATTTTCTCCTCGTCCGGCCCCAGCAGCCTGGCCCACGGGTATGGGTCGCCCGGAATGTATTCCGTCAGGTGAATCCGCGCCGGATAGCGGCCGGTCAGGATCGCGGCGCGCGATGGCGTGCAGATGGGCGCGGCGCAGTATGCGCGAGTGAAGCGGATGCCTTCACGCGCAATGCGGTCGATGTTCGGAGTTTCATAAAACTTCGAGCCGCCATAACCGGTCTGGTTCCAACCCATGTCATCGGCCAGTATGAAAAGGAAATTTGTGGGTTTTGCGGGTGCCGCCGAGCACGCACTGGCCGGGATGCCCAGCGCGATGATGGCCAGGAAAGCGACCGGAATTCGACCAGGGACAGGCAGCTTGTGGCGCGTCTGCATGGCAGGGCTCCCAATCAGGGCGTTTTCGGCGCCGGACCCGCTGCCACGTCGTTCAGATTGAAGATGGCTTCCGGCACCCTTTCGTCTCCGGAGGGAAAATCTTCGCCCGGCGATTTCGGATCGCGCAGCGTGGGATGCTCATTGAACGGACCGGTGCGGAATGACAGGCGCTCGAGCGAGGGCACCGGATCGAGGATCTCCGCCCCGCTGAGCAGCGGCTGGTGGTCGATCACCACATCGAAGGAATCCTTCCCGACATCGAAGCGGAGCTCCACATCGACCCAGGCATTGCGCACGTAACGTGTGAGCACAGCCGTCTCAAGCATACCACTCGACATCGTCGTAATCCGGCCCTGCTCGTCGAAGGTCAGCCGGATCGGAGCGTTGCCATGGCGATCGTTCAGTTCGATTTCCAGCCGCCCGTGGTCGGACTGATGCGGGTAAACCTTGAATCGCACAACGCCCCGCTTGGTTTCGGGAAAGACTCTGACTGCGCGCGCGTAGTCGGCGGGATCGGCGTCGCTCAGCTGCAGGCTGCGGTCGCTCTTGTCCGGCAAATCGGCAAGCGTGACCGGCACCCACTTCGGGCTGTGAAGATTCCACGGCAGGTCCTCAAGGGTGCCGCTGTCAAAGGTGTCATGGACCGGTTGCGTGACGGTGCCGGTGACGGGCACGGGCACGCGGGCCACCCAGATGTCCTCCTTGTTCATGCTGTACGTGACCCAGAAACCTTCTCCGGGAGGCCTGCCGTTTCCCTCGGCAATCGCGCGGTTGTATTGCGCACCAAAGGCCTTGTCCAAGCCGTTGTAGCGGCGCAGGGGAATGTCGTGTTGGTCTCGTTCCAACCGTTGTGCCGGCTGTAGCGGAGGAAATAGATCGGCCCGAACGATCCGTCCGCATGCACTTCGCGCACGACTCGCCCTATGCCGCGTCCGTCGTTCGGACGGTTGGGAAGTCCGTAGAAGCCGAGGACAAACAGCCGGTTGCTGGGCGAAACAAAAAAGCCCATGCGCTGGTGCATCTGGGCCATGTCGTCGTTCGGCATCCTGTAGAAAGGAAACACTTCGACCGGTTTGTCCCAATGCACGCCGTCAGCGGACGACATCAGCAGGCTGTGAATGGGGCCCTTGTTCTCATGGAACGGCGAACTCAGGTACTCGATGTAGAAGCGGCTGTCCCAGTAAGCCATCATCGGCGCGTGGTTGTAGGTGTAGCCGTAGCCGTCGGATGATTCCGGATGGGCGCGATTGGCCCGGAAAGCCTGCCAGTTCTTCGCACCGACGGCATAACGCAGCGCGCCATCATGACTGGCGTCGACTCGTTCACCGCCCGTGTAACGGACCGGCTCCAGCGCTGTTCCTGCATCTTCAGCCGGCAGGCAAGTCTGGATCGCAGTCGCCACCGCAATACCGCGCAACACCATGGAGAGTCGGGCCATTTGCATGCAGCCACCTAATTTCATTTCAGACTTGAAGATCTTATTCGTTTCATTCCCCGAGCAACGTATCGGGAAACGAACATCCGATGCTAATTGAGACGTGAAACGCATCAAATCAAGTTCAAAAACACATGCACTATTTCATCATTGTTTCACCACTGAGATCATACACTCAATTGACCTGTCCAGCCTCGATTCGAGGAATTTGCTTCGAGCCGTTTGGGACGGCGCGCCGGAACTATGTCATGAGCCGGGCGGCATCCAATGATTCAACTAATCGGGCGAGTGCATCGGTCCCGCCGACATTGCCGGGGAATATGACATAGGGTAGGCCGGGCCACTTGCTTTCCTCCCCGGGACGCCACACGGGCACTCCCGGAATTGCCTGACCCAGCACGGTGGCCCGGCGGATGCCCAGGGCCTTCGTCGCGATGTCGCTCGATGTGATGCCGCCTTTCGCAATCAGCCATCGCGGGCGCACACCGATTCCCCGCACAATCCGCACCAGGCTCGAGGAAACGCGCTCGCCAATCGACAGATTCTCCGAGGCGTCACGTCCAGTCGCAAGGCGGCGACTCGTGTACAGCGCGACGCTTCGGCCCGCGGTGAGAAATTCATCCACCCTTTGCAAACATCGCGCGATTTCGTTTTCGCACCGCTCATCGCTGAGCAGGTCGTCGACGGAGACTTCGATCTTTGCCAGATTCAGGCACCGGGTTGCAAGCGCATCAAGTTGCGCGGAGGTCCTGCCGACATACGACCCGGCCACAAGCAGTCCTCCGGTTTTCCCGCTCGAGTCCGAGAGTTCACCAGCGGTGAGCAGTGGCCGTTTGGAAATGCCTGCATAGGCCGCCACAAAGTCAGCGGCAGTGCGGAACAGGAAACGCCGCCCGGAGCGCTCGACGTCGACGAGAGCCTGAGTCAGAACCGCCAGGTCCGCTGGAGCAGCGGCATTGACAATCACAGCGCCGCGGTGCGGAACGCTGAGCAGCCTTTGGCCCACGCGAGCGGCCCCGCGCAAGCGAAGGTCCTCGATGGAGATCGAAACGACATCCGCCGCCCGGTGCCGCCCCGCAGTCTTCTCCTCAATCCACTCTCGGAGATTGGATGACCGGAAACCAAACGACTTGTCCCTGGCGAATTCAGTTTCGCCCACCGACGTCAGCGCGTCGCGGTCGACATCGGCGACATAATGAACGTCTCCGATCGTCAGCCTCCCGCCGGCGAAAAAGGCGGGTATGATCAGCGTGGCGTCCCAGACAATCCCAAGCCCCTCCGCCAGGGCATCGGTTTCAGCCGGATAGTGCCCTCGCAGTGTGGAGTCTCCGCGACTCAGCACCGAATAGCTGCGCCCCACATTCCGTGAAGCCTGCGCCAGCCTGCGGCCTATCTCCCGGTTGATCCGGCAGGCATGCTCCACCGGAAACGCCCGGGAATTCGTCAGGATGAAGAAACAGGGCTCAGGCCCGCTCAGCGCCTGCTCGAGCGCGTCAGTCTCCCAGGTTGTCAGGACAGGCACGCCATGAACCGTCTGCGTTCCCGTCGGGTCATCGTCCAACACGACAAGTTTCGCCACCGCGGCAACCGGCACGGCGTCGGCGGCGGGAGGCAGAGTCGCAAGGGTTCTGGACAGGGAGAGCGTGGTCATGAATGGAAAATATGTCGGTTCGGACACGATGTCGCGTCGATCCGAGGATCATGGAAGAATGGGAGCTTTGCGCGATCGAATTTCACTTTATGGATCAAGTGACCGGAGGATTGCCTGAAGCTCCGCGGGAGTCTCCGCTGGGGGCGAGTTTCTGGATTTCAACCACCCCTCACCCAGTCCCGCCAACCCATGCCATGCGAGTCATCATGAAAACCTGTCACTCCTGCTCCATCGTCGTGCACGCGCTTGCCGTGCTTGCAGCCGCCTGTCTTTCAACCCGGATCCTGGCCTGCGACACCTGGGTCGCACTGGGCAACTCCACGCGCGACGGTTCGGTCATCATGGCCAAGAACAGCGATCGAAAGATCACGGAGGCCCAGCCGCTCGTCTACTTTCCACGCACCCGCCATCCCGAGGGTTCGATGGTCAAGTGCACCGACCGGTCGATCCCGCAGGTCGCTGAAACCTATGAGCACATTGGCTCCCAGCTTTCCTGGACATTCGGCTACGAGCACGGGCTCAACGAATGGGGTGTGGCCATTGGCAATGAGGCCATCAAGTCGAAGGTTCCTCCGGCCAATGCGGGGCTCATCGGCATGGATCTGATTCGACTGGCGCTCGAGCGCGGCAGGACCGCCTACGAGGCGATGCATGTGATCATCGACCACCTCGAGCTCCAGGGCCGGGGCAGCAACTCGTTCATCGTGGCTGATCCCAGCAGTGCCTGGGTGCTCGAGACCGCGGGAAAATACTGGGCCGCTAAGAAGGTCACCGACGTCTACGCCATCTCCAACATCTACACCATCGAGCGCGACTTCGATGAGGCGCATCCCGACCTCATCAAGCACGCCATCGCGCAGGGATGGTGCTCCTCGGAGGAGACATTCAATTTCTCCCGCTGCTACACGCGCGCCGACAAGGACTATTCCGCGGCGCACAATCGCGCGTGCCAGGTCTCCTCGCTCCTCCACAAACACAAGGGCAGCATCACCGTGGAACTCGTCATGAACGAGATCAACCGCAGTCATCACGAGGGCACCATTGAGGCGCCCAAGTGGTCGCCGAACGACGGTTGGTTCTCCACGGTGTGCATGCACAACGGACCCAATCACGGGCGCACCTCCGCCAGCATGGTGGCCCACCTCAGAAAGGACAACCCGCCGCTGCTCCGCTCCGTCTATTGGGCATCCTTCAGTTCGCCCTGCGTCAATGTCTTCAAGCCGTTCTACTTCGCCGGACGCACCGTCCCCGAGAGCTACGGCATCGGCAAGGACATCTACAACGCCGAGTCACCCTGGTGGTGGGCGGAGAGGGTCAAGCGCCAGTGCGACCTGAACTACAACAAGCTCGCTCCACTGGCGGCTGCCGTATTCCGCGAAACCGAGCAGTGGGAGCTCGCAAAATCGCGGCGGATTGAAAATGAGGTCACACGGCTGAGCCTCGCGAATCGCGAGGACGAGGCGAGACAGCTCCTGCGCGACTTCAGCCGCGAGTGCTGCGCCAGAATTGAAAAGGAGTACGCCCAGCTTCACGCCTTGCTCGACGCCAAGATTCTCGAATTTGGCGTCGACTACCTGCAGATCGACGCGCTTCGCGAAGCCAGCAAGACAAACGCACTTGTACTGCCGGGCCTGTAGAATTGGAAGGACATCAACCGCACCGCTCCGAATTCATGGCCATGACCCATGTGCCTGGAAGGCTGGCTCAACTTGCACTTTTCGCGGCCGCGCTTCTCGCGGGCGGCGTCCAGATGCCCGGCGAATTGTCGAATCACGGGGCCGAGCATCGACTGCCTCTCTCGTTGCCCCCCGAAATCTGGACATGGAACACCGGATCGCCTGGCTCCGACGCTTACAAGGCGTCGCTGGACATGATTGCCGACCAGTCGAACTTCGGATTTCTCACCACCAAGTCACCGCGAGATGTTACAACCCCGGAGGCGCATGCCCACGTCAAGCGTGTCGTCGAGTACGCCCACAGCCGCGGCATCCGGCTGGCCGTGGATCTCGATGTCCGGCGCGCACGGCTGGCGTTTCAGAAACTTCATCCTGACCAGCAGCAATGGATGCTTCGCATCCGATCATTTCCCCTCAAGGGGAGCGATCCCATCCGCGTCGAAATCGCCTCCTCGCGGCTGAGCGACCACACGGGCGAGCAGGCGCTGCTCAGCGGACGCCTGGTGCGGGTCTGGCGCGCGACCGGCCCGCGGAAGAACCTGGCATCGGATCTCGAGGAGCTGAAGAGCGGAGTCCGCGTTGTGGAGGAATCGAAGGAGCGCATCGTCGTGGAGGTTTCCTCGGACGCAGAAGAGGTGATCGTCGCGGCGGCCTTCGAATACCGGACCCCGGACGTGTTTTCCCCGGCGCTGATCCCGTTCCAGAAGCAGATCCTCGAGCAGTACCGTGACACCGGCATGGATGGCGCCATGAAGGACGAGTGGGGCTTTCCCCCTGTGTACAATCACGGCGCGAAGGACGGGGACTTCTGGTATTCCGACAACATCGCTGCCGCGTATGCGAAGGCCGGAGGCGGCGAATTCGTGCGCGACTGCGTACTCATGACACTCGGGATTGGCGGCGCACGCGACAAGCGGCTCACGGCGGTGAACCGCTACATGCGCCTGGTGCTCACGGAAAACGGTCGCATCGAGGACAGCTTCTATCGGGAAACGAAGCGCCAGTTTGGGTCCGGCGCGTTTGTCGTCGTGCATGCGACATGGGGGCACATGCCCTTTGGAGACGCCTTCAAGAACGGTTACAGTTGGTGGCAGGCAACGCGGGACTACGGTCAGACCGATGAGCAATGGCCGCTGCCCATTCGGACGTCTCTCGCCAAAAAGATGGGGGGCCCCGTGTGGTACAATCAGTTTCACGAGAGACGGTATCCCGAGTCGATCTACTGGGAAATCTGGAGGGACGCGCGCGCAGGCGGGCGGGTGAATTTCCTCACTCCCAGGTGGCTGCTGGAAGACAAGGCCGCCATGAGGGCGGAGAGCCGGGTTCGGCTTTTGAACTATGTCTCGAAGACCCCCCTGGACTGTCCCGTCGCCGTGGTCTTCGGCCACGCTGCCGCGGTGAACTGGGTGGGGCCGCACTTCGGTGACCTGGGCGTGGACTTTGCCGAGGATCTCTGGGCTCGCGGCGTGCGGGCCGACGTGATTCCGTCGACTGAGATCCAGACCGGTGCATTGAAGATTGATCCGGACGGCATGGTCAGTTTCGGCGTCCAGAAATACCAGGCGCTCGTGTTCCTGAATCCTGAATACGAGCCCGACAGCAGCATCGACTTCCTCAGGAAAGTGAGCCGATCGAACAGCCAGCTCTTCATCCGCGGGCACCGCACCCTGACGTTCGATGGCGTGCCAAGGAGCGAAAGCGATACGCTCGTCGATGGTGCCGGTTCCGATCCAACACCCTCGCGCGTGGTGCAGTTCCTTACAAAGTCACACTCTGCCCCGATGGCTCCCTACCGGGTGGAGGTTGCTCCACTCGCGGACCAGTCGATGCTCACCGACGGCACGACTTTCCTGGCGCGGGGAGAGCAGAATCCCGCAGGCGATCCGATCGACGCGACCTTCTATTGCGGCACTTTCCGCGTCAAGGCGAAGGCCACCGGAGTATTCGCCATCAAGCTGTCAAAGAACGGGGACCTGGAAAGTCTGGCCGCCTCGGACTTGCGCTTTGTGGAGGCCGGAAACTTCCGGCTGGAATTGACCGAGCCGGTGGACCTGGCGCTATGGCGCGAGAACGGGCGCCTGCGCGGTGTGATTCAAGGAATTTCCGTCCCTCCGCCTGCGCTTTTGGCGCTCACGCATGACTGGGCCTTGCTTCAGAATGTCCAACCGAAATAAACCCGTCATGCAATCGACTCCGCGCGGCCCCGGCCGCCTTGCGGAAATTTTCAACGCACGCACCTTCACAAGCTCACCACAACAGCCGGCATGTCCACACAGCACCGAACGCTTGCACTGCTCCTCGCCTTCTTCGTCGCATTTCTGAATCCGACGCGCGGTGCCGCCGAACTTCAGCACGCCTCACCCGAGCGCCCGCGCGTGGTCCTGCTGACCGACTACTGGAAGGATCCCGACGAGATCCAGGCCATGATTCGCTTTCTTTCCTATGCCAACGAGTTTGAAATCGAGGGTCTGGTCGCCACCTCGCTTGCCTTCGGGGATAGATCGGTGCGTCCGGAATGGATTGTGGACATCCTCAATGACTACGGCAGGGTCTACGATTCCTTGAAGCGGCACGCCAGGCCTGGCTATCCGTTTCCAACCCCCGAACATCTCAAGAGTGTTGTGAGGGCAGGAGCTCGCATGCTTCGAACCTGGGCCGGAGCGGGAAAGGGATTCCCGGTCCCCTATCCCGCGGGTACCCTCGACTCCCGAACCTGCGAACCCGCGGAGCCCTGGCTTGCATCAGGCAAAGAGTCCGCCGGAGCCATGCAGATCATCGAGGCTGTCGATCGTGACGATCCTCGTCCGCTGTGGGTCCTCGTCTGGGGTGGTTCCATCGATCTCGCCCAGGCCATCAGCAAAGTCCGTCGCGAGCGTTCCCCGGCGGAAGCGGAACGTTTTATCCGAAAGATCCGACTGCACCAAAGCAACTGGCAGGACACCGGCACGGTCTGGATCTGGAAGAATGTGCCGGAGTTGTTTTTCGATTTCACCAATGTCGTCAAAGGCGGGTTGAGCCTCGAGGCGCCGGAGTCCCTGCGCAACGAAACCTGGGTGCGCCGGCACCTGCTCGAAGGTCATGGCCCGCTTGCCGCGCGTTATCCCAAGGCAGGCACCGCAAACCTGCATGGGTACATCATCAAGGAAGGGGATTCACCCACATTCCTGCACCTGCTCGCACCTGGTCTAACCGATGTAGAACAGCCCGAGTGGGGTGGCTGGGGTGGACGGCGCATGCGACTGTATCCGCATCGAAACTTTTTTGTGGATGGCCGCGACAAGCATCCAAGCTCGACGGATCCGGAACGCGAAATGCAATGGAGCCTCGGTCGATGGGCCCAGGCCATCAGCAATGATTTCGCCGCGCGACTCGACTGGCAGGTCAAGCCTCCCGGCGAGGCGAATCATGCACCGGTCGCCCACGTCAATGGCGACGCCACGCGTCATGTTCTCCAACTCAGGGTGCGTTCCGGCGAAACGGTTTCACTCGACGCTTCAGGATCCAATGATCCCGACGGTGATCAGCTCACCTACAAATGGTGGCAGTACCGCGAGCCAGGATCCTTTGACGGACAGATCGCGCTGGCGAACCCCGAAGGCCGCTGCACCAGTTTCTTGTCGCCCCTGATGTCCCGGACACCCGGACGCTGCACGTGATCCTTGAAGTCCTGGACGACGGCAAGCCGCAGCTCACCGGTTACCGCCGCGTTGTCTTCACAATTACTCCCCGAAATTCGGCTGAATCCCGGGAGTAGCGCTTGGAGCACGCTTGCCGTCTGCTACCTCGGCGAAATTGGGCTACTGCAGAAGCTCAGCCAACGGCAGCTTCTGTGCGCGAATATTATCGGCCGCGAGGCCGGCAACCCGGGCTGCGCCGGCCTCGACAAAGTGCTCGATGTCCTCCTTGCCAGGCGGAAGGCGGGAATTCCTGCGTCCCACGAAGAAAGCCTTCGATGCCTCCGGTCCCGTCGATTCGAGCCAGTGCTCGGTCATCCTTTCAAGGTCCAGCAGCGGCACGCGTTCCTCCTTCGCCACGGTCCGTGTGACGTCAGGATAGGGTCCGTGGGTCGGAACGATCCGGCCGGAATCATCGAATTTTCTCCGGCACACCGGTGTTGCGAGAATTGGAGTCGCACCCTTCGCGCGGACATCCCGCACAAAAGTCCGAAGGTAATCCCCAAACGCCACGGGATCCGTGTACCGCTCGGTCTTCTCCTTCACCTCGTCATTGTGCCCGTACTGAATCAGAACGAAATCGCCAGGCTTGAGCCCCCCGACGATCTCCTTCCAATGCCCGGACTCGACGCAGCTCCGCGTGCTTTCTCCGTTCACCGCAAGGTTCTTCACGTTCTCAGGATGCTTGAAGAGCGGACGGAACAGCATGCCCCACCCCTGCCGCGGATTTGTCGCCGGCATGTCCGACATGGTGGAGTCTCCGACCAGGTAGACTTGTGGTGCCGCGACGGCGCAGGAAAACACTGCAAGGAAGCACGCCAATAGAATTGATGATCGTTTCATGGTGAAAGTCTTCTCGTGCCCGCCACCCGCCAGATCGTTCCGTTCTCATCATCGCTCACGAGGAGCGCGCCGTCCCGCGCCACGGCGAGTCCAACAGGCCGCGCCCACACGTTTCGCTGGCTGGTGACAAACCCGACAAGGAAGTCCTCATAGTAGCCGGTTGGACGGCCATTCTGCATTTTCACGCGAACCACACTGTAACCGGTCCGGGACCGGCGGTTCCAGGATCCGTGCAGGGCGACGAACGCGTCGCCACGATATTCCGGAGGGAAAAGCGCGCTTCCGGACGCCGCAGTGTAGAAAACAGCTCCGAGCGGTGCCGAGTGTGCCTGAATCAGCACATCCGGCACCGTGATGCTGTGCGAAAGGTCAGGCCGAGCACCGGCGTGGCGGGGATCCTCGTGCCCTCCGATGTAGTACCAGGGCCAGCCGTAGAATGCGCCCTCACGCACATGCGTGAAGTAGTCTGGCACCAGGTTGTCGCCGAGGCTGTCGCGCTCATTGACCGCCGCGTAGAGATCACCTGTCTGCGGATGCACAACCAGTCCCGTAGGATTGCGAAGTCCGGTGGCAAAAACCTTCAACGGTGCCTTCCCCTCCGGATCCGTTGCGAGGATATCCGCGCGATGCAGCTCCGTGTCCCAGCCGGCCCCCAATCCGTGCTCATGATCCCATGCCTCAGCCTCCGAGGGAGTCTTCAGCGACAGATCTTCTCCCGCATTCGTGCCCGAACCCACGCCGATGAACATCCGCTTTCCCTCCCTGGAAAACGCCAGCGTGCGCGTGACGTGTCCACCGCGCGACATGATGATTGCAGGAACGATCACCTGAGGCCTGGCAGCGGATTTCAGATCGCCGCGTCGATACGGGAAGCGCACCACTGAGTTCGTATTTGCAACGTACAGCCACTGCGGGTCATCGCCGGCAGGATAAAAGCAAAGGCCATAGGGGCGGTTCAATCCCTCGGCAAACACCTCGCTCGTCACATTCCCCGGAGCGCCTTCAGTCATTCGCAGCACGCGCACGCGGCCGACCCGCATTTCCGTCACAAATATGTCGCCGTTAGGCGCCACCTGCATGAGACGCGGTCCGTCCAGGTTGCGTGCAATGACTGAAACGGAGAAACCGTCCGGAACCACCGGCGAAACGTTTTCAGGCTGCGACACTACAAAGGGATAGTTGCGGCTCAAAGGCGTGGCATTGGGCGGCGGCAGATCCTCCGCGCTGATCTCATACCTTCGTCCGGGCTTCTGGTGGCGCCAGTCATTGGGATCGCTGATGGTGGGATCAGTCACGACCTCGGATTCACCCTCCGACTTGAGTGTGGAGAGATACGCGATCAAATCCCGGCGGTTGTTCGCCTGCGGCACGCTGGCGACCATCGTGGTGCCCGGAATCACAGCCGACGGATTGGCGAGAAACTTGTCCAGCGTCGCCGCATCCCAGACGAGTCCCGAGTCGTGCATTGCCTTTGTATAGCTGAAATCCGAACGCGAGCCCGCCGCCTTGCTCATCACTCCAACCAGACTGGGCCCCTGTCCGCCTCCCGTGCTGCCTGAGCCGGCATAGTGACACAGCGAACAATCGCGCCGAAACACGTTCTGTCCAAACCCCGGATCGGTCATCGCATCCTCCACCCGCGGGGCGCCGGTCACGAGCGTCGGCAAAAGGACCCAGGCAATGATTGGCGAAGCCAGATTTGCGCAGGCGCGAGTTTTCATGAGATGCCAAACGGGTTCACAGCTTCTTGAGATACAACACGGCGTCCCCTGGAAACTTTGCGCGGAATGACTCTGCCCCTCCCTTGACTCTGCGCCTGGACTTTTCAACCACCTTGCCCGTCGTCGGATCATACCACTCGACGCCATATCTCCCCTTCGTCAGCGAAACAGTGAAGTCGGTTCCATCGGCGGGACTGTAGACCAGGTATTCGACGCCAGGCTGGGCCAGGCAGTAACCGGTTGAGGCCAGTTCGGAATGTGGTGCCGTGGCGGCGAGGTCGATTTTCTCCGCATACATCCGCGCCCGGCCGAGTGCCGCGCGCATCGTCTCCCAGTAGGGATCCGGCGTCAGTCCGAAATACGCTTCCTTCGGATTGATGCCACCCGGGTCGTTTCTACCGGCACCCTTTCCCTCCGTGCGCGCGAGGTAGGGGTCCATGAAGAGCAGCTGGTTTCCCCGAAGAAAATTCTTCCATACCCACGCCTGCTGAAGCGCCGGACCGTCCCGCTTGAGCAGGTCCCAGGTATAGCCGTGATCGCTGTCAACAATCATCACCTTGTCCCCGGTCGCCGCACGGGGGTTCTCAATGAATCCATCCAGACAGGACGGCGAAACCCAGTCGGCCGGACTCGCCATCAGCTCCTCATAATGAACCTCTCCGCGGATGTGGGCCGTCATACCCACGGGATGCTGCCTGGCCCTCGTGCGCTCGTACGCATGGATGAAATCGATCATGTGATACTGCCACGCCGCAGTGCCGTCATTGGCTTCGTTGGCGATTTCGTAGAGCACGTTGTCGAGGTCGTTCACCGTGTCGATGACCTTGCGCACATAGGCCTCCTGCACGGCGGTGACCGCGGGAATGCTCAGCTTTGCCGCTTCGTTCCCCGGACCGGCGTCAACTCCATTGATATTGTTGCGTCCATCGAGCGGGAAACCGTCATTCTCGTTGCGATCCTTGGCCCAGGCATAGGCCTGGAACAGCATGACGGAAACATAGATGTCGCGGTCGCGCGCGGCGATGATGCGGCTCCGCATGCGGTCGAAAAACGCCTGGTCAAAGCGGCTGAGGTCAAATTTTGCCCCACCGTCAGTCGCCAACCCAGGCCCTGTTCTGAGCCACGGCATTGGAGCCCAGCGAAACGGACCGCCATTGGGTCCCTGGTTGGAATACGGCAGATCCCAAATCCAGCCCCGGAAGAAGTTGAAATGGTGTGCGACAAGAAAGTCCAAGTAGCCTTCGTAGTCGAAAACCACGGGCACCTCCCTCCCCTGATCGGTCGCAAAATTCGCCCAGGTGTGCGATCCCGTCAGGTAGATGGCTTTCCCTGAACCGTCGGTGAAGTAGCGCGGATTCGACTGGAGAACGCGCAGCGGTCCGGTTGCCGGAGCTGCTCCGCCCCCCGGAATGAAGGCACAGATCGCCATAATAACAGCGACCGCACTGAAGATTGAGAATCGTCGCAACGGGACACTTTTCATGGATTGAAGCTTGTGATGACACGCACCGGGAGTTGCAGCCCCGAAACCCGAGTCGAGCATGATGCCGCGCCCTCGCGACCCGCGGGTGTGGACTGCACATGATTTCATGTTCAATGAATCGCGCCTCTCGCTGTCACAAGCCAGACCGCTTCAACGCAACCGCCACGCACGGCCACCATCCAGTCATGCAGATTGACCGTGGGATCGCAGTGACCCGGCACGAGCATGAGCTTCTCGCCGACGATAGGGGCCTGTTCGGGAAGTTTGAAATGCAGCACGCCATGTTCATCCGCTCCGCGCACATACTCGATGTCCGGACGACCGCTGACCAGCGGCGGCCCGGAATCGTTGCTCAGCGACTTGATGCCCGCATCGACCGCGCCGAGCGATTGCGAAGGCCTGCTCATGACCGTTGTCCAGACAAACAGGCTCTGTTCGAACGCTGGTCCGCCCCCAGTCCATTCATTGCGCGCGTAGTCGGCGTCCATGAACACATACGAGCCCGGTTGGATCTCATTGAAGACACCGCTCGTCGCATCAAATGCAAACGTGCCCGTTCCTCCCCCGGTGACCACCGGGCAGTCGATGCCGTGTGCGCTCAGCAGCACTTTCGTCCTGCGTGCACTCTCCGCCGCCTGCGCAGAGGCCGCTCTCCGCTGCTCGACACTTCGCATGTGCTGCGCGGGGCCAAAGTACGCCTGCAATCCGCCAAACCGTAGGCAGGGAAAGGCTGCAACTCGACGCGCGAGTTCCAACGCCGCCTCTCCCGGTGGCACTCCACAGCGGGCGGACCCCACGTCAATCTCCACAAACACCGTCAGCCGGGCGCCCGCCCGGCTGACCTCGGCGGCTACGGACGCAAGATTGTCGGCATCGTCCACACAGACGCTCAGTCGCGCCCGCCGTGCGAGCTCGGCAAGCGCGCGCAGTTTGCGCGCACCGACGATCTCATTGCTGACATGAACGTCGAGCACCCCGCCGTTCACCATCGCCTCGGCCTCGCTCACCTTCTGACAGCACACCCCCGCTGCACCAGCCCTGATCTGCCTGTGCGCGATTTCAGGGCACTTGTGACTCTTCGCGTGCGGACGAACCCTTACGCCGACGGACGCCGGCGAAGCCGGCAGCCGTTGAATGTTTCGCTCGAGCGCATCCAGGTCGACCACGAGCGCGGGCGTGTCGAGTTCGGCCAGCGTCATTCCCGTTTCGCCGGGAGGTTGTCCAAGCAGACTCATCGCGGACTGTGCACTGGGATGCCCTGCTTCATCTATTTGAACGCCTCCAGCACAACGGCGGAACCGATGCGTGCGGACTCGTAGGCGGCAAACGTGGCCCGGAGCGATCGCAGATTCTCGCGGGCCGGCTGCGGTGGAGGCGTCTCATGGAGAATCGAATCGACGAACTCCCTTTCGAACTGCCCGAAAGCGTGCACATAGTCCTCCCTCGGCGAGCGGATCTCATCGCGCACGACCTCATTGCCCGCGCACACGCGGAAACGCGCGCTGTCGGCGCGCGTCATTCTTCCCTCGTAGAACGCCTCGCCCGCCTCGCCAATCACCAGGGCATGCCCCTGCTGCACGCCCACGGATTTCCAGGAGACATCAACAACGGCGGATGCGCCGGCACACTCAAAAAACACATGCGCCAGACTCTCCCCCCGGACACGCGGATTGATGCGATCCATGTGTGCATGAATCCTGACCGGGTCGCCGAGCAGGGCGACAACAAGATCGACAAGATGAACCCCAAATTGAAGCAGGACTCCCAGTTCAACCTCCGTATCAATTTTCTCAGGCGGCTCCACGGGATCGTGCTGGGCAAACTGGAGGTGTCTCAGCCTCCCGAGTCGGCCCTCACGCACCAGCCGCTCGATGTCCCGAAACCACGGGCGGAAGCGCTGATTTTCGTGAACGACAAAGCGCTTTGAATAACCGGAAAGTTCATCGACCAGCCGTCTGGCATCCTGCCAGCGATCGCACAGCGGCTTCTGACAGATGATGTGAGCACCCGCATCCGCGGCGAGCAGACAATGCTCGCGGTGCATCCATGGCGGAGTGATGATGTCGACAAAATCGATTTCCTCCCTCGAGAGCATTTCATGCATGCCGCGGTAGAGCCTGGCTCCGGGGGCAAACTTCTCCCGACGATCCTGCGCGGCCGCTTCGCTTGGATCCACGAGCGCGACGAGCTCAACCTCCGGAATCGCATTCCATCCCCGAAAGTGAAATTCGGAGATCGAACCGCAGCCAACAACCGCTCCGCGCAGCTTCTTCATGTTGCCTTCGACACAACCCGTCGTGTGCCCAGGAAAATCCCCGTCAGGGAGACCGCAGGCATCACGCCTGCCATCAGGAATGCGATGCTGAAGCTCCCGCTTTGCTCAATCGAGCCCCCCACCAGCAGCATGAATCCCGCACCCGCCAGGGACCCGATGCCACCGAGCAGGCCAACCGCCGTTGACGTCCTCTTCCTGGAGACCTCGGCACTGAATGTCAGATAGTTTCCCATGAACCAGCCCAGACCGAACGTCGCCAGGGAAATAAGACCCGTGATCACGTCGATGTTCCGCGCAAGCGCAACCAGCGGCACGGTCATCATGCAGGCGGCACCGACCGACGTCACAAGCAGGCGGGCCTTGCGAACATCCCACCGCCGCGCCAGCCAGGCCACAAGCCCCCCGCCGCTCCAGAGCCCGACATCCAGGGCGAGATAAACGATGATGAGCCTCTGGGCGAGCTCGGTTCCAAAGCCGACCCCGGCATACTTGTCGAAATAGCGCGGGATCCAGGTCGTGTAGAAATACTGCAGGGGATTCAGAAAGCTCGTCGCGATGGCCAGCCCCCAGAAAGCGCGGGAACGCACGATTTCCGACAGCGTCGCGGGCTCCTCGGCAACGGCGGTTTCAGGCGGCGCGTCAGGGGCGGAGACCTGATCGATCTTGAAGTCCGGCTGCGAGCGGAACCAAAGCAGCCAGAGGGCAACCCAGACGAAACCCACCGCACCGACTGCAATGAAGGATGCACGCCAGCCATGGGTCGTCGCCAGATAGATGACGATCGGGGGCGCAATCAGGGCTCCGATGCTGGTTCCACTCTGAAAAATGCCGGTGGCGAGCACCCGCTGGCCGGGCGGAAAGCTTCGCGCAACCACGCGCAGCGCAAGCGGCCAGTTGGGAGATTCGCAGAGGCCAAGGGCGATTCTCGTCGCAAGCAGGAACCCAAATCCCGTGGCGAATCCCGATGCCGCGCCCGCAATGGACCATGCAGCGACGGCAAAGGCATACGCCCGGACCGTTCCAATGCGGTCAAGCACAGGTCCGAGAACGACCTGCCCGATCCCGTACGCAAAAAGAAAGGCGGAGAAGAGCTCCCCCAGGTGTTTGTCTCCCAGGTTGAGCTCCTCGGCGATCCGCGACGCTGAAACTGATATCGTCTGCCGGTCGAGGTAGTTGATGATGGTGGCCAGCAGCAGCAGGCCGCAGAGTGTCCACCGCTTGTTTGGCTTGCGCATGGTCAGGAAAGTTGAAGCAGTCGCGCGGGATTGTCGCGGATCATCCTCCTTATCTCAATCTCCGTGAATCCCGCATCCTGGAGTTTCCGAACATAGGCGTCCAGGGCTTCAGAAGGCGTCAGCGTGTCCGGCAGTCCGTAGTCCGTCGCGGCAATGGTAGATTCCACCCCAACCGCCCGGATCTGCCGGACGATCGTCTCAAAGGCCACGCTTTGCTGCGCTCCGGGGCTGACTGAGACAAGGCAGCGCTCAAAGAACACCCTGCCGCTCCCGGCGAACCGCTGCTGCATCTCCACTGGCATGGCCGTCGCCCCCCATTCCGGATGCGTCACGCTGATCGCTCGAACGCCTGCCGCAAGCGCCTCCTCGATCAGCACCCCGGACTCAATGGGGGAAAGGTGACCGGTCGCCAGAACCGCGCCGGCATCGGCGACCAGCCTGACAACATCGCGCGCGGCCCGGGAAAGTCCCGGGCCATCCAGAACCGTAAGGCCATTGCGGCCGCCGAAAAAATGCTGGTGGTTGGCCGCGGACTTGGTCGGCATCCAGATAATCGATCCACCCATCTTGAGGGACGTCTCGACCGCACGGCAGTTGAATCCCCCGATGGTGTCATTGAGGACCAGACCTCCGAGAACCTCGACATCCCCCTGCATATGGTTGAGAAGATACGCCCGGGCGCAGGTTGAACAGGCGTGGCTCTTGAGAACGACCGCTCGCATACCCGCGAGGCGGGCCTGTTCAACCAACTCAAGATCGTTGAGCCTGCGCGGGATTACATCCGGCGCACTGTGAACATGGGTGTCGATTGCCCCGCGGAGCAGGGACGGGTCTTTGGACGTCAATTGAGGGGGAAAGGTTGGAGCAGGCGGGGCGGCGGACCTGGTGCGCGCCGCACTCGTCCCAAGTCTCTCCCATTGAAATCGCGCCGGCTCAATGTCCCGGTAACTTGATCTGTAAAGTTGAACGGAGGGCGTCACACCCTTCCACGTCTTCGGGACAAACGCCCTGCGCCGCTCCTCGCCGGTTCCGGCGACGGGCATCCCGTGTGCCGGGTGGTGGAGCCGTCAACCCACTTTCCTGGCAGGAAAGTGCAGCTGGGCAGCTCCGGCACTCCGGTTTCATTTCCATAGAGGGCCTGCTGCAGGCGCAGGACGGCGGCCCCGGCGATCTGCTCGGGAAACGTCTCCACGCCACTGATCTCCCTCCTGCCCGAGCGCACCAAGCTGGCGAAGCCCAGGTCCTGGGGCACGCGAAGTCCAAGACTGGTCAACCGGTCATAATTGGCGTCGACATCCGATATGACCACATCAGGTCTGTGGCGGCGCAGCCAGCCCCTGAGGTCATCGTCACTCGGATCCTCGGCGACCAGGGGTGGGGGCGTCTCTCGAGTGGCGGTGAAGGCGACTGCCGCCTGGTATTTTCCCTGGTGCCGCCGGTCGGCGTCCGGATGAACCATCAGGCCGATCCGCCGGTATCCCATCAGCCGCAGGCGCTCCAAGGCGAGCATGATGGCCTGGTACTGGTCGCCGCACGCACTGTTCAGTACAGGAGCGATCAGGCTTGGTCCGATCGCCACACAGGAGAAGCGAGCCCAGGGGAGTTGCAGCCTGCTCGCGGGGCGCGGCATCGGGGCGATGACCATGCCACGGATTCCCCTGGCCTCGAGAACCTGCGCAAAACGCTCACCGGTGACTCCGGGCTCCGTCAGCCAGGCATGCTCCATCCGGTACCCGAGCAACTCCGCCTGTTCAAACGCCCCCCGGTACGCCCGGCGGAAGAACGGGGATTGCTGCCATCCGTTTCGCTTCTCAAAGCAGGTGACGTAGGCCAGCACATAGCCCGGCGCCGTCGGGGTTCGCTGGTGGCGGTAGTGGTTGAGCGCCGCAAGGGCCGGATCCGGCCTGTAATCGAGCCGCATCGCGGCCGCACGGACGCGCTCCCGCGTCGCCTCGGGGATCGAGGGGTGCCCGCGCAGGGCAAGCGACACCGCCATCGCACTGAGATCACAGCGTGCGGCTATGTCACGAAGGGTAACCCGGTTTCGATTCACTTTACAGAAAAAGTATTCAGGCCATTGACGATGTCCAGCCCGGGAATTCATGAGTGGCCCTGCAGATCAGAGCCCTTGCACCCCACCCCGCCACCAAGCAGGACCCAACCCGAAACCCACTCCGCATCCCGATTCTTCGCCCGGATTTCCACGGGCACTCCATCCCATGGCTGCCTCCAACCATTTCAACTCCATGAACCCAAGCACAACTGGATCAACGTCTGCCCGCATCAACCCGCGCCAGCATGCCCGCCTTGCGGTGCTGACGGCCTGCCTCGCCTGCGTCCAGGCCATCAGCGCCCCCCTCTCCGCGCAGTCCGCTTCGCCAACTTCAACGCCCCCGTCCGATCCCGAGGCCATCATTCTGTCTCCCTTTGTCGTGAACGAGGAGGGCGGCGGCTGGATCGCCACCGAGACAATCGGCGGGACGCGCCTGCGCACAAACTTCAAGGATGTGCCCAACCAGCTTGAAACGCTCACCAAGGAATTCATGCAGGATCTTGGCGTCAACAGCTTCAACGAGGCGCTCATCTACACCGCCAATTCCGAGAGCAATTACGAATACAACCAGGGCACCGTCAACGACGCCCAGTTTCCAGCCGCACCGGGACGCCTGCGCGGAATCGGTGAAGGCACGATGTCCCGCAATTTTTTCCCGACCAAGAGCCCGACCGACAACTATAATATCGACCGCGCCACTGTCGCGAGCGGACCCAACTCCATCCTTTTCGGTCTCGGCAGCCCTTCGGGAATTTTCGACGCCACGCCTGCACGCGCGGAAATGCGCAACCGCTACCGCTTCTCCGTGCAGTTCGATTCGGAGGATTCGAAGCGGGCCACCTTCGACGCCAATGTCGTCATCCTTCCCAAAAAGCTCTCCCTGCGTCTGATCGGCCTCACAAAGGACATGGAGACCGCGAAAAAGCCCAACTACGACAGGGATGACCGCATCTACGGCACACTCACCTTCAAGCCGTTCAAGCGCACCACCATCATTGTCGAGGGTGAAAACATCAAACGTTCATGGAGCCGGGCATCCATGACGACCCCCTTTGATTTTGTCACCCCGTGGCTCAATGCGAATCAGATAGCGGGGAGCGGGTACACTTCACCCAAACCCATTTACAACAACACCAGCTTCACGGGCATCGGGAGCAACCGCATTTTTGCACAGGCCGGGGAGAATCCCGTCATGATCCAGGGCGAGCCTGACGGCGCGATGCGAAGCTGGCGCAACTCCGTCACCGTCAAAAGCCCGGGCACCATGCCCGGCGTCGACCCCACCTTTGACGCCGGTGCCAGCTACACCCTCGTCGACCCCTCAATATTTCCCTTTGATGTGAACGTCCTGGGTGGCAGTCGCAAGAACGGGCTCGATGGCCGCAATGCGACCGTGATTGTCGAGCAGTCGATCGCCGACCAGCTTTTCCTCGAACTCGCCTACAACTACGACAAATCCAACAACGAGATCCTTTCCGCCGGCAGCAATCCCAGTGGAAACAACATCCGCGTCATGGTTGATGCGAACATGTACATCCCGGGCACCAACACCCCCAATCCGCACGCTGGCGAGTACTACTTTCAAGGCCAGAGCGCAAACCGCCTCCAGTATTTCAACCGCGAGGACTGGCGGGCAACCCTCTCCTATGAATTTGACGCCGCTAGAAAGCTGGAGAAACGCAGCTCATGGATGAAGTGGCTCGGCCGTCACCGCCTTCTCGGGCTCCAGTCCTATTCAAATGAAGAGAGCCTGAACCAAACCACCTTCCAGCGCCGCATTCTCGATGATCCCGTCATTCCGGGGGTCACGCTGCGTCCGAAGACATTCCAAAACTGGGCGAATCACGCCTCGCGAATCCCCCAGTTTCGCCACTATTTGGGCGACCCCTACAAGCCCACCGAAGCCTTCGGTCCGTTCTGGGGACAGTGGATGGTCAATGACGCCAATGGCAGGCCCTATGAACTCTACTACATATCCCCATACGTGACCGCTGAGGGTAAACGGCTGGGCGGCCAGGCGGCGACCAGTGGAATCAGAAACAGGCTGGATTCCACGATTTTCGTCTGGCAGGGACATTTTCTTCCTGACCGCCAGCAGCGCGAGCGCCTGATACTCACCTATGGCTACCGCAAGGACGGCGTGCGTACCGCCACTCTGGACGATCCATCGATCAAGCAGGACTTCTCAGGCCTCTACCCGGTGCTCTGGGATGTCAGCTACAATCCATATGGTGCCAGGCAGACCGGAATCACCCGCAACCTTGGAGCCGTTGCGCGTCCCATATCTTGGCTTTCGCTTTCCTACAACAAGTCGACCACATTCAATCTGAACACCGGCCGCCTGGACCCGTACGGTGAAATGGTTCCTGGTAGTGCTGGTGACGGCCGCGACTATGCCATCCGCATCGACATTCTGAAGGACACGCTTTCCTTGAAGATCAATCGCTATGAGACGTCCTCCGGGCCGGCGCGGGCGAGCCAGCAGATCAACAACTTCACGACGCAGTTCAGGAATGTTGAGAACCGCGTGGTCGAACTGGATCCGAACGTGGCTCAAGTCAACGTGAAGGACGGAAACAAGCGGGGCTTTCCTGTGCTCCCCAACCTAGACTACAACATCTCCTCCTTCATCGTGGCCAAGGGCTACGAGGCCGAGCTGAACTTCAGTCCCACGCGCAACTGGAATTTCAGACTCAATGGATCAAAGGGAGAGTCCGTTGAGTCCGACATCGGAGGAGTCTGGTTCAACTGGATCGCCCAGCGGCTTCCCGTCTGGCAAGGCGTTGTGGCAAAGAACGGCGAGGTCGACTCCACCGGAAAGCCTGTGACTTGGACGAGTGCGCCTTTTGACGCCGCCCAGCCCACCGGGCAGTCGCTGGCCCAGTACTATCAAAGCCAGGTTGCCGGCAATGCGCTCGCATTCATGCAGGCCGTGGACGGGCGAACCAATCCCGCCATCCGCGCAGGACGCGTCAACGCCATCGTGAACTATCGATTCACCGAGGGACGCCTCAAGGGCTTCAATCTGGGCGCCGCCCTCCGCTACCGCGGCGCGCCGGTCATCGGCTACGGACTCAAGACAGCATCTACCGGCACGTCTGTGCTCGATCTCGACAAGACCTACAAGGGGCCGTCCGAAAGCTACGTGGACGTCATGGCCGGTTATCGCGGCAAGATGAAGGCTTTCGGCGGCTTCGATTACCGGGTTCAGCTCAACATCCGCAATCTCCTCGACAAGACAAACCCGATTCCAATCCAAGCACTCACAACCGGCGTTGTCTCCCAGGTCGTCACCATCGACCCGCGTCTGATCACCGTCACGTTCAGCGTCGAGTTCTGATCCATTCACCGCTACGCGGACGCCCGCATCGGGCGCCTGCCGGGCGACAACCTGATCGCGCCGACTAGGCCGATCAGGCACACTGCTGCCGCGACGAGGTAGCACATGCGATAGGAGTTCAGCCAGTCGGCGAGAAATCCGGCCAGGATCACCGCGCCGCTCGTCACGCCGGCGCGGGTCATCTGCACCGCGGCGAAGATTGATCCCCGTTTTTCCGGCGGGGTGTCCTGAAATATCAGAGGCACCACCGGAATGTGCACCGTCATCCAGGCCACTTTGAACAGGATCAGGCAGACGTAGAGCGAAAATACGTCCTTCACCCAGACAACGAAGCCCAGTTCGATCACCGTAAGAAAGACGAAGCCCGAGATCATCATCCGCCGGGCTCCGAGACGATCGACCAATGCGCCAAGCGGATACGGACAGAGCAGGCTGACAACGAGGCTGGCCGCCGTTGTCATTCCCAGAACCGTCTTCGAAAATCCAAGCGTCTCGGTGACAAACAGGGCGTGGAGCATCTCCGTGACTCCGAGTGCAACGAGCACCGCGCTGCTGACAACCGCCACTCTGCGTGTCTGCGGATTCGCAAGCTCACGCAGCGGCTTGAAGGGATGGTAGCGCTCGGGCGCGGGCAGTTGGGGTGGTATTTTTTCCCGCAGGTGTACCATGGCAACCAGCGTCGAAACGCCAAGAAACAGGATCGTTCCAAGATACGGATAGAATTCATTCACATCCGCCAGCGGCAGAAAAAGCGCCGTCAGAATGAAGAGGACGGCATTCGAGACAATCATGCGTGTCGCATTGGCGCGCCCCAGTTGACCGGTCCCGAACTTGTCCCCGTAGATCGGATCGCCGCTCCCGTAGCACACATCCACGAAGGCCTGCATGCCAAGGTTCACCAAAAAGACCAAAAACACCGCTGTCGTGGTTCGATGATGACCTTCCGGGACAATGAAGGGCATCGCTCCCAGCAGGCCTGTGCACACGAGCGTCGCCGGCCAGCCAACCAGCAGGAAGGGTCGCCGCCGCCCCCATTTTCCCTGGTGACTGTCACTTTTCCAGGCTGCGTATGGCTGCACAAGAAAGCCAAAAACGCGGTTCAACGCCACCATGACGGCAATGAGGCTGACATCATCGGTGAAATGTCTCGCCGTGATCGGCAGCATCGTGCCGCTGATGGCATCCACAGCACTCGCGCCGCTCATCATCACCCCCATGAGAAGCATTTCGGTGAAGGGGCCGCCATCCAAGCGCCGGCTCTCGGCTTGGAAAACGGCAGGGGGAGCGCTCATGCGCTCAAATGAGGCACGAGATCGTCTCTATTCGTCCACTCGAAACTTCGCGAACCGTCGCAGCCGCCTGCCGGGCTCCTTCGGGCACCGCATAAAGATAGTACCTGTCGGCAACTCCATCTCCCTTCGGGCGTGGCGTTTCCACAAGGCGCGGTTGAACGGATTGCCCGTCCACGAGCAGCGACACCAGTTTGCTCCTCGGCTCGCTGGGAAATCCTTGCTGCGTATTCTTCCACGCGCAGCGGAGTCGGAGGGCGACACCCTCTGTCGGGACGCCCGCCTCAAACGTGTCACCCGGCCGGAGAGCCACCAGCGAAGCCAGGGGTCGGCGAACCTTGGGGTTGTCCCACCAGCGCCATTCTTCCTCCCGGGAGCGAACCAGCGACAACACCGCCTCCGAGCCTCCGTGCATCCAGGTATCTCCGCGGCTGACTTCGTCATGGCGAACCGCCACCACCCAGTCGCGCTTCAATGCCTCCAGCCAGGCCTCCCAGGTCGGTTCCGTTCCAAGAAAAAGTGTGCGAAAGCCCTCTGTCATGTCAGCGAACCACCAGGGCTCCGCACCGTGCGCATCCTGGATTGAGACATATGGAATCTGCCCGCGCCAGCGATACAGGAAGGGCTCCGTGTTGGTGAAGTCCGGATTGCCGAAATGAAAGGTGCTGATCGCGGAGAAACCACCGCGCTGAACCGAATCGTCGAGCAGCAGCCTCACGAGCTCCTCATTTTCTCCAAACTGCCACAGGAGTCGTCCGTCCCCGCGCTGCAACGCGGCGAGTCGTCGCTCCCGGAACTCCTCCCAGCTCACCGCCTGCGGACCGGCCACCGACGCTCCGATGTCGCGCCCATACGGCGCAAAAATATCGGCGGTGTGACTGTAGGTTCCCACGCCGGGCACTCGAACCCATGTTCCATATTCCTCGTTGGCGGTGAAAAACTGAACCGGGACCTTCCCCCGCGCCGCGAGGGTCTTCACGCGGTCGATCCATCCGGGCTTCGCATTCTTTGCGCCCCAAAGATCGATCTTCAACGCACTCGCCAGAGCAACGGCTTCTGCCGGACTGCCGGTGCCGTGCGACTCCAGCTGGACGGAAAAAATCTTCAGGTTGTCGGGGAGCCGTTCCCTGCGACGCAGCGGCGGTCTTGTCACATGATTGAGCCGGTCCAAGGCACCCAATGCATCGAGTGCGTCCAGCACATACCAGGTTGCGAGGGGATTGCTCTGCCATCCGGGGCGATCCGAAAATCCGCCGTCATTCACCGCGAGCGACAGCAGCCATTTGACACAGGCTTCGCGATCGCTCGGAGCCGAACCAAGAAGCCGCAACGAGCGAACAGCGGCCCTCGTGTACGCTGCATCCTCCACACCGGCAAACTCCGGATCCGGCTGATACGTGAACCCTCCGGTTCCGCGCTGGCAGGCTCTCACCCAGTCCACCGTCTCCCTGCGCAATTCATCCGAGCCTCCAAGCAGTTCAGCTGCCTGCAGTCCCCACCAGGTGTTCATTGCATGCCCGTCGCCTCCATCAGTCGCGGGAGTATTGTTGTAACTGCCATTGCGACGGCGGCGGGAGCGCAGGTACTCACCAAACGCCGGTTGAAGTGCGGCCAGGGGCAGGCCGAGCAGCGCGTGACACTGCACGAGTCCAAGCTCCGACTGAAAAATCGGGTATCCATTTCTCTCATACTGCCGCTTGTACTCCTGCGGCTTTCGAATTTCGCCAATCCTTCCTCGAAAATCCGCCGCATCATCCCCGAGCCAGCGCAGCGCCTGAACCTGCTGGAATTCAAAAATGCGCCGCTCCTGCTCCAGCTTTTTCAATTCACGGGGGTGGTGCGTCCGCACGTATTCGATGAGTTTCGTCTTGTCCGGCGGCTCCTCGCCAAGCAGCCGATGACAGGCGATCACCGCAAAGGTCGGCGTGAGGTGCGATCTTGGGTGACCGTCAAAACCGTAGCCGCCATCGGCCCGTTTCAATCGACGCAGGTAGTCCAGGACACGATCCCGGCCGGCCATTGCTGATTCATCCGCCAGCAAAGGCGGCAGAAGCCCGCACATGCCGGCAGCCGCGAGCCCTTTCAACACCTGGCGTCGACTGATTCCCTTTGAGGAAAGTGGCGTGCTCATGGCAGAAATCACTTGGTCGGAGGCGTCGCCCGCTTTTGAGGGCGCTGCCCGCCGCGCGGTTCTTCATTGACCGGCCAGACGGGCGTGTCCGTGCGCGCCTCGTGGAGAAACTTGTCAAACTGGGCGACGATTTCCGGATGCTCCGCCGCGACATCCGTGGTTTCCGACGGATCCTTCGGCAGGTCAAACAACTGAATCGGCTCCTTCGTCCCGAAACGCACCGCCTTCCAATCGCCGATCCGCGCGGCCTGGTGAAATCCACGCTCGTGAAACTCATAGTACAGCGGAGGATGAGCGATCTTCCGCCGCCCCAGCAGTGCAGGAAGAACTGAAATGCCGTCGATGCCGGAGGGAGCCTTGACCCCGATGAGTTCCGCCATCGTCGGCAGAAAATCCCAGAACGCCCAGACCTGGTCGTTCGTGGATCCTGCCGCAATGTGCCCGGGCCAGCGCGCGATGGTCGGTGATCGTATGCCGCCCTCATACATGTCGCGTTTGTAGCCGCGCAGGGCGCCCGAGTGATGAAACAGCTCATCGCGCCAGACCGCTCCATTGTCGCTCGCGAAGAATACAAGGGTGTCGTCGTCGATTCCCAGTTCCTTCACGAGATCGAGGATGCGTCCGACGTCGCGATCGAGCCTCGTGATCATCGCCGCGATCGTCTTCAGATTCTCCGGCCACGGCTCGTTGCCATAGGGTCCAAGATCCGGCACCTGGAGCTTCGAATGCGGAATGGTGAAAGCCGCATAGAGAAAGAAAGGCTGGGCTCGATTCCGTCGGATGAAATCGAGCGCCTCACCCGCTATCAGGTCGTGGGAATAGGTTTTCCCATCCAGCTCAACGCGCTGGTTGTTGCGCCACAGATGATCGGGATAGTACTCGTGAGCGAGACGCTGGCAGTTGTAGCCGAAGAAGAAGTCAAAACCCATCTTGTCCGGAGTGCTCGTGGAGCCGGGGTAGCCGAGCCCCCACTTGCCTGTGGCTCCGGTCGCATATCCGGCCTGCTTGAACAAATGGGCCACCGTGAACGTGTCGGCCGGCATCGGCTGCTGACCCTCGGGCTTGATCTCCCGGTTGCCGCGAATCGCCGCGTGGCCATTGTGAAAACCCGTCATCAGGCTGCAGCGAGAAGGCGCGCAGACCGTCGCTCCAGTGTAGGACTGCGTATAGCGCGCCCCTTCCGCAGCCATGCGGTCAAGACTGGGTGTCTTGATCAGCTTCTGCCCGAACGGCCCGATGTCGCCGTAGCCAAGGTCATCGGCGAGGATGAAGATGACATTGGGCTGACGGGCGGACAGCGCGGCAGCCGCCGCCAGGAGGAGGCACCAGAGAACTGCAAGGCGACGGCTCATGTTCGATTAAAATTCAAGAGTGCCCGTCAGCCGGAACGAACGCGGATCACGCACATACAGGCGGCGCGGTCCGCTGAAATCCGCATTCCAGCGTGCCGTCGTGACGAGGTAGGAGTTTGTCAGGTTGCGTATGTTGAGCTGAAGCGTCAGCTGGGCCTTGCGCAACCATGAGGGTCGGAACTTGTAGCCCGCAAAGGCATCCGCGTAGATCGACTCGTTGGCGTAGTAGTCGCGGCCGGTAACCGTGTCCGTCTGGGAGAAAACCTTGCTCTGGTAGCGCACAGCGCCGCCTAAAAACGCGCCCTTGAGCGTTCCGTTGGTGAATGCATAGCGGCTGACCGCATTGACCTTGTGCGGGATGTTGCCAAAGCCCTGCTCCTGGGCCGCAGCCCGGCCGTCGATCTCGTCGTCCTGGATCGTCGTGATGCGCGACTCCAAAAAGGCCTGCAGGGCTGGGTTCCCTGCGGCCAGCTTTCGCCACTCCTCAAACTTGGCCGTGAAGAACGTGCGGCCCTCCACGAAGAAGTTCTCGCGGTCGCGAAGGCTGTGCGAGTAGTTGGCGCGAAACGTCCAGTTGGGCGTTGGATTCCCAACGAACTCCACCTCGAAACCATGCGTCGCGGTATCGATGATTGCGGCATTCCAGTTGAATCCCTGTTTGTCCGCCTCGGCCTGGGTCATCCGACCGACGCGAACAAACTCCGCAAGAATCTCGAGCGTCTGAGAGCGTCCCAGCGCAGTGGCGTTCGTCACGGCTCCACTGGGTGAAACCGCCGCATCGCCGATCTGGGATGTGTCAAAATAGTTGATGCGCGCAAAGTAACGGTCGTCACCGAGCAGGTCGATCATGACGCCCGCCTCCCAGTTCTTCCCCTCCGGCGTGGGCGGAATGCGTCCGTCCGGAAGTATGCGCCTGTCGAAACGCGGGGCGCCGATATTGTTGGAGCGATTGTAAAGCAGTGAAAGCCGATTGTTCAATGCCAGCACAGCTCCCGCCGTCAGTGTTGTCGCCTTGATGTCGTTCTCGTTGAATCCGGGCAGCGCCGTCACCTCGTTCCGGATGCGCTCGCCGGAAGCAATGCGCGGATCGTCAGCCGCCACGCGGCCCGAGGTCGTGTCGAAATACTTGATCTGGTCCTCACGGTATCCGAGCGTTGAGGTCAGCCGCCTGAACCAGGTTGCGCTGGGGCGATTCATCCAAGTGCTCTGCGCGGCAATGACGTAGCTCGAGATGTCCTTGCGTGATATCAGCTCGCCGGTCGTGACCGTCCGGCCGGAAAGGGTGTTGCCCAGGTAGGAGAACGGAGTGATCGGCGCATAGAGGCCATGGAGCGCATAGGTTGAATAGTTGCCTTCAGTGATGTAATTGCGCCGCCAGACCGAGTTCTGGGCATTCTCGGGGGCGGTCACATTCTGCACGGGCGAATTGTCCTGCTTCACCAGGATCTCCCGATCAGTCCAGGTATGCTGATCCGTCACCGCACTCTCATAGAGCGCCGCAATGCGGTGGGTGCCCAGCTTCTTCGCATCAAGTTCGTAGACTCCGGTGAACCGATAAACCTCGTTCTCCGTGGTCGTGTAGTCTCCGCGTTGATTCGACTCGAGATACAGCTGACCCGCTCGCGGATTGACAATCGTCCCGGTGCCACTCGATGCGGGGATGTTCTTGTTGGGATCTCCGTAGAGATCCATGTTGTTGCTGTTGTAGAAAAACGTCCGCGCCCTGGCGTCAGTGTAATTGCGGTAGTAACCCGCCTGCAGTGCGATTCGATCACCAACCGCCTGGTCGACCACGATCTGGCCGTTGTTGAAGTCTCGCTTCAGATACACGTCGGGTCCCGCCCAATTCACCGTGATCGGGAAGACGGACAGGGGAAGTAGCGTGCTCGCAGGCTTTGGAGCGATCGTGGTCTGGATCTTCTGGCGCAGATTCGTGACAATCCCGTCCTGCGTGTAGAATGTGAAGCGCTGGTTGGCATTGAATGCCACGAGGCCGACTGCCTGCGCATTGGCCGCCGGCGTCGGAAGCACGTCGGTGACCGTGCGCCCAGTCGCGTTCCATACGCTGTACTGGTCAGTCACATTCCAGCGAAGGCCAACGCTCTGGTTGGTCAGGCCATCCTCATAGGACGCTGAGATCGTCGTCGATTCAAAGGGCTTGTACGTCAGGCCTGCCGTGTAGCGCTTTTGCTTGTTGTATTCAAACGTCCGCCAGGTTTCTGCGTCTTCGTAGAGTCCATTCACTCGGACGGCCAGCTTTCGCGGAATGAGGACCTGGTTCAGGTCGGTCGAATAGCGCCAGGAGTCCCACGAACTCGCCTGCATCTGCCCGACATACCGGTTCTTGTTCACACGCGCCTTCTTTGTGGAAAGCGCCACGATGCCGCCAGCGTCACCGGAACCAAAGAGGATCGAGTTGGCCCCCGAGGCCACCTCGGCCCGCTCGATATTGTACAGATCCTGAGGGATCGCTGTCGCCACATAATCGGTGGACACATTGGCCGGAATGCCGCGAATGCGGAAGGGCTCCCCACCCCGGGAATTGAAGTCCCGGGGATTGTTGAAGCCGGATCCCTCGGAGTCGCCCGCATTGAGTTCCGCATTTGTGGCAAACGCGAGCATGTCCGTCACGCTCGTCGCCGCGATGTCGGACAGGAATTCCGGCGTAAAAACGGAAATCGACGCCGCCGTGTCCTTCAGACTCGTGTTGAGGCGGCTGCCGGAAGTGGTGTTCGCGGCCTGGTAGCCCACATCTTCATCCGGTCGAACCTCAAAGGGCGAAAGCTTGATCACCTCATCATCATCCCTCCTGTCCGTGGTGGTGGTGGCCGCCGCCTGTCCGTGGGCAGGCAGGCAGCAGGCAATCGCAAGCAGGCATCCTCCAAGGATGCGGGTTGGAACGGCATGATTGATTCGCTTCATGGTCAGGTGTCGTGGTTGTCGGGATTTTCAGACTGGCCGCAATCTGGCCGGGTTCAAGAACTGGATGGATGTGCGGGGAACAGTCGTCCGGATCATAGGCGCTTCATCCGATCCAAGTGCAAGGCACGCTTCATTCAAATCGTTGCGCATCCCAGCCGCCATTGCATTCAACGTGTCGAACGGCCATCCCATTGAGCGCGGCTTCAAAGGCCATTCTCATCAGCGACACCAGCGCACCTCACGCAATGAAAATGCATCCAATCTCCTGTTTCTGCGCCTCGGCACTTGCGCTCGCTCCATCCATCCGGCACCCGTTGAGCGCGGCCGAGGTTTTTCAGGTCACCCACGAAACGCGTTCGGAGCTTCCTTCCGGAAAGGAGGCTGATGGCATGGTTGGCGACTGGATCATTCGGAATGACCTTGTCACCGCAGTCATCGGTCAGACGTCCCAATGGCGCGATGCCAATCAGATGGTCGAGGGAGTGCAGGGCGCCGTGATCGACTTCACGACTCGTGCGGACAACAACGATCAGCTCGTAGTCCTCTACCCCCAGGGCTACCGCCCGACGGGAGTTTCGGCAAACCGGGCAGGCATCATGAGGAGCGGCGGGGCCACCGCTGAACTCATCGTGGTCCGCGACCCCACCGACAAGGAGCCCTACCGCTCATCGACAACCTACAGCCTGAGCGACGGAAACTCCTGGCTGCACATTCGCACCACTCATGAGAACACCTCCGGTCACACCGTGAGCCTGGCGGTTCATGACTGGCTGCGTCTCGACAATGACATCGCCTGCCAGCAGGCGCAGGGCGACCAGGACGTGATTGGCATGGCCAGTCCGTGGTTCCACGCTGCCTACGGACTTTCCGGCTCGGATGGGCGCGCCCAACGCGCCAAACAGGATCTCGATCACAAGAATCTCCGCTCCATCGGTACTCTCGTCCACTATCCATCGGTCAATCCCCGGCAGCAACCTACCCTCGCTCTCGAGCCTGGCGGGAAGATTGAAATCGAGAGGAACCTTTTTGTTGCGCGCGATCTAGCCGGCGTCCAGTTCGCCGCAGCCAGCGCTCATGGCCGGAAAGCCGATCCGGTGCTGGTCACCGTGAAGGAAGCCGACGGCGCTCCGATTCAGGACGCGATGGCGGCGGTCTATCAGGAGGGGAAACTCGCCTCGACCTCGCTGAGCGATCGCAATGGGAGGCTGGCGTTTCCCCTCGCCGACGGAGAATACAAGCTGATTGTCGAGCAGGCGGGCCGGGCGGATTTCCAGCAGCCTCTGATAATTGAGCATGGCGTGCCAAGGGGCGAAGCCACGCTCCGCCTTCCGCCACAATCCCTTGTCTCCCTCGACATCTCGGAAGCGGGCACCGGTGAACGCATGCCGGTCAAGATTGAGTTCCGCGGCCGCAACGGAACGCCGAATCCAAACCTGGGCCCGCCCAAGCGTGCGAATGGCGCCGGCTCGCTCTTCTTCAGCGCACGGGGTGACGACACGTTTCCCGCACCCGCGGGAGAATATGATGTGCATGTCTCACGGGGCCCCGAGTATGAAGCCGTGGTGAGGCCGGTTTCCATCCCTGTCGGAGGAACGGTCCGGCTGTCCGTCCAGCTCCACCGCGAATATTCCACGCCTCATTGGATCATAGCCGATCTCCACAACCATTCCACGGGCAGCGGGGATTCAGCGGTCGAGTTTTCCGGGCGCGTGCTCAATCTTGCAGGCTCCGGCATCGAGTTTGCACCGGCCACTGAGCACAATCGCATCTCCACCTATTCCCCCACCATCGAGGCGCTCGGCATTCGGCAATACATCGCCTCCGCGGCATCGATGGAGCTGAGCGGCCGTCCCGGTCCCGGAAGCATCAACCACCAGATCGCCTTCCCCCTTGAAATCCATGAAGACCAGCAGGGCTTCGGGGCGCCACGCACTGACGCCAATCCATTCGTGCAGATGACGCGCCTGTTTGAACTCGACCACCGTTCGCCGAAGCTGATGCAGCAGAACCACCCTGACATCGGATGGCTCTATTTCGATCGCGACCGGGACGGCGCTCTCGACGGCGGATTCGGAACCCGGCCTATCACCGATGTCATGGAGATCCGTGAAACGATCCATTCCCTGCTCGCCGACACGGCTCCGGGGGCGAAGGGGCGCAGGAGCCGCGCCTTCCACTGGCTGCAAATGCTCAACCAGGGCGATCGCATCTTCGGGACGGCGAACACCGACGCGCACACGGTGGGCCATGCGAGCGGATCGATCTTCAACTTCATCCATGTCCAGAACGATGACATTGCCCGTCTCGATCCCTGGGATGTTGCCCGCGCCGCGAAGCAGGGACACATCGTCATGAGCAACGGACCATTCCTGGATGTGTCAATCGACGGCGCCATCCCTGGCGATTCCATCACCATGCCAGGCGGAAGGATTCTGCTGAAGGTCAGGGTGCTGCAGGCAAGCTGGGCGCACATCGACCGCGTTCAGATCCTTGTCAATGGGCGGCAAGTCCCCGACGGCAATCTCACGCGTCAACGAAACACCAAGGATTTTCTCGACGGAGTGATCCAATTCGATCGCGCGATTCCCCTCACGCTTTCACAGGATGCCCACATCATTGTCATAGCCACAGGCGAGACTGCGACCGTGGGAAGGGTCCTTGGCGGGCAATTCGCAAAGCTGCATCCCATCGCAGTCAGCAATCCCATCTTCGTCGATGTCGATGGAAACGGGTTCTCCCCGAGCAGGGATCTTCTCGACGCCCCGCTGCCCGACGGGAAACCCCGGCCGGGCGGACGAAAAACCGAGGATGACTGAGACGCACGCGCAACCCGTTGACCAGATCCCGCGGATCATGTTCAGTTCATGTCGTTGAACAAAATCGGCAAGCCCATCGTCACGCAAAAAATGCTCGCGGATGCCGTCGGCGTGCACCTCTCCACCGTTTCCCTCGCACTGCGCAACGATCCCAGAATTCCCCAGGGAACGCGCCGAAGGGTACAGTCCGCCGCAAGGAAGCTTGGCTACACGCCCAATCCACTCGTCTCCCTGCTGCTGTCCCGCGTGCGAAGACGGAACGCCGCCTACCGGGGAACGCTGGGCTATCTTCACACGGTCCCTGAGTCCACGCCCCGGCTCGCCGGACGGGTTCACCGAAACTACATCGAGGGCGCGCGCCGGCGGGCCTCCGAGCTGGGATACAACCTCGATGAGTTCTTCCTGGATCCCTCGCTGCCCAACCGCCGGCTCCTGGAGATGCTCCACACGCGCAACATCATGGGCCTCGTCGTTGAGCACATGCCCAGTGCGCTGTGTCCGAACCGCTGTCTGCCGTTCGACATCTCCCCGTTCGCATCCGCCTCGCTCGGCGTGCCGCTGGCGAGTCCCCAGATTCACTACGTCGCCAACGACCAGTACATGCGCGCAGTTGTCGCTGCGCGCGAGGTGCTCGCCCTCGGCTATCGCCGTCTCGGTCTGGTCATGGACGAACACTTCGACAGCGCCATGGCGCACCGCTGTTCGGCCGGATTCTGGGCCGTCCAGGAATACGCGAAGGGGACCGCCTCAATTCCGATCTGCCGCATCCACCGGGACAAGCCCGACGCGCTGCTGCGCTGGCTGCGAAAGCACCGCCCGGATGTGGTTTTCGGCACCCACCAGACGATCCATTCGCTGCTCCAGCTTTACAGGAAAACCTCCTCAGCCGACATCGGATGGGTGCATCTCGACTGGATGCCCGAGCACAGGAACACGAGCGGAGTCCACGGGAACAGTGATCACATCGGCGCCGCCGCGGTCGAACTGGTGGTGTCGCAGCTCCACCGCGGTGAATCCGGCCCCCCTGCGCGTGCAATGAACTATTTTGTCTCCGGCACCTGGCACCCGGGCAGGACCGTGCACCGCGTCGGTCCGCCACTGGACCTGGACGCAGCTTTTTTTTCGGACTTGCTGCGCGTAACTTCCTGAAGGCGCCAGCCGCGCAGTTGGAATTCAACGGTGTTCGTCACAATGAAACCCGGCATGTCGCCGGATCATGCCCTTATTCAAGTCGTGGCATGAGATCTACCGACTTTCGCCGTCCACCGTCCGGGAAAGCACGACTTTGGCAAACGAGTTTCCCGGCATTTTCCAATAGGCACGGCCATCCCGTACCGAAACCTCAATGGGATGAACATGAAGCAGTTCCCCGGAGTTGTCGCCGGCCTCAAATCCCTCGGCAGACACTCTTGCATCGGGACCCAGCGCCACCGGCAGGTCAACGGTCACCTCCGCCGCACTCAGTGTCTGGTTCTTGTTGACCAGAAACAGCGTCAGGATCCGGCCATCGGCCGAGCTAAGCGCCAGATGAGTCAGCCATTCATGATCCGCAGGTGCGGCCACGGAGGAGCCGAGCCGGCTCTGTCCACCGATGTCGGCAAACTCGCGAAACATGCCGTGCACCTTGTTCGGAATGTAGTCGCGTCCTGAATTCAAGAGGCAGCGATACTGCCAGCGGAAATTCCCAGGCATGCTCAGCGGCCAGAAGCAGGCGACCTTCATGCCCGATTGAATGAACTGGATGAACTGCTCCGAGACCATCAACGCCGCCTCCGATTGCGTCGGTTGTGGATTCTGCCCGTTGGCTGAGATGTTCCATTCGAGCGAAATCACATCGATATTCGGAAAGCCTTCTTCGGCAAAAATCTGTCGGTAGAGATCGCGCTGGTCCCGATAGGGCCGGCCGCGCTGGTGCAGCATGTGCGGTTCCTTTGTCCACGCATCGAAACTCGTGTCATTGTGGCGCCAGTAGAAGTGCAGGTCGACAAAGTCGATGTTTGCGCCGGCACGCCGCACCACGCGACGGACCGAATCGTAGCCCGTGGCGTTGGCCCCGGAATGCAGGTTGGCGATGAGCCTGGCCTTGGGGTCTGTGGCGCGAATGGCCTTTGCATAGAGGTTGAACTCATCAGCGTATACCTCGGGTGTGGAATGGAAATTCGCGTCAGGCCTATAGTGCTCATTGTCCAGATAGTACAAGGCCCCGGACACACCCCGGTCCCTGCAGTGCCGCACCAGTTCCTCCGCCTCCGCCAGAGCTTCGGCATGCCGGTCCGGAAAGCGGAGTCCCGAACTGAGGTTCACCCCGATCAGTGGTGAGATTCCACGCGACCGCACGAGATCGAGGTATTCATCCAGCGACATCGTGGCTGAGGGTGGAGAATTCCTTTTCGGATCATACTCAGGACTCCAACTGTCGACCCAGCCTTGTCCGGTCGGATTCTTCCAATGAAAGAACGTGTCCACCGTCCCACCCGGGTACCGCAGAATGCGCGTGTTCAGCTCCGCAAGCAGGTCGGGCACCTTCCCTCTCCCCGCCTGCCAGCCTTCGTCGCGTTCGTAGCAGTAAACGATATTGAATCCCATCAGCAGCGGGCTCACCGCTTCACCCGATGCGCGTTCATCCAAGTGAATCCGATAGTCCGCCGCGGTCGCGGCCAGCGAACTGAAGCACGGCATGGCCGCGCTGATGCCTGCCATCACGCACAAAAGCCATACTGGTCGCAAATTCGGCCTGATGTCGCGGAGACGACGGAACCTCAAGGCCATCGCCCGTCTTGCTCCATTTCGTATCAGTCCCGTCCTGCCTTGGCGTGCGGATGGGCCGGTAACGATCAGCACGAGGAGGCTTGTTTTCACCTGATCAGTCGGGGCAACCACTGGGAAGTGGATATTCAAGGAAGACAGGGCGAAGCAAGCGTTTCATGAGAGCGCGCCGGAAGCGAGCATCGGGGCGATTTATCCCCAGTCCATGGCAACACCATGGGTTTCTGGTGAGCGGGTATCCGAAGCCCTGAAAGGACGCAATTCCCCCAGCTCATGGCAACGCGATCAGTTCGGGGTGAGCCGAAATGCGAAGCTCCGAAGGGGTGCAATATCTCCAGCCCATGGCAACGCCACGGTTTCGGGGTGAGTCGGAATGCGAAGCCCCGAAGGGGCGCAATATCACCAGCCCATGGCAACGCCATGGGTTCACGAGTGAACCGAAAACAGAGAGCCCTGAAGGGGCGGCACATTTCTCTCGAACTTCCTCCACAGCCCAAGGCACCGTGCAGCGCTCGCATTAATCGATTTTCGGCACTCATAAAAAAATGGAGGGGCGCGCTCTGTCGTGCCCAGGCGACGCCGATCACAAGACGCCGCCGGCCCAATTCCCCATCGGTATCGCACAATGTGACCTCAAGTTGCACTGACATGCCTCAGCCCCAACCGGGCGATACATCCCCTGCCGATGGCGAAGCGATGGGTTCGAGGTGAGCGACTGAGTCGGAATCGGGAGCCCCAAAGGGGCGCCATATTCCCAGCCCATGGCAACGCCATGGGTTCACGGGTGAACCGAAAACAGAGAGCCCTGAAGGGGCGGCACATTTCTCTCGAGTTTGCTTCGTCACGCAGCCCGCTCACGCCGGTACTGTTCGACCACTGACGGTTCCCGATGGAGTCGTGGGCGTATTCATGGCAGCGACCTGGCAGCGGCGCGGCCTGGCTCGCCACATTGGTGCCAAGGTATTCGATGCCCGCGGTCAATTCCCTGCGTCCGTTGTAGGCAAATTGGCGGTACGTGGCGTCACCATGGTCCGCATATGCCGGGCCCTCCTGCAGCATTCATGGTCATCTCGAACCCCACAAACGTTAGGGTCTATCCATTGAGAATGACTCTTTCATGCCGTTAAGATTATCGATGGTGTTTGGTCTTCAAAAAGTGCGAAAGGTGAAGTTTGACCCCTTTGGCTTGGGAGGATCATACCCCCCCTGTGCTAACCCATCACCATGGACAATCTGTCACCTATCACTCCGGATCATACCGAAATTTCGAAAGGCAATCGACGCGATCACAGCCCGACTCTCACCGAATTCCGTCCCAAGGCAATCACGCGAATGCAGTTTGCGGCCTGCGCCCCTCCCCCTCCGTTGGACGGGCATGCTTTGTCATGCCGAGGGGACACGCCTGGCAAGCCAGCACTGCTCCGCAACCTGGTTTTTCGGCGTCCCTTCTCACGGATGCTCCCCGATTGGGACTCGACTCCCCTGCACAGACAAATAAATTGGATACCGTTATCCAGTTATATGTCATGACTACTCCTCAACCCATGCGCGGAGCTGCCGTGCCTGTCCCCGCGCGCCGGACGGCCTCGCTCTTTCATCGCGCCCTGTCGCTCGGGCGCATTCTTGCCCTCGGCACGCTCCTCACTGCGCCGGCTTTCGCGGAAATGGTGCTGCTATCGGAAGCCCGCAGCGTTTTTGTGAGCTACTACGGCGGTGGAATTGAAACGCATTCATCGGATGGAACTTTCGGTCTGTTTGATGCAAGTGCGTTTGGCACTCCCTTTGGCGGGGGTTCAGTGGCTGCCATGCAGCGATCGAACATCACATCCACTGAAGTCACGATAGCGCACTCGATAGTGGACAACTATGGTCCGGGCGGTGTCGCCAATTCGAATTTTGAATTCAAATTCAGCCTGCCGGAGCCCACCCGAATCACAATTCTTGGCTACTCAGCCTATTTCTCAGGGCCTGCATCACTGGTGTCGGAATCTCTTGGTGCGATCCCTCTCGTCTGGGGCCCCCCGGGCAACCTCTACCGGAACTACTTGAATTTTGACGAGGTGCTCGACCCCGGAGTGTATACCTTCACGTCAAACGAATGGCTGCGGGGGGATGGGATCCGTACAACGCTCGATCTCCGCGCCCATGCCCTGTCAGTGCCGGACGGCGGTGGCACAGCAGGGATGCTCGCTGTCGGGATGCTATGGCTGGTGGTGACTTGCGCTTATTCGCGCAAGCGGCCGGATATTGCTCACGAGTCAAGCGGGGGTCATGGCGAGGACTGACCTTCTGCCCTGATCCCCCAGGAGGTCGACGCATGCCGAGTGTCGTCTTGGCAATCCTGTTTTCCCTCGCTGCTGTTGCTGCTGCGGCACTGATCCTCGGATCACATCGCTGGAACTCAGGCACACGGAAACTGCGCGCACGAATGGATGCGGCACGCGTGCCTGTCCAACCGCGCATCATTGACTTTCGTGAACTTGAAGGACTGCCCGCTCCGGCGCAGCGGTTCTTCCGCGCAGCGCTCACGGAGGGGCAGCCCATGATCACGGAGGTGCACCTTCGTCACCGCGGCACTTTCAACATGGGCGAAGCCCGTGACCAATGGAAACCCTTCAAGTCGGATCAGAAGGTTATCACGCAGCGGCCTGGCTTCGACTGGGATGCCCGGATCGCGATCATATCCGGTCTGTCGGTGCGCGTTCACGACGCATACCTGGCGGGCGAAGGACTTCTCAACGCCTCACTGCTCGGCCTCTTTTCACTGGCCAGGGCAAATGGAACCCGTGACATGGCGGAGGGCGAACTCATGCGTTTCTTCGCGGAGGCAACATGGTATCCGACCGCACTTCTTCCCAGCCAGGGTACGCGATGGGAACCCGTTGATGATCACTCGGCCCATGCCACGCTGACCGACGGAAACATTTCCGTGACCATGCTGTTCACATTCAACGAGTCGGATCTTGTCGAGACGGTTCGCGCAGAAGCGCGCGGACGAATGGTGAGCGGTCAGATCGCCCCCACACCTTGGCAAGGTCGATTCTGGAACTACGTCGAGCGGGATCGAATGCGTGTGCCGCTCGATGGTGAGGTGGCCTGGCTTCTGCCAGGCAGCGTAAAGCCATACTGGCGCGGGCGCATTGCCCGGATTGCTTATAAATTCGCGGAATGACCACTGCGGAATTGCATCGCCGACCGACGAACAACCGGTTGCAGTGGCCTATCGGGCCGCGCGCCAACGGCGCGTCCTAGTCCACCCTGTCCACCACAGCGCGGTCCGGCCAGTGCCTGGCCACGAAGCGCTGCGATTCCTCAAGCACCACGCGCACGAGCGGCGAAGCCTCTCCGCTCCACAGTGCGGCGATCTCAATCGGATCGAAACCGTTGAGCCGCAGCGCGCGCACATCGCTGTGTCTCACCACCTCAGTGTCGCCCAGGTTCACGCCGACTCCATAGCCGTTGGCCACATAGCGGGTGACAAGCCCCATTGAGCTGGCCTCGATGGAAAGCGGCCAGTCTACCTTTAATCGCTTCAGGCCGCGCCGGAAATTCCTGCTCAGTGGTTCGGAAGGAGGGAGTCCGATGAGCGGCTCCGCGATCGCGTCCCGCGCCCAGAGCTCCTCAGCCGATTTGATTTTCGACTTTCTGTGCACGAGCAGGACAAGCGGAAGCCGCAGCAAGGGCAGGCAGTGCAGTCGCGCCGGCGGCCGGCTCTCGAGCGGCACAATGGCGAGGTCGATCTCCCTGTCGATCAGCCAGCCCTCCATCTCCCTCTGAAAACCCGATCTCAACGTCAGTCGCAGGCGCGGCTCGTGGCGGCGCAGTTGTCCCATCACCGCTGGCAGGTAGTCGCGCAATACAAGCTCCGAAGCGCCTATGCGCAGGGAAGGCGCGGACTGCTTGCGAAGCCTGTCGGCCATTGGAATCAGATTCTCGAAGAACGGTTGGACGAACGCATAGAGTTCCTCACCCTCACGCGTAAGCTTGAACGGCTGGCGCTCGAACAGTTTTGCGCCGAGGTCCTCCTCGAGCATCAGGATCTGCCCGCTGACAGCCGGCTGCTGGATGCCGTAGGGCATGTTGCGCACCGCGCGGCTGATGCCACCATGCCTCGCCACGTAATAGAACAACTCCAGGTGGTGGACGTTCATGTCCGCACGACACTGCAATCCGGCCTGAACGAGGCAACGCCGTTTCAAATCACCGTACCGCCAGTTTCGTCGATGGCCTCCATCGGATTTATCGATTAACGCAGCCGCGGGACCTTCCGGTATCCTGCGCGCCATGGAAAACACCTTTGACCCCCGACCACGCACAACGCGCCTGCTGCTCGCCACCCTCACGCTCGCGCTCACCTTCGGCCTGAGCGCTTGCGTCGGGATATGGGGAAACCACCGCCACGAGGCCAGCAGCGTCGTTCAGTTCCTCTATCCCGGCAAGAACATGCCCTTCATCCAGCCACAGATTCCCACGCTTCGTCTTCCGCTGCGGGTCGGCGTGGCCTTCGTCCCGACCGGCACGGCCGGCATCCCGGCATTCGGTCGCTCCGGCCTGGGGTTTGACGAACTGCCGAAGCACGAGCTGCTGCACAAGGTCGCGTCCCAGTTCAAGTCCCTGCCCTTCGTTCAATCCATCGAGATCATTCCAGCAACCTACCTGAGACCCGGCGGCGGCTTTGAGAATCTGGACCAGTTGCGCGCCCTCATGGGCATCGATGTTGTCGCGCTGATCGCCTATGATCAGACTCAAAATTCGGACAATACAGTGGCCAGCCTGGCCTACTGGACCATCGTCGGCCCCTACATCGTCCCAGGGCAGCGCAACACAACTCATACGTTGATGGAAGCCGTGGTCTACGACATCCAGAGTCGCAGCCTCCTCTTCCGCGCACCGGGCACGAGTTCGATCAAAAACCACGCGACCCCAATCCGCAACGAATACGAGCTGCGCAAGTCGTCGCAGCAGAGTTTCGATGACGCGTCGGTGCAGATGACGGCGAATCTCGCGCAGGAGCTCGACCGCTTCAAGGTGCGCGCCCGCGAGGAACCGGAGTCGGTGCGCATCGAGCACAAGCCCGGCTACACCGGCGGCGGTGCGCTCGACGGCTCGTTCGTCGCCATCCTGGCTCTGCTGGCGGTCGGCGGACTCATCCGTTCACGCCGATGAAGTTGCTCCACCCTGTCCTGTGGTGTGTGGCACCCGCCTTCATCGGATGGCTTCTGCCTGCCGCCGGATCCACGCTTCTTTACGACCGCGGCGCGATTCTCGACGGGCAGTGGTGGCGGTTGTGGACAGGACACTGGATGCATTTCTCCCCTTCCCACCTGGGATGGAACGTGGCCGTGCTTGCCGGCGCCGGCGGCTGGCTGGAACGCCTGCGGCCGGGCAGCCTCCCGCGTTTCGTCCTGGTGGCCGCACCGCTGCTCAGCGCAGGCCTTCTTGCATTCGCCCCGGACATGCCGACCTATGGCGGCCTGTCTGGCCTCGGGGCAGGTGTAGTGGTATTGCTGATACTTGAGCAACTGCGCCGCAGCACAACCAGTCGCGCCTGGTGGTTCGGCGCACTGGCACTGGTTGGACTCAAATTCGGTCTGGATGCCTGGTCGCCGTCCCCCTTGTTCGCTTCCTTCGGCACCAACGCCGTGCGCGTCTCGAGCCTTGCCCACATCCTGGGCGCCCTGGCCGCGATGGCGCTCTTCCTTGCGCGCGCCGGGCGCGCTGCCAGAGACTGACGGCACATCGAATGAGGTGAGGCAATCATCTCAACGAATTCAATCGAAACCTCCTCCGCCGCTCCTCGGCACTGGTTCATTGCGCACACCACCACAAATCGGTTGTGACTTTCCCATTCAAGCGGCGTTCTATGACCAATCCCCACTCGAAGTTCACAGCATTCCTCCGCCAACGTCTCCCACGGCTTCTCCACCACCTGCAACCCCCATGCTCTCCATGCCTCTTTTCCGCGCACGCTTCCGGCTTTATCAAGCGACCACTACTCTTGCCTGCTGGATCGCTCTTCAAGGATCAAATCTCAACGCGCAAACGCCAACCACTTCGCCAGAAAGTGATGAGATTGTTAATCTCCAGCAATTTATTGTAACCGGCACCAACATAAGGCGCGCGGATATGGAGAAGATTGCTCCGGTGACGGTCATCGATCGAAGCGCGATGGAGGCGCGGAATGCGGTGCTCCCCGCGGATCTCTTGGTTTCGCTGCCCTCCGTGGTCAATCTGCCTGAAAATGAGACCCGCCTTGGCTCATCGGGCGCACGAGGTGACAACGCAAACATCAATCTCCGCAACCTTGGTTCAACCGCCACGCTCATCCTCATCGACGGGCGTCGCATGGCGGTCAATCCAATGACCGCAGGACTGACTCAGGCCGTCAATGTCAACCAACTTCCAACGCGAGGAATCGACCGCATCGAAATACTTCGCGACGGTGCGTCGGCGATCTATGGATCCGACGCGGTCGGTGGGGTCATCAACTATGTCATGCGCCGGGACTATCAGGGTACGGAGGCCTCGCTTCGCTACGGCTGGCCGGAACATGGCGGAGGGGAAAGCCTTCAGGGCATCCTGAGCTTTGGAAGTCATTTCGCCCGAGGTCGGGGCCGCTTTTTTGGCACCATTGAATCCCTGTATCGGGACGCAATTTTCCTGGACCAGCGCGACTTCAGCCGCAGTGCTGACAATTCCGCGCGAGCTCCAGCTCCATGGAACGTCAAAGGGGGGCCGTTTGACGGCCGTTCAGCAAGGGGCTACTGGCCAACCTTCCGCGTCGGAACGGCCACCTCGAACTCCTATTTTCGACTGGTCAACAATGCTCCCTCACTGACCAATGCGGCGCCCTCCAGAACCAATGACCCTTCCTTCTGGCTTGATCTCAATCAATTTGGAATGCTGGCCCCACGTGTGCGCCGGGGCAACGCATTCCTCTCCGCTGAGTTTGATCTCAAGCCCACGATGACCCTTTTTGGCGATGCGGCCTACTACAAGTCGCGGTCGACGATGCGACGGCAACCTCTGGCACTCAATGCCCCCACCTCCGATGCACTGAAGATCATGGCGGTGGACAATCCGTACAATCCGTACGGTTCACGCTTCTACAGCGCCACAGGCGCACCCAACGCGGATGGGACCTTACGACTGACCGGCGCGCCACGCGCGATAAGTTTCACTGCAATGACGCTGGCAGACCTTGCGGCGGAATCAGTCCAGACAAAGGCGGATGTGTACCGCCTCACTGGGGGCATCAAGGGAAGGTTCGGCGAAACATGGACCTGGTCCAGCGCGGTGTTTTACAATGAAGTCCAGGGAAAAGATGATGCGTTTCCTGATGTTCGCGAGAGCAAGCTCCAGGCCGCGCTCTCCCGAACCGACTCCACAGCCTACAATCCCTTCGGCTACACTTTCAAGGTGCAGAACGGTGCGGTTGTGGCTGACAAGCCCTATTCCAACGCCTCATCAACGGTCGATTCATTCGCCGAGGTGTTCGCGCGCAATGCCAGGAGCTCCATTGCGAGCATCGATGCAAGGGCCAGCGGCAGCCTGTTCTCATACTTCGGCGGCAGCATCATGTCCGCCGTCGGCACGGAGCATCGGCGCGAGAAACTGAGTGACCGCCGCCCCCCGTTCAGCGGAGAGAATCCAGCCACCTCTGGGTTGGACACCACAAACAACGATTTTCTGCTGCATCCGCCGCGACCCGATGTGTTCGGCGATCGGAATGTCACCAGCCTCTACGCAGAGTTCGTCGTTCCCGTCATCCCTTCATCCCATTCCATGCCGCTGCTCCGAACGCTGGAAATCTCTGGTTCAGCCCGCTACGAAAAGTACAGCGACTTCGGAGACACCACGAAACCAAAAATTGGCGCGAACTGGCGCCCCTTTTCATGGTTGATGATTCGGGGGTCCTACAATGAAGGATTCATGGCGCCGAGCCTTGCGGCACTTTTCACCAGCCCGAGATGGTCGATATCGGCCGGGGCTGGAGACATTGATACCTACCGCAACCCATTTCTCGCGGACGGCCCTTATGTCCAGCGCAACTACTTTGGAGGCAATCCAAACCTGAAGCCGCAGGAGTCGGAGGGATTCACCTGCGGGTTTGTGCTTGATATCCCGCGGATCAAGGGCCTCAGCCTTACGGTGGACTGGTGGGAGATCAGTCGAACGAATCTGCTGGGACAGCGTTCTGTCGCGCAAATACGTGAAAGCGACACTGCGCTTCTCCTCGCCTATACGAAAGCCCAGCGGGCATCCGGAACACCGATCAATCAAATTGACCTTGGGAGCGGAACAACAAACTACAAGGGCGACCCCGACGTTGTCCGCTACGCCGTGACTCCGGAGGATATTGCCGCATTCAATGCCTACAATGCCGCGAACCCTGGCAATCTGGCGGCGACCGCCGGGCGCATTTTCTCCTTGAATCGCCCATTCGTGAACATCTCGAGCAGCGAGCACAAAGGTGTTGATTTCGGAGTACGCTACTACCTCCCGCCTCTGCCAGCAGGTCGCTTCCTGATCAATTCGGAGTGGGCCGTGCTCGATCGTTCCGAGACCACCGTGGCTCCGGCAAACGTGAAACCGACCGTGTCGAACGAGCTCTACGCCGGTGGCGCCGCAAGGCTGCGGGGCATGACAAATGTTTCGTGGCAACGTGGTTCATGGACTGCCTCAGCAGGAGCCTACTACATTGGAAAGACCCATGATACTGGAGCCACGACCACCGCCGCGATTTATGAATCCCTGGGACGCCCGGGTTACATTGAGGCTTTTTTCAACGGCAGCCAGACGGTCTACCGTCGCGTGATCGATCCGTTCTGGACGTTCAATCTCACTGGTGCCTACGATTTCGGAAAATCATCCATGTGGTTTCTTCGCAATACCAAGCTTCGTGTCGGAGTCATCAATCTGACCGACAAGGCGCCGCCCCTTGCATCTGAGAGTTTTGGATATGATGCCACGGTAAGCCAGAATGTTGCGGCAGGCCGAACATGGACCGTTGAATTCACCCGCACATTCTAGTCACGTTCAGAAGCTGCCCTTGACGCCCAGTGTGTATTGAACGCCGAAGTCCTGCGTGTTGTACTGGCGCGCATAGGACGGCGTGCCTTCATTGTAGTACCCCAGCACATAAGGCTCGTTCGTGATGTTGCGGGCGTTGGCAAACAAAGAAACGTGCTTTTGCAGGCGGTACTCGGCGTTGATATCTAGCTTCAGGCTGCCCTTCAGCCACTGGTAGGTGCCCGGTGGAACGCCCGATCCCGTGCGGGCAAGAAGCCGTTGATCGTCACGATAGATCCACTTGAGCATGAGCGAATACCTTGGGCGATTCAGCGAAACGCCCCACGAACCGTTCCTTCGAACAAAGGCGTTGAAATCCGCGATAGTTGAGCCCTCGAGATCGAGCGAGGTTCCATTGGCGAAAACTGACACGCCTCGGGCAAAATCAGGGAGGAAGGTGAGCTGCTGGCTGTAGTTGAGCTCGAGGCCAGTCACACGCGCATCTCCGACGTTCGTGGTCGTCAGAATATTGTAGCCGGCATATTCCGGCTCCAGTCCGAATTTCTGCAGAAGCTCCGGTGTCGCCGGCATGACGGATGCACCGAAGAAGTTGCTGAAATCCTTTCGAAAGACACCAGCCGACAGGACTCCCGCCTTTTGAAAATAGTACTCGAGCGACAAATCGAAGTTGTCGGCCTCCCACGGAAGCAATGCGGTGTTCTTCACCCTGATGTCCATGCTCGCTCCACCCAGATCCGGCAATACGGTGCTCGGAATGATGTTGCCAAAGTCAGGCCGACCAATCGTTCGCGCATAACTGGCGCGCGCAATCAGGTTGTCAGTGATCCTGAAGGAGGCATTGGCGCTTGGATAATATCCATCATAACTGCGGCTCACGTGGGCACCCCTTTCCTTGAACCGCAGCCGGGTTTGCTCCGTGGCATCGGTGGTGATGGGAACCGGCCGTCCGTTGGCGCCGAGGACCAGCTCCCCTTTCGCGTCGCGCTGGTAGATGGCATTGGCGTCGTTCAGCGGACCTTCACCGCCGGCCCTCGTGCGCTCATAGCGAACGCCGCCAACAACGAGCAGGCGTGACTTGAACAGGCGCACGTCGGCGCGCAGGTATCCCGCGCTCACAGATTCATCAATGTACTGCGAGCCATTCACTCTGCGTTGAATCGTGCCGTAGGGTCCGTTCAGCTGCTCCGCGAACTGATCGGGATGGGCTTTGAACAGTTCAAACATCTTGCTGCTGTCGATCCATTCGATGGTGCCAAATCCGTAGGGTGCGGCGACCGTGGAGAACGTTGTGTTCAGCAGCGGCCCTGCAGGTTCTCCGGTTGAATAGATGCCATCCGGTCCATTGTATCTCCAGACTGGAGCGGCCACCCGGATGTCACGGAGGTTCTGCCGGTAATCGAGCCCGAACTTTAGGGCGACCGGAACAGCAAGATGAAAATCACGCTTAAAGCTCGCATGAGCACCCCGCATCGTATCGGTCGCCTCGCTCTGGTTGGAGTTGACCTGCCCTTGATAACCAGAGTTGTTCACTGAGGTGGGCGTCGTTATGATTTGCTGGTTCGACAGCTTGAACGGATCGATGACGACCCCGCCCTTCGTGACAGTGATGGTACCCGGTCGATCGGGCCGGAGGTTGTCGAAGGCGATCGTTGCATTTGTGACTCCAGTTGTAACACCGTTAAAGAATCCTTCATCGATGTCGCGATAGCTGTTGTCAGAGCTTGAATGGTAGCCACCAGCCTCGATAGTCCATGTTTCACCCGTATGCCGATATGAAAGGCTCGGCTGCCAGGTGGAGCCCACCTTGCGCCGCCAGCCCGTTGAAGCGTAAAAGTTGCCGCGATTGGCCGCGCCGTATGAGAACGTGGGTCCAAACGAACTGATCAGCGACGTGTCGAACGTATAGTTTGCGATGTAAAAGTAGTTGTCGAACCGGCTGTATTGGCCGCGGAGGGAAATGACGTCCCTTGGCGACACCCGCCAGTCCGCCGTCAGCCCGACGGAACTTCGCTCCGTGGTCTGGGGTGAGGTCTGCACGCGATAGGAAGCCATATAGGGCGTGTCTCCCGTGACGGCTGCCGGCGAACCTCCCGGTATGCCGCCTGCCAGCGGAATCCAGTTGGTCTGCGACAGGGTCTGAGGATTGTAATTGCTCGAAAAGAGGCCCGTCACAACAAAGCCGAAATTGCGGCTGACAGGCTTGATGTAAGTGAAATCAAAGCCGGGTTTTGCCAGGTTCTCGCGCTTTCCGTCCGGTCCCATGGGGGAACTGCCAAGCTTCATGGCAGTGTCGTTCATGTTCATGTAGGCTCGATACGTAAACAGCGCCTTCGAGCGTTCGAAGGCGCTCTTGCTGACCATGTTCACCGAACCGCCCAGCGAATCCGCCGGCCTGTCGGGTGTGGCCGACTTTGAGACCTCGACGCGGGAGATATTGTTTATCGACACCTGCTCGAACTCGAACGTGCGCGAAGCGCTGCCCGATGCCGCCGAAGCCATTCGATTCCCGTCCATCGACACGGGGGTTGTGCTTGGCGGCAGGCCGCGCAACGAAATGGTTCGGGCTGCGGCGGCATTGTAGTCGACCAGAACTCCAGGAAGATACTTCAGGAATTCGCCAACATTCCCTTCCGTCACATCGCCATATTCGTCAGCGGCAACGACGTTCACGATGCCGGCTGCATAACGCTGCTCACTTATGGCGATGGCCTTGCCGTCCATTTCCCGGTTGGCCGCCACGGTAAACGCATCCATCATGATGGCTTTGCTTCCCTCCTGATCCGTGCGACCTCCGAACTCGACATCCTGCGTCACACTTTCTCCGGCACGGATCGTGACATTCAATTCCCGGGATGCCCATCCAACATAGGAGATGCGAAGGGTGGCTGTGCCTGCGGGCACATTGGAAAGCCGGTATTCTCCAAAGTCATTGGTCAGCGCCTCCCTATCGGAGCCGACAAGGGTGACTCTCGCGTTTTTCAGGTATTCGCCGCGGGTCGCGTCAAGCACACGGCCGTGGACCGCACCCAGAGACTCGGGGTTGGCCGGGTTCAGAACCTGGGCATCGACGGTCATTGTGCCGAGAAAGAGGCTGGCAAACGCGCCGATCAGACGTCTGACGCCGGATGTTGAAGTCGCAGTGGAGTGCATGGAGTTTGTGCGAGGATGTGAAATGGAAGGCTGTTTCAAGGCAGCGGATGGGGGTTGGTGGTTCTCAAAATTCCGAGTACCCTGCTTCCTTGCAGGGCTGCTCACGTTTTCAGCGGGCACGATGCGCACCGCTCGCATTTTCATGTTCGGCACAGCCTTCAGCCGCGAGTTGGCAAGCAGACGCTCGATCGCCTCCTGGGGCGTCAGAAGCCCCTTAACCTCGTTCGTGGTGACACCGGCGGCCGTGCCAGTCAGGAACAGCACCTCCCAGCCTGATTGTTTGGAAAACAGCCTGAGCGTCTGTTCAGCGTTTCCGGCGGGCAGGGCAAAGGTGATGGCGGAGGAATCCGCCGCGAGCAGCCCCCCTGGAAGCATCCTCAGCCCCAGGAAAAAACCGAGCAGCCTTGCAATGGACGCAATGCGAGGAAGCGTTGGGCGATTGTGAAATCCGAAAGACCGCATCGGGTGATTTACGGTTGATCAAGACGGACGGACACCACAAATCCCGCAAAAGAATTTGCAGGGATCGGGTTTCAAGCGCGTTTCGCACCGTGCATCCCCGAAACACGGACGCAAAACGTCTCCTATCTGACTTCTCGGAGAACTATCTCAGTCGCACTCACTCGCCGGGTTGAAATCCGGTGGCCTTCCTCCAGCAGTGCCAGGAGCATCTCCACATTGTCAGCACGCATGGTTCCGCTCAGCCTTATCCGGCCCAGCTCCGGATCGGAAAGGATCATCCGTACGCCACTGTAACGGGTGACAAGCGGAAGAATCTCCTGAAGCCGCGTCCCCGAAAACTCCAAGCGCGGAACCCGCCACGCCATGCATTCGTTGATCTCGTCCCTGGACAGGCTCCTCGCCCTGGGCTCCGAGTTCATTCCCGATTCAACGACCAGTCTGCTGCCAGCATCGACAAGGGTGCGCGGCCGCTGTGCAGTCGGCTGCTGTGGCGGAAGAGACAATGCCACCGGGCTTGATTCCTCGACCGCAACCCGCCCCTCCGTCACCAGCACATCGACGGCAGTGACACCACGCTCGACTGAAAATGCTGTTCCAACCGCCTCCACTTGAAAACCACCAGCCACAACGACAAAGGGTCTTAGTAGATCGTGCGCAACCTTGAAGTGGGCTTCACCGTGGCGAAGATACACACGTCTGTTGGTGCCGCGGAAGTCCACACTGATCTCCGCATTGTCCTTGAGCTCCACCTCCGAACCATCAGGAAGCACCTGATGTGACGGAGCGGACATGATTAGCGTAGCCATCGGGGCACCGCCTCTCACCTCCGATGCCGGAGTTTGCTCGCGCCAGAGAAATCCGGTGAAAAGCGCTGCCAATACTCCGGAGACCAGCAGCAGCGTGCGACGACGACGGTTTCTGCGGACGTAAGCATCCGTAATCCGCAGCAGAGTGTCCGCTGCGCCAATGCGCACCGCCCAATCAATTGGATTCATCGATTCGCCCCCGGCTGGCATGGAACCGGGAGACGCGGGCGCCTTACGTTTCGATTGGTTGTCAGCGCTCATCCCAATAGGAACTGCTGGCTCCCCTCTTCCGAAGATACGCCTCACAAAACCTCATGCCTCTTGCAAGCTGGCTCTCCACCGTTCGTTCGGAAATTCCAAGCTGAGCGGCCACCTGTTTCTGAGACAGGAGTCTGAGACGCCGAAGCACGACAACTTCACGACGACGTCTTGGCATTGCCGCCAGCGCTTGAGCCAGTAGATCGATGACTTCATGGCTGCCCAAGGCCTCGGCGGCGTTGGGCCCGCTGTCGGCGATGAGCAGATCTCCAATATCAACCTGACGATCCAGTCGAGTGCTGGCGGTGCGTCGAATCGCATCGATCGCGAGGTGACGTGCAATTTGAAACAGGAAGGACTTCGCAGAGGAGACAGGGCGGGCAAGACGTGCCCTCCAAATGCGCAAATATGACTCCTGCACCATGTCATCGATGTCGCGAATGGCGGGAAATGAGCACCGCAGATAGGTTCGAAGCGAAGGCTCGTGAGGCAGCACTTCATTCCGGAACCACTGGTTCTGATCGGGGTTCGGTACTTGCTCACTGATCATGAGATCGCGGATTGGGGAAACGCTCAGCGAGCGAGGAAGGCAAGGCGTGGAGAGTAATTTCCAGAAAGGCGAGCCGATAGTGTCCTTTGCGAACATTCGAAACTTGTGACGTGAAACAATGCAAGCCGTGAGAATGACGACGCGACCCTCCATTCGATCGGATGCATTCGAATCCCTGCACCCCGCACCCAGGGAGCACTTCAGCCGCTTGCGGCTGAAGTCAAGTCGGCCGCAATTCAGCGCTTCGCCGGATCGCGTTCCTGCGCCATGAGGAGCAGAAGCGGATCCTTGATCTCGCGCTGCCAGGCATACAGCCGCTCCTGGAGCTCCTGCTTCACCGACGGAATGTCCAGCCCGTCCGCACGTCCGCCAGCGCGCCCGGGTCGGTAAAGGTTGTACTGCTCCCCAGGATCATTCTGAAGATCGTAGAGCTCGTCGAGCTCCAGACTCAGGTAGTGCCTGACAAGTTTCCACCGCGAGGTGCGGATCATGCGCATGTGGGCCAGGCCTCCGCTGATGAGATCATACTGTCCGAACATCGCATCGCGCCAGGTTACTTCCCCGCCGCGCAGCCGCGGGGAGAAATCGGCGCCGTGCTGCCGGCTGCCAGAAGGCACGGGCACTCCCATCAACCCGAGAACCGTCGCAAAATTGTCCACGCTTGAGAAGGGCTCCGACGCCTGCGAACCCGCCGGAATGTGCCCGGGCCAGCGCACAATGAAGGGAATGCGTATGGTCTCCTCAAACATGTTCGGGCGTTTCGTGTTGTGCGGAATTCCCGGAAACATCCACCAGGCGTTTCCCTTCGTATGCAGGCCGTGTTGGCCAATCATGTATCCGTGGTCGCTCGTGAAAACCACGATGGTATTGTCCTGGAGCTTCAGTTCCTCCAATCGCTTCAGCAACCGTCCCAGGTTTCGATCCACCGCGTGCACCGAAACTAGATACTCGCGCGTGTATTGATCCACCTCCTGCTGATCTAGCCCGGGAAACTTCGCGCCGGCCACCTCCCTCCCCCTGTAAGCCTCCTGATCAACCTCCGGCATCGGCGTGTACTTCAAATGAGGTTCGCGGAAATGCAGCAGCAGCGCAAAGGGATGCTCGCGATTCTTCTCTATGAAACCGATGGCATGATCCGTGAGGATGTCGGAGATCGGTCCCTGGAAGGTCCGCACCGTGCCGTCCTGCTCAAGCGGCGGATTCATCGGAACGTTGACCGCTCCCATGTATCCGAAAAACCAGTCAAACCCCTGGTTCGTGGGGTGAAACTGCGGCTGTGTGCCGAGATGCCATTTGCCTGACAGTCCCGTGACATATCCCTGCTGCTGCAGCACCTCCGGCCAGGTGAGCGTCTCCGGAGGCAGTCCGAAACCAGCCGCCACCTCCGAGCCCGCAAGGAAATCCGTGATGCCGACCTCGGTCCCGTAAAGCCCGGTCAGAAAGGTCGCCCGGCTCGCCGAACACACCGGCGACGGCACGAAGGCGTTGCGGAGCAGCACGCCCTCGCGCGCAAGCCTGTCAATGTTCGGCGTCACCGCCTGCTTGTTTCCATAGGCCCCGACCGACCAGGTTGCCTGGTCATCGGTCATGACGAATACAATATTGGGCCGCCTTGCGCCGCCCGTCTGTGCGGAACACTCGCGTGCGGTTGCGACAAACGAGGCGGCAAGGACGACGATGAGAAGCTGGGTTCGAATGGACATTTGGGCTGCGTGGATCGGGGACGGAGCGTCAACGACCACCTCGCTCGCATCCTACCAGACTGCATCGCCGTCCGTCTTCATCGCTGACGGAAATTTTCGTCCTTCAAACGGAATCAACGAAATTTGCGGCATGTCGCGCCGGCCCGGCGTAGCAAGCACCCGGACCGCAGCGCAGGCGCAACCACGCGCACGGCAGAGGTTGCACCACGAAAAGGCACGCGGGAAATGACACGGGGCTGAGGCAGGGGAATGAGCACGCCTCAGCACAGTGAGCCCAACTGCCTGCTCAAGACTGCGCCCCCTGCAGCCTATCGCGTAGCAATCGCAGCGACGACCATCGACGAAATCCACATTTCAGGCACCGCCTTTCTCTGTGGAGCCGATGTGGTGGCCAGCGATGATACGCCCGTCTGTCCGGCCGGCTGTCATCCGGACAGCCGGCGCGCATTCAGGACGTGCCGTCACCCGCCCCGGCCAGAGACCAGGGCGCTATTGCTTTTCAGCGTCTGAGCCGGACTTCGGAGCGAGCTTGCCGGCGGCCTGCTTAGCCAGCCAGGTTTCGTAGCCTTTTGCCCGCCCGCCGACGTACTTGTAGGTGTCGAAGACCGCAGCTTGATCCGTAACGCGCGGGTCTCCCTCCTCGTGCAGCAATTGCATCATGCGCTCCCGCATCTGCCGCACGGTCGCCGCGTAGACGGGATCGGCCGCCAGATTGTCCACACATCCCGGGTCGTCTGTGATCCTGAAAAGCTGATCGGCGGGGCGCTTGCCGAACGCGAGTTCGTAATAGTGTCCACCGATGGCCTCCAGCAGGGATTTGCTCGGGCTGGGATCCACATTGCCAAAGTCCGTTTCCGGATTCCCCGCAGGCCAGCGTTCGGGTCGAAAGTTGCACACATACAAAAACTCGCGCGTGCGCAGCGCGCGCACCGGGTACCCCAGGTCATGCGGCCGTCCGATGTCATGCCGCTCCTTTCCCACCAGCATCTCGTCCCTGTTCTCGATCCATCCGGACTCCGGAGACCGCAGGATGGCGCTCAGGCTCGATCCGGTCATCTGGGAATGCACCGGAACCCGCGCCAACTCGAGAAAGGTGGGGGCAAAATCGCGCACATTGATGAAATCCGCGACAGTCCGCCCCGCCTTGATCGTCTTCCCCCAGCGCATCGCCAGAGGAATGTGAAACGCCTCCTCAACGATCTGGCCCTTCACATAGGGGAAGGGCATGCCGTGGTCGGATGTCACGATCACCAGGGTATTGTCCAGCTGCCCCGCCTTCTCCAGCAGTTCCAAGGCGCGCAGGACATGCGAGTCAGCCCACTCGACCTCGCGCGCATAATCGGCCAGGTCCTCGCGCACGACGGGTGTGTCGGGAAGATAGGCAGGCACCCTGACATCCTCGGGATGGATGCCGAACTTTCGGCCCGATCCCGGCTCGTAGGGACGATGGGGCTCACGGAATCCCATCCAGAAAAAGAAGGGCTTGTCCTTCGGACGCTTTGAGAGGAAGTCCTCGAAATTGCCTGCATAGTCATTGGCATTGATTCCCTTGTTGGGAGGCTTGTGCGTGCGTGTGTCAAACGATGGCCCAGCCGGATTCCGCTTGAAGCCCGCGAGGGTTTCAAAGTCGCCCGGTCCCCATCCCTTGCCCGTCAGCCCGATGAAATAGCCCGACCGTTCGAGCAGGTCCGGAAACACGACGAAACCGGCGGGAAAATAGCCGTTGTGCGAAACCGCCTCTTTCAACTGCCAGGTGTTCCGCCCTGTGAGAATGCTTGCGCGACAAGGACTGCACTTGGGATTCGAGGTGAAGGCATTGTCGAAACGCACGCCTTCGCGCGCCACGCGGTCGAAGCCGGGAGTGCGGATCCACGGATTCGAGTAACCCGTCGACTGCCCCGCGCCACCCCAGTCGTCGAAGATGATGAAGAGGATGTTCGGCCGCTCCGGTGGAGCCGCCGGAGCGGCTGCCAATTCGCAGCGGCCCCCCATGACAAGCGCCAGCACGATCGCCAGCCATCCGAATCGCGAACGGGAGATTGCAGTCATGAGTCTTCGCGCATCAGGTCTTGCGCACGTTGAAGGGAGCACCGTCGCCAGGCAGGGCGGCATGGTCGGCGGGCATGCCGACATCGTCGCCTCCCTCAAAGTCCTCCGGCCTCGGCGCGAGCGAAAGGTTGTAGAAAGGCGAGGCCGGCTCGTCCATGAGCTCACGCCACCGCACCATCTTTCCGGTGTAGGCGGATATGCGGCCCAGGATCGCCGTCATCGTGGCTTCGGCGACCTCACGGGCGCGATTCTCAGGCTTTCCGTCCAGCACGCCCTTGATGAGGTCCACGTGTTCCTGCACCAGCGCGTTCTCACTGAGAACCTCGACCGCAGGCACCTTGACTTCCCGCCCCGAGAGTTTTCCCCCGCCGAAGACCTGCCCCTCCGTTCCTCGGAAGAACTCCCCCACCCGGTTGTAGCAGCCGGAAATCTGCCGGCACTGGCTGTGAATGTGCACACCGTCGCCGTAGTCGAAATCGACGCTGAAAAAATCGTACTGGTTGCCCGTCTCCCGCCTCAGCCGGCCTCCATAGCCAAGCGCCGCCACGGGCACGCGCCCGATGAACCAGTTGGCCACGTCGACATTGTGAACATGCTGCTCGCAGATGTGGTCGCCGGAGAGCTCGGTGAAGTTGAGCCAGTTCTCCACGAGGTACTCGCGGTTCAGAAGACCGGGCTTCCGGTGCACAATCCAGGGCACCTTGCCGTCCCAGGAAACCGTGCCGCCAAGAATGGTCCCGATGGCGCCGGCTTCGATCTGCGCCTTGTTTGTCAGGTAGGCGATGTCGTGCCGTCGCTGCGTGCCGGCCACGAGGCACAGTCCCTTCGCGCGGGCGGCTTCGCCGATCTCAATGACCTTGCGCACGCCGACGGGATCGACGGCGACGGGTTTCTCAAAGAAGACATGCTTGCCCGCGGCAACCGCCGCGGCCAGATGCAGCGGGCGGAAGACCGGCGGTGTCGCGAGCAGCACATACTCGGCATCCGACTCCATCACCCGCTTGTAGGAGCTGAATCCCGAGAGCACCCGGCTCTCCGGCAGCTTGTGGCTCTCGGCCACCCGGCGGGCCTTGTGCTCAAAACAGTCGGCGACGGCGACAATGTCGACCTCGCGCCCCAGCAGCTTCGCCGCGTCGATGAAATTCCTGAGCGCCCCGCCACCACCTGAACCCGCGCCGCGACCGCCGCATCCTATGAGCGCCACCTTCAGTGACCCTCCTTTCGGCGCGGCATGCGCCACGTTGAAAAGGGATGCGCCGGCGGCAAGCACGGCTCCGTGCTTCAGGAAATCACGACGGGAGGAGGGCTGGTTCATGTGGTTTGTGGAGGCTGGGTTAAAGATTCAGTTCTATGGTCTGGCCGTGGATTCGCGTTTCGATTCGGGCATCCAGGCGCCCGCTTCGACACGCCATTGCGCCAGACGAGCCCGCAACTGGTCAACCCTTGAGGTTTCCCGTGCCGCGAGATCGACCTGTTCGGAAGGATCATTCGCCAGATTGTAGAGCTCGATGTGCCCGTCTTCAAGGTATTCCAGCAGTTTCCAGTCGCCCATGCGAATCGCGCTCACGGGACGCGTGGTTTGATAGGTGTGCGGATAATGGAAGTAAAGCGCCTCGCGCGGCAAATGACCGGTCGGGTCCCTCATCAAAGGATGAAGATCAATGCCATCCACAGCGGTGGCGGACGCCTCCCTGCCCGCCAGGGTTGGAAAAAGGTCCGCGAGCCATACCGGCTCCTGACACACTCCGCCCGCCTTGGATATCCCAGGCCAGCGGATGATCAATGGCACGCGTATGCCACCCTCATAGAGCGCGCCCTTTCCGGAGCGCAATGGGGCGTTGCTCGTCGTCGCAGCCCTCTCGCCACGGGGTTTTCCAATGTAGCCGCCATTGTCACTTGAAAAAATCACCACGGTGTTCCTGTCCAATCCGCGCTGCCGAAGATGCTCGAGGACCCGCCCGACATTGTCGTCCAGATTCCTGACCATCGCGGCATAGGTTGCGTTCTGGTGATGCGACCCGGGGCGAATTCTCGATGCAGCGCGCTCGATGTCGGGAGCCTTGGCTTCAAGGGGGATGTGCACCCCATAGTGGGCAAGGTAGACAAAAAAAGGCTGCCCCGCCGCGCGATCCATCACACGCATGGCCTCGTCCGTGAGGCGATCGGTCAGGTATTCGCCGGGTTTGCCAAATCCGAGGTCGGGAACATAGCGAAATTCTGTCCTCCTCAATTCACCGGTGGGCGAACGTGATTCCATCATGCCTCGATAGGGCCACCAATAGGTCGGCGGCGCGCCCCAGTGGGTGCCGCCGATATTGATGTCGAATCCCTGCGTTTCAGGCGCGTGTGATCCATCCCCGAGATGCCACTTGCCCACGATCGCGGTGAGGTAGCCGGCATCATGCAGCCGCTCCGCAAGCGTGACTTCCGAGAGGTCGAGATCATGGCGCGATGGCGCATCGAACGGTCCCGCATTCGCAGGCCGGTTCAGCGCCCTTTCGATCCAGACCGTGATGCCGACCCGCACCGCGTGGCGGCCAGTGAGGAGCATCGCCCGGCTGGGCGAACAAACCGACATCGCATACGCCTGATTGAAGCGCACTCCTTCGCGCGCGAGTCGATCGATGTTCGGTGTCTCGATGACGTCGGCGCCCTGGCAGCTGAGATCGGCCCAGCCAAGGTCGTCAGCCAGTATGAGCACAATGTTCGGTGCTGAATTCTGCGCGGCAGTCAGCACCAGGCCTGCCGACAATGCGGCAAGCATCACGACGAAGATTCGGGACATGCGCGATGGGGTCACTCCGCTACGTTATCACAAGCCCGGATCTGTTGTCGCGCTTGCCTGTGGAAATTCAGTTGCCGACAGTGGAATCTCGATGCGCTTTGCCGCGGCGCCTGCGCGGCGGTTCATGCTCACCCATCGCCTCCAGAAAGCTTGCAAGATCCGTCATGTCCTGTGCGCTTAAGGCGGTCTCCAGACCTTCCGGCATGAGCGAACGATCGGTCGCGGTCATGGTTCGGATGTCGCTGCGCATAAGCGTCTGGGTGGAACCATCCAGTCCGGCCAGCGTGACGCTGTTGCCCGCCTCACCCGCCAGCATGCCGGCTAGCGTGCGGCCATCCGTCATTTCAATCGTGTGAAGCTGGTAGCGTCCCTCGACAACACGATTCGGGTCGAGCACATGCGTGACAACGTAGGGTGCGCTCCGATCCGCCAGGCTCGCCAGGTCCGGACCTATCTCCCCTCCGCCGACAGAACCCAGTTTGTGACAGGCGGCACAGACGTGCGTGAAGACTTCCCGGCCGTGCGCGGAGTCACCCTTGAGAGCGGCCATTGCATGGAGGTAGGCGTCGATCACATGCTGCCGGTCGCGGTTCGTGCTTGCGTTCAACACCCGCCGAGCCCGCTCCGCCATCGAAGCGTCCACATGCCCGGTCAGCAGCGACCGCTGCCCGACCGTCAGGCGCTGAAGCATCGACGAATCCTTCTCCAAGCCATCGAGCAGCAACGGTGTCCAATCCGGGCGGTTGATCAGGCTGTCGAAAATGACCTCCTGAACCCTCGGGCTGCACTCGGCCCAGGTTTTTAGAAGCAGGTGCGCCACACCTGCGCCGGGCAACTGTGCCATGCGGTTGACCGCCGCAATCTGCACATCGAGCGGCGTCTGCACCTCGGAAAGCAGACCCGCCAGTAGGGCGACATCCGAAGTCCGTCGCGAAGGCACTCGCCCGAGCAGTCGCGTCGCCGCGCTTCTGCGCGACGCATTCGCGCCAGGGTCGCCGGCCACCTTTCCTGCCGCATCAATAACCTCAAGCACCGCAGGGCTGGCCAGCGACGAATCACTCCTCGTCTTCTTCGACCTCACATCGAGAAAACGTGCGAGCGACTGAAACTGCTCCTCAGGAAACGCCGGCTCGCGGCTGGCGGTGATGATTGCGCACATGCGATCGGCGACTTCGGCGTCACCAGCGGCCGCCAGGTCAATCAACGCCGGCTCCACCGGCTGTGCGGGCGGGAGTCCCGTGAGAATTTCGCGCAGATGCGCGGGTGCCGAGCACATCGCCGCAGCCTTCACAAAAACATCCTCTTGCGCGCTCAGAAGCCGCAGCAGGGCGCCGCCTGGTCCGGATCCCCGCCAATAGCCGAGTGAATAGCCCAGTTGCTGCCGGACAAACGGATCAGGGTCCCCGGCCAGGTGAATCAGTGGCTCCACCAGGGATGAATCTCCCGCAAAACGTTCCGCCAGGCGGATCGCCTCGCGCCTCACTCCGGGATGCGCATCCCCGAGCGCACGACGCACCTGCGCAACCGTGAGTTTTCCGGCGAGATCGAGCGTGCACAGGACCTGCACACGCGTTGCCGGCTGCGGATGATCAAGCAGGCGTTCCAGATCCTCCGTCGGCCACGCCGATCCGCGCCAGGCCCATTGCTGCTGCGCGAGGTCCCGCAGGACCCCGCTCGGACTGGTCAGCGCCCGGGCCAGTTCCGACGGGCCGGCCTGGTCCAGGCGCGGCACCGCGCGAAGCGCCGCACCCCGCCGCCGCACGCGATAGATTCGCCCCAGCTGCGAACCCTGCCTCAGATCACCCAGCAGGGCGAGCCAGGCGGCCGGGATGTACTGCGGATGCTCGATGTATTTCCGGTACATGTCCGGGATGTACAACGCTCCATCGGGACCCGCGCGCGCGCTCGTGAAACGCGACCAGTTGTCCGTCGAGGCAAGAAACTCGGACTTTTCCTCACCAGGCACCCGGTGACTGCGAAACGTCGCCCCGTGAGACGAAAGGATTTCCCGATGCACGAGGTTGTGAACCGGCTCGCACACAAAGACGTTCCCGGAATATGCGTCTCCAAGCGCGTCATCCCGCAGCACCATCACGCTGCAGGCGGAGGTGAAGGCATTGTAGTGTCCCGGGCTGTTGAACCGCGCCAGCGTGCGACTGCGCGGATAGACGGGCGCGGCACCGGGAATCTCCGGAACGGTCACAATGGGATTCGGCGGCACCAGGCTGGGGTTGCGGCGCAGATACCGGTCCTCAAGCGCGTAGTGCCACACCGGATTCGCATTGTTGCACCCGAACCAGTTACCCCAATCGTCCCTGTTTCGCCCAAACTGGGAACGTCCCGTCAGCGGTTCGGCCCCGCCATCATCCGGCCGTATGCGCACATCGCGCGTCATGTCGATGGCAACCCCTGTTTGTTTTGAAGTGATTGTCCCGCGAGTGCCGCCATTCGCGAGATAGACCCAGCCATCGAGTCCCCACTGCAGGCCGTTCGCCTGGTGCTGCTGATTCCCCACGCCCAGTCCCGTGAACAGCACCCGGCGGTCGTCGGCCCGCCCATCGCCATCGGTGTCGCGCAAAAGCAGCAGTTCGGGAGCCGCGATCACCAGCACGCCGTCCCGCCAGGGCATCACCGCGGTCGGGAAGCGCAGGCCTTCCGCGAACAGCGTCGATTGGTCAAAGTGGCCGTCGTGCCGCGTCGATTCGAGCACACGGATGCGTCCGCCGGCCCCCCCCTTTCCATCGGCGCCCAGCGGATAATCACCCATCTCAACCACCCAGAGGCGCCCGTCTGCACCCCAGGCCAGGTCAATCGGATCCTGCACGGCGGGCTCCGCGGCAACCAGCTCGACCACGAGATCGTCGGGGACGCGGATGGCCGCGAGCGACTCCTCCGGCCGCAGCGCATCCGGAAACACCACCCTCTCCTTCGGCGGTGCAAGCGGCTGCGCCCAGCCTGCTGAAGCAAGACATCCCGCCGCAATGACCAGTGTCGCGATCCGTCCGGTTTTCATCGCCGCGCCTTTGAATGGAAGCTCCGGTCAACCTGCGAAAGAACCTCCGAGACCACCCGATCCTCCGTGCCGATGGCAAGCCGGCACGGCCAGCCGTACTTGGGCATGTTGCCATCGACCTCGTATCCGCCTTCTGAATACAGACGCCGGGATGCGACATAACACGGCACCGCGTTGCTGTAGGCATTGATCCACACCCGGCCGGCATCCAGTTCGCGCTTCAGTCGGAGGGAATAGTCGGCCACCATCTCGCCCCCGAGAAAAATCATGCTGAGATCATCGCCGAATCTCCAAGTCTGCACCGGCAGCGGCACCTCTTCGATCACGCCCCGCTTGTCCGGTGCATCGAGCGGCAGGCTGATCACGCGGTAGGTTGCGGCCGTCACTCCAGTCAGCGGCCGCATGTCGGAATTCGCAAGGTGCCCGACCTCCGCCGCGATTTCCCGCCCGCGCGCCTTCGCTTCCGCAGTCGATCCTCCTGGATACGGACGCGCATCTCCGGCGCATCCCAATGCCACGAGCGCGATCGCGCCGGGAAAGGCCGCCTCTATCTGCGAGGCCGCCTCGCCGGCCCAGTCGGAATGCACGATCATGTCGCCACCATTGGTGGTGCAATGGCAGGCGTAACTCGTGAAGACCGCGCGCTTCCCGCCATCGTCCCCGACCGCCACCATGACCGGCAGGCTGCGATCAGCCGGGCCATTGGGCACCATCCCGAATCCCTTCCATTTTCCATGCTCCAATTCGCGGCGATTGACGGCAAAGCCGGCATATCCCTCGGCCCAGGACAGATGTGCGGGCTTTCTGTCACGCAGCGCCGCCTCCGCCACCTCCTGAAGGCGACCCTGCAGCCAGGTGGCGTAGCGCACAATCGCCTTCCACTCCGCATCGGAGGCGCCCTTGCGCGAACCGTCCAGCAGCCCTTCAATGACCGGGCCGCTGTGCGTGTGTATCGCGCACACCGCGATCCGATCGCGCGGCAGCCCATGGCTGCGAGCGAGAGCCGATGCGAGTTCGTCGCTGATTTTTGCAGTGATGCCAACGAGTTCGACGGTGACGATCAGCGCCGTGTCGGGCCCATCCCCCAGGGCGAGCGCCCTCGCCTGAAGTGGCTTTTCCACTTTCCAGTTCACGCCGCGGCGCTTCGCATAGCCCGCGAGGCGGATCGGCTCCTGCGGCGTGATGTCAATCTTCGCAACCCCGACCGCAACGGTCTGATCGGCGGCCAGCCCGTTTGTCACCGGACCCGCCGTCAGGCAGATCAGGAGGCAGGACGCCACACAGCGAATCTCAGCAGTCAGTCTCATGGGTAATTCCTCGATTGTTTGCGGCCACCCGTGGCCACGCATGGATCTGCGAAGCGTAGCGCACCGAAACCGGCGCGTATTGAGGCGGCGCGGAAAAGCATGTTGCAACCATGGAATGTGTGCGGAGCCGCCCACGGCGTTCCGCCTGCGTGTCCTCAATTTCCACCCGGACGGAAGACTTTTAGGAACAGAATGGCTAGACTTCGCCTCTCAACAGGAATCCGATTTCACCCATGCGCCCTGCACCCCTCCTCTCCATCATCTCACTCGCCATCGCCACGGTCACCTCGCTGCCCGCCGCGGACTGGGTCTCCCTCTTCGATGGGAAATCCCTGGACAACTGGGTCGTGCACGGTGGCAATGCAACCTTCAAGGTGGAGAACGGAACTATTGTCGGCACGACCGGAAGCAAGGGGACCATCAACACCTTCCTCTGCACGCGGCGCGACTACGCCGACTTCGAGCTGGAGTTCGACGTCAAGGTCGATGACGAGCTCAACTCCGGGGTGCAGATTCGCAGTCACATCTTCACGAAGGACACGCCCCAGCCATCCGGCGGGAGCCGCATCCGCGTTCGGGGGGAGGTCTACGGCTACCAGTGCGAAATAGCGGCCAACGAAAAGGGCACGTCCGGAAACTTCTGGGACGAGGCGCGCTGGACCAAGTGGCACGACGATCTTTCAAAAAAGCCCGGAACCGCAGCCGCGTTCAAGGCTGGCGAATGGAACCACTACCGCATCGTCGCCAGGGGCGACCACATCCGTTCATGGGTGAACGGCATCGCCTGCGCGGATTTTCATGACAGCGAGGACGCCAGCGGTTTCATCGGCCTCCAGGTGCACCGCATCCGGTCCGACATCGGTCCCTTTCACGTCCGCTTCCGCAACCTGAGGATTCGAGAGATCGGCAAATAGTCGCGGCGACGACTGCCGCTCAACCCGGCCCGCTTCCCGTCAGGATCGCCTTCTGCATCCGCATCAGGAGAGAGCGCCTCCTGCAAGCGACAGACCATCCGCCGTCCATTGTCCCGCATGGCCAGTCCGGGATTGCTTTCAGATTTTCCGCGGGCAGCATCCGCGGACTTATCCTCCCATGAAAACAATCCCACTGACTCCATTCCTTCTTGCCGCCTCGTTTTTCGTCGCGCCGGTCCGGGCCGATGAGGTTGTCGACAATCTCAAGACAGGCATAAGTGCGTATGAGTCCTCCAACTACACGGAGGCGCTTCAGGCAATCGACTACGCAGGCCAGCTCATCCGCCAGAAGAAGGGCGCCGTTGTCGCGGAACTGCTTCCCAGTGCGCCTTCCGGATGGACGGCTGAAGAGGCCGAGTCCGATGCAACCTCCGGTGCGTTCATGGGCGGCATGGTTTCCGCCAAACGAAGCTACAACAAGGGCGACTCTCACGTCACCATTCAGATCCAGTCCGATTCGCCGCTTCTCCAGACCATGACCATGATGTTCTCCAATCCCGCCCTGATCGCCAGTTCGGGGGCGAAACTGGAGACGATCAAGGGGCAGCGGACGGCGGTGAGCTACAAGAGCGGCGACAAGGGCGGCGACATCAAGGCCGTCGTCGACGGCCGCTACCTCGTCACCATCGAAGGCAGCCAGCTGAGCCGCGAGGATCTCGTCTCGTTCGCGAGCGCGATCGACTTCTCCAAGCTGGCGAAACTCAAGTAGCCGGCCTGACTCCACCATCTCCGGCAATTCCACGCGCCCGTGCATCCGACGCACGGGCGTTCTTGTCGCCGCGACTTTCCTCAGCCCGACGGCGCGCCCTCCTTCAACACGGCCTCAATCGCGCGGAACTTCAGTTCCGTTTCCGCAAACTCCTGATCCGGCTCGGATCCCGCCACAATGCCGGCCCCCGCGTACACCCGGGCTGTCACGCCGTCAACCAGCGCACTGCGGATTCCAACAAGAAACTCGCCTCCGCCGCGCGCATTCACCCACCCGAGCGCCCCCGCATAAAGGCCCCGGGGGGTCGGCTCGATCTCCGCGATCCGCGCCACCGCGCGATCGCGCGGCGTGCCTCCCACGGCCGGTGTCGGATGCAATGCGGCCACGACGTCCAGCAGCCGTGCGCCGGAAGGCAGGTCAACCCGCACCGGCGTGCACAGGTGCTGGACATTCGCCAGTCTCCGCAGGCCCGGCCGCACGCCTTTTTCAAGGGCCACCCCCAGCGGCGCAAGCCGCCTCGCGATCGAGTCGAAAACGAGCGCATGCTCGCGCAGATCCTTTTCGCTGCGAAGCAAAGCCGCCGCCAGCGCCGCATCCTCGCTCGCGCTCCCTCCCCGGCGGATCGAACCGGCCAGAGCCTCCGTCTCCAGCACGCCCCGGCTCACCCTCACCAGCCGCTCCGGGCTCGCGCCGATGAAGCTGCGTCCGGATCCATCCCCGACCGAGAACGCATGACACTCGGGGAAGCGCTGACGGAGCTCGTTGAGAAGCCGCAGCGGATGTATCCGGTTTTCAGTGACGATCTCCTTCGCGCGCGCCAGCACGATCTTTCGCACCTCGCCCGCCTCGATCAGTTCCAGCCCCCTCCTGACAGCTTCACGATAGTCGCCGACCTCGCGGGTTGAGATCCGCTGAACGGGCGCCTCCGGCGCCGGGCCCACCCGCAGGGGGGCAAGGGGATAGTCAAACGCGGCGAATTTTCTGTGCGCCCTCCACACGCGCTCGGCAAGGGCCGCCGGATCGCTCTCGGCTGAGACAACCAGATTGGCGACGGCCGTCGTGACATCACCCGCACGGGCCACCTGCCAGCGCGGAACAAAAACCCGCGCAGCGGGAAACGGTTCGTCCGGCGATACCGTGTCGTGGAAGGCGAATGCCGCGAAGCAGTGCGGGCCGCCAAACGGCGCCGCAACATCGCCCACCGCGACCGCATGCTCCAGGGTCTCGTCAATGAACGCCTGAATGTCGGCAAATCGATCCGCCCCTGAGGATTCCCGCGAGACGACCGCCTCCGCACCGGCGATCGCCGCCCCCATCCGGGGATTCTCCGCATAGAAATGCAGTTCACCCGGCTCGTAGATCGACTCCAGCACCGCAAGAGGATCCAGCGCGTCCACCGTCACCGTGATGCTGACAAGCTGCGCGCGCCCCCGGCTCCGCGCCGCATCCTGGCACCGCGAGATGAACGCCCTCAGCGCCTCCGGTGTGGCGTTTTCCGTTGGATTGAGCGGCAGGATCGTCACGCGTCGATGAGCCGGAATGCCTCGCCGCTATTTCGATCCGGCCTTGGACTCCTGCGGACGGGGAAACAGGATCGCGGATGCAGCAACCGCGTTTCCAGTCAGCCGTTCTCCCCACGCGAGTTCATCAAGCCAGTTCGCCGCGGGGGCATGGGCCAGCACCTCGTTGATCTTCCGCGTTGTCGTCGGCATCACGGCCGCCAGCGCCGCCGCCGCCAGGCGCAGCGCCTCGGCCATGGTTGCCAGCGAGGTCCGCAGCAGGGCCTGGTCTCGGGGCTCGGAGGACTTGCCGAGTTTCCAGGGCGCACGCAGCTCGATGTAGGCATTGGTGGCGGTGACAAACGCAAGGATGCGTTCGAGCGCGACATGAAACTGGTAGCCTTCATGCAGCGTGATCATCTCGTCGCGGGTCCTCCCCCACAGGGCCTTCAGGTCGGCCTCGGGAGCGTCCTGAACCTCTGCGGCCGGGAGTTTTCCAGCCGCGAAACGATTGGTCATGTTCAGCGTGCGATTGACCAGATTCCCAAGGTTGTTCGCGAGCTCCGACGTGTAGCGGATCAGGAACTGTCCGTGGGAAAAATCGCTGTCCTGACCGACGCTCATCTCGCGAATCAGGAAATAGCGAAGCGCATCGACCCCGAACTTGTCGGCATATTCCGCGGCATCGACAAAATTGCCCGTGCTCTTTGACATTTTGGAGCCGTTGATCGACCACCACCCGTGCGCCAGGATCGACTTCGGCAGCGGCAGCCCCGCCGCGTGGAGCATGATCGGCCAGTACACGGCATGCGGCGGAACAAGGATGTCCTTGCCGATCACATGCACACTCGCCGGCCAGACACCCGGCTTGTCGGCAACGGCCGAATAGTAGTTCAGCAGCGCGTCAAACCAGACGTAGGTGACGTAGTCCGCATCAAACGGAAGCGGAATCCCCCACTCCAGGCGCTCGCGCGGCCGGGAAATGCACAGGTCATTCAGCGGCTCCTTCAGGAATTCCAGAACCTGCTTCGCCCGATATTTGGGAAATATGAAATCCTCGTTCTTTTGAATGAACTCCACCAGCCAGTCCTGATACAGCCGGAGTTTGAAGAAATAGTTCCATTCCGTGATTTCGGTGACTTCACCAAAGATCTCCGGCCACGACCCGTCGGCATTGCGGTCCTTGTCCTGCAGGAACTGCTCCTGGCGCGTGGAATAGAACCCCTTGTACTCGCCCTTGTAGATCTCCCCCTTGTCGAAGAGCCTCTGCAATATCTCCGCGACCACCTTCTTGTGCCGCGGTTCGGTCGTACGAATGAAGTCGTCATTCGAGATATTGAGCTTCGCACACAGGGCCACAAATTCCGCGCTGACTCGGTCAACGAATTCCTGTGGTTCAAGTCCTTGTTTACGCGCCGTTTGCTGCACTTTCTGACCGTGCTCATCGGTGCCCGTCAGAAACCATACCTCGTCGCCCATGAGACGACGGAATCGGGCGATGACGTCGGAAAGCACCTTCTCATAGGCATGGCCGAGATGGGGCGATCCGTTCACGTAGTCGATGGCGGTCGTCAGATAGAAATTTTTCATGGACTGAGTCGATCATAGGAAAGCACGGCGCGAAGAAAGTCGAAGATTTTGCTAAAAAGCGTGCCTTAAGGCTTTGCGGTTGTGTCCCGATAATATCGGGGACCAGTTTTTCCTCGATCAGCATTTCCTGCGCGCCACCGCACCTGTCCCGTGTCACACTCACGCCTAACATTCAAATATCGCGCCATGCCTCTGCCGGCGTTTCCCAGGCGTGATTTCAAACCGTCGTACTCAAAGGCAAGGACTGACGTGTCTGACTCTCCTCCAGACGTCGTGGTGGTGATTCCGGTTTACAACGAGGAATCCGTCATCGTCGACGTGCTCGCGGAATGGAGAAAGGAACTCGCGCGCACCGCCCCGCGCTACCTCCTGCTGGTGATCAACGACGGATCGAGGGACGGCACGCTCGACGCCCTCATGGCCCTCAACTGGCCGGACCTGCGCATCCACAACCAGGAGAACCGCGGTCACGGCCAGAGCTGCCTGGTGGGTTATCAGGAGGCGGCCAGTATCGGCGCCGAATATGTTTTTCAGATCGATTCCGACGGACAATGCGACCCCTCCGCCTTCCGCTCCATCTGGGAGCGCCGCAAGGATGCGCCTGCGGTGTACGGACGCCGCGTCCGGCGCGACGACGGATTCGGCCGCAGGATCGTCACGACAATCCTTCGCTGGTCTCTCAAGTTGAAGCAGCGGACCCGGCTGAACGACACCAACGTGCCCTACCGTCTCTACCACACGCACGTCGCGGCGGAGGCCGCGCAGCAGGTGCCCTCGAATTTCGATCTCGCCAACATCGCCGTCGCGCTGCTCCTCGAGCCCAAGGGCTACATCGAGGTCCCGATTCATTTTCGCGACCGCGTCGGCGGGCACGCCTCGGTTCGCTACTGGGGCTTCGCCCGCAAGGCTCGCAAATTGTTCCAGGATCTGGATACACTTTGATCGATGTCCGAATCCTATGATTACGTCATAGTCGGAGCCGGATTCTCAGGCCTCGTCCTCGCCGAGCGTCTCGGCGCCGCGGGTCATCGCTGCCTTGTCATCGAAAAACGCGATCACATCGGCGGCAACTGCCATGATCGCACCGACCGCAACGGGCTGCTCTACCATGTGTACGGTCCCCACTATTTCCGCACCAACGCCCCGCATGTGCGCGACTACCTGGGCCGGTTTACGGAATGGCGCGAGGTGCAGTACCGCGTCCAGGTTTATACCCGCGAGCGCTACTGGAGCTTCCCCGTCAACCTGAACACCTACCGCCAGCTCTGCGGAAACCCGCGGGCCACGGAGGAGCAGTTCAAGGCGTATCTCGCGGAGCGCGCCCTGCCGATCGCCAGTCCCGCAAACTCCCGCGAGGCGATCCTAGCCTCGGTGGGCGAGGAACTGTACGAGCTTTTTTTCCGGGGCTACACAGCCAAGCAGTGGGGGCGGCCCGCGGAGGATCTCGACCCGTCCGTATGCCGCCGCATTCCCTGGCGCAGCACCGTCGACGAGCGCTACTTCACCGACGAATTCCAGGCGCTGCCCAGCCGCGGTTACCACCCCATGTTTGAGTCGCTGTTCGATCAGTCGCGGGCTGCGCTTCGACTCAACACCGACTACCGCGAAATCCTGCCGCGGCTGACCTACCGGCACCTGATCTACACCGGGCCCATCGACGAGTACTTCGATCACCGCCACGGCCACCTTCCCTATCGCACGGTGCGCTTCAACCTGGAGGAGCAGGCCGCGGACCACACGCCCCACGGCCTGCTGCAGCCCGCGCTTCAAGTGAACTATCCGGGCCCGGAGCCCTTCACGCGCACGGTTGAACTCAAGCACATCACCGGGCAGGCGAGCCGCTTCACCAACATCGTCCGCGAATTCTCCGAGGAATATCGCTTCGGATGCAACGATCCGTACTACCCCGTGCCCGGCCCCGAGAGCCAGCTCCTCATCGAGAAGTACCGCGAACTCGCCGAACGCCAGACGAACGTCACGTTCATCGGGCGCCTCGCGCAGTACCGGTACCTGAACATGGACCAGGTGGTCGCCGCCGCGCTGCACACAGCGGACAAACTCATTGCGTCAGGCCCATCGCCATCCGGCCACCCCCGCACGACCGTCGGCTATTCCAAGGCCCTGGCCGGAGTCTGAGCGACGCCGGTACCGAATCAAACCCACTCGGCGGACTGGCCATCGGACTGGGCGGACTGATCGATCCCCGGGTGCTCGGCGTGGGCTATGAAACCATCCACGGCCTGATGCGCGGCAACGTGCTGATGGGGGCCCTCGTCAGTCTGCTCGTCGCCAAGAGCCTCGTGTGGGCGATAGCCCTGGGCTCCGGCACTTCCGGCGGAGTTCTGGCCCCGCTTCTCATGATGGGTGGCGCACTCGGCGCGATGATCGGCCTGCTGACCGGCATCGGCGATCCCGGACTGTGGAGCATGGTCGGCATGGCCGCGATCATGGGCGGCACCATGCGTTCGCCGCTCACCGGCATGATTTTCATCCTCGAGCTGACACACGATCTCAACGCCCTGCCAGCCCTCATGATCGGCAGCGTCGCCGCACTCTGCGTGACCGTTCTCCTTCTCCGGCGCTCCATCCTGACGGAAAAACTTGCGCGCCGCGGCCAGCACATCGCCCGCGAGTACAGTGTGGACGTCTTCGAGCTCATGCGTGTGCGCGACGTCATGGACCGAAAGCCGCCCCTTGTGTCCGCCGACACCACCGTCGCCACCCTCGCCGATCGCATTGCCCGCGGCGATCCCGCCGTCGCCACACGCCAGGGAACCCTCATCGTGGACGCGGGTGGATCTCTGGTCGGCATCATCACGCGCAGCGATCTAATGAAGGTCATCCAGACCGGCGCCGCCGCCCGAACGACAGTGCTCGAAGCAAGCAGCAGGGACCTCGCCGTAACGCACGCGGACGTCACCCTGCAGGATGCCATCGGCCTCATGCTCAAGCGGGGAATCGGGCGGCTGCCGGTTGTTGACCGCGATCATCCGTCGCGGCTTGTCGGCTACCTCGGTCGCGCGGATATCCTCGCCGCCAGGCTTCGACGTCAGGAGGAGGAGGAGCGGCGCGAGCGAGGGCCGATACTCGGCCGCGACAAACAGGAATCAGAAAAGCGCTGACATCCCCTCTCCAGGCAGATTCTCATTCACACTGATTCCTTCAGCTTCATGCCAATTTCCGAGTTCACCCGCCGCGAATTCATGACGATGACCGCCTCGATGCTCGGTGCCGCCGCAGTCGCGAGGGCCGCATCGCCGGACGCGGAGCCCATCATCGACATCCATCAGCACGTGCCCTACAGCGGCCGCACCGCGAAGCAGTTGCTCGCCCATCAAGCCGCAATGGGGATCTCGTTCACCATCCTGCTTCCCGCGGGTTCACGCTTCGGACTTGCCGCGGGTGTGAATCCCTATCCAGAGACGAAAGCGCTGGCCGAACAGTATCCCGACCGCTTCCGCTGGTTCGCCAATGAGGTGAGCGACCAGCCCGACGCCATCGAGGTCATGCGGCGTCAACTGGAGGCCGGCGCAATCGGCATTGGCGAGCAGAAGTTTGATGTCGACTGCGACTCCGCCTCCATCGAGCGCGTCGCCGCTCTCGCACGGGAATTCGGTGTCCCCGTCCTCCTTCATTTCCAGCAGGGAACCTACAACCATCATCTCGAGCGCTTCCCTCGCATCCTGGAAAAGTTTCCCACGGTCGATTTCATCGGGCATGCGCAGACGTTCTGGGGAAACATCTCGAAGGATTATGACGAATCGGTGCTCTATCCCAAGGGCTCCGTCAAACCGGGCGGCCTGACCGATCGCCTGCTCTCCGAGCACCCCAACATGTATGCCGATCTCTCCGCCGGGTCCGGTTATCAAGCCTTCATCCGCGATGAGGATCACGCGCGTGCCTTTTTCGCGCGACACCAGGACAAGCTGCTGTATGGGAGCGACTGTTCCGATCCGGTCGGTCGGGGCCCGGCGTGCTCCGGTTCGCGACAGATACTCTCTGTGAAACGATTCGCTCCGAGCAAGCTTGCTGAGCGAAAGATTCTCTATGGAAACGCCCGCCGCGTGCTGAAGCTGACACACCTGCCATGTCCCGATCCCGCAAGTCCAAGGTAGACAAGAACGGCATCGTGCAGATGGCCGCAAGTCTCGGCGTTTCGCCATCCACGGTGTCGCGCGCGTTGCGGCCGGAAACGGCGCACCTGGTCAGCGAGGAACGGCGAAGGGAGATCCTCGACCTCGCGGAGCGCATGCAATTCTCGCTGAACGTCGGGGCGCGCATGCTGCGCAAGGGCATCACGACAACCCTCACCGTGGTTGTCCCGCTCGACGAGAACATCTTCTTTTCCGAATTCTACGGCCGCTTCCTCGCCGGCATCCTCCACGCGGCCGCCGCGCGGGGCTGGGGCGTGCAGATTTCAACACTCCATCGCAAACCGGGCGCGAGCTTTCGGGAGGCCATGCAGCACCTCGGAGTGAACTCCTCCGGCCTCATCTACCTCGCGGAGCCGCTGACCCCGCGCGACGTCGCCGAACTCAAGGGCTACCGCCAGCCATTCGTGCTCGTCAAATCGTCGGTCCCGCTCTCGGCCCGGATTTCCGATCTGGGTGTCCCGGTCATCGGGGTGGACAACGTCGCCGGCGCACGCTCGGTGGCGAGCCTGCTGCTGCAGCTTGGGCACAGCAAAATCGGGCTTCTCCTGGGGCCGCACGGCTCCCGTGACGCCCACGAGCGCAGGCAGGGATACCTCGAAATCCTGGAGAAAGCGGGTGCCCGGCCTCATCAGGAATGGATTTACGAAGGCCCCTTCAGCGCCGAAACCGGACGTGCCGGGCTCACCCAATTCATGAGGGGACAAGACCGTCCGACAGCAGTCTGCTGCGCCAACGACGAGATTGCGTTCGGTGCCATCAATGCCGCTCACATGTCCGGGCTCAAGTGTCCGGACGATCTGTCCGTGGTCGGCTTCGACGATGGAATCTGGGCGACCGCCTGCCAGCCGGCGCTGACCACCGTGCGACAGCCGCTGTCGGACATGGCCGAGCGCGCAGTCGGCCTTATCGTTGAGGCCGCCGCGACCAAGGGCCTGCCTGCAAGCGTTCCGGTCGACGATATGCCCGCTCCCATGATGATCCGGGACTCGACCAAGCCCATCAGGCATCCGGAGCGATAACAAGTGCAGCAAACGTTTGCAGCGCATCTGGCAAACCGCGCCTGAGATCGCGCATTTGCCTAGGAAATTCAATTTTGAGTGAAATTTTCCTTGCGCTGCAAACGTTGTCATCATTCGATGCGCAAGTCCTCCTCTGCAACGACACCCAATACCCTGCCGCAAAGCTGATCCCCCAATCTCCGTGGCCCTCGCGTGAGCAAGTGCCATCCGCCGAAGAGATTCCCGCCCCTGTTCCCCGTACTCGGAAAAATGGAAACCGACACCACATGAAAACACACATGCCTAGCAAACTCGCGCTGGTCCTCGGACTGGCGTTCGGCCTGCCGGCCGCACTGACGGCCCAATCCACCCCCCCGTCCCCCTCGACAGAATCAGCGAGGGACGACGTAGTCCAAATGAACCCTTTCGCCGTGAACACCGATCGGGACTTCGGCTACGTCGCGGTCGATTCGCTCGCTGGCGGGAGACAGAACACTCCGCTGCGAATCACACCGTCGGCGGTTTCCGCCCTGACCCAGGAGTTCATCTCCGACACCGGCGTCACCGACCTGCAGAGCGCGCTCAAATGGTCGCTGAATGTGGTGCCAACCAACTTCCGCAGCGGCAACGAAGGTGGCACCGCCGGGGATACCCATAATTTCTGGTCAATCAGCATTCGCGGCGATGGCCATGTGCAAGGCGGCAATCCACCCACGAAAAACTACTTTCCGACATTCATGGTGATCGACACCTACAACGTCGAACGCATCGAAATCAACAGCGGTCCCAACTCCATCCTCTTCGGTATCGGCGACATTGGCGGCAGTCTCACGACCTACACGAAGACCCCTCGCTACGACAAAACCTTCAGCGAGGGTACCGTTCAAACCACCAGTTGGGGCGGCTACCGCGGCACCCTTGATGTCAATGCCTTCCAGGGAAGGATCGCCACGCGCGCCAACCTCCTTCTGGCCGACCAGCGCGGCTGGCGGGATGGCGACTTTGACAAGCGCAAGGCATTCGATTGGGGCCTGACCTACAAGATTTCTGAAAACACCCAGATCCGCGTAGGCGTGGAGGGCTGGGATCAGGAGCGAAACGTCTATGCCTCCGCGGTCACGGACGGACTTTCCCTCTGGAACGGCACGACCAATGCCGCAACCTGGGGCGCTACCGTGGCCGGGGCTGGCAGCAACCCCGTCGCAACCGCCGGGGCTCCCGGCGTAAAGTACATGGACGCCTGGGGTGGCGTCGACAATTACCGGGTCTATGTGCCCGGGTTGGGCATGATGAATTGGGCGCACGGACTGCGCAGCGCCGGCACGGGCGATTTCTACGGCGGCGCCTACATGCGCCCGGAAAGCTTCACCGACGGTCGGAGCGGCCGGAGCGTGCCTGCCGCCCCGTCGCGGGAATTTGCCATCGCTTCCCCGGACAGCGTCCTCGATGCGAAATCCCTCGCCATGAATGCAAGCTTCGAGCACCGGTTCAACGACCACAGCGAGTTTCAACTGCAGGGATACAAGTATGTCGACACCGCCAAAGCGAAGAACTTTGAAGGTGCAGGCGGCGGCCAGGGACAGGGCGCGGCGTACGATCTCAACCGCCAGCTCCCGGATGGCCGGCCCAACCCCAACTACGGCAAGATATATTCCGACTCGTTCCTCGACAAACAGACGCAAAATCACCGTGTGGACGAAATTCGCGGCCAGTACACCTATCACTTCGATTCCACCCTATGGAATGTGCCGCTGCGCCAGACCTTCTCGGTGTCCGCTGGCCATCAGGTCACCGACTATGATGCCCGCCAGTATCAATTGTTCTATCGCCCCGCCTATGGTCCCGTCTGGCAGCAATCGATGATCTGGGGCCGCATCTACTGGGACAACCCGCAGGCATCCTGGGGCATTCCGGAGGGAGGGGACTTCGCCTACCAGGCGCATACGTTCAACTGGTATGACTTCAACTCCACCCAGAAAATCAACTATGGCGGCGTGTTCTCGCAAAGCCGCCTGTGGGATGACCGCGTGAACATCTCGCTCGGCGCGCGCCGCGACGACTACAAGAACACCAAGATCGGCATCCGGGGAACCGGCAACAAGGCGACGATCGCCGACGATGCCGGCAACACCTACACCGCCGGCGTCGTGGGCTACGTCACCGAATGGCTCGGCGTCGTTGCGAACGTGTCGAGCAACTTCCAGCCTGCGGCCGGCGGTCTCGCCCCCAGCGTGACGGGCACGGTGTTTGGACCGTCGTTCGGCAAGGGTCGCGACCTCGGACTGCGTGTCTCAACCAAGGATCACAAGTACTATGGCACGGTCAATTTCTATGAGACCAAGTCAACTGACGTCATCGGCGGCGACAGCCCCGGCTTCCAGGGCATTTGGGATCAGTACTTCAAGGCGGGCGGCACCAAGACGGACATCGGCCCCGCCGGCACCGTAACCGGCGGCCCCGGCAGCCTGAAGGCCGCAATGAGCTACGTTGACACCTACGACGTGAAATACCACGGCGTGGAAATCGAACTCGTCGCCAACCCGACACCCAACATCCGCCTGCAGGCCCACTATTCGAAGCCCAAGGGCGAGAAAGAGAACAACGGTCCCAATGGACGGGTCTATTTCGCCCAGCACCTGCCCGACTGGCAGGTCGTGGCCAACGGCTCGACCCCCGACGCCATCCTGCTGCGCACGATGCTCACGGATGCCCAGAAGCGCCTGGATACAACCGCTGTGACCACGATCACCCCGAAGCTGCCGACTGAAATCTACAATCTCTGGGGCGCTTACACTTTCCGCGAAGGCGGATTCAAGGGCCTTGAGATGGGCGGCGGCTTCTCCCACATGGGCAAGCAGTACGGCCAGCCTTGGGAAAATGCCAACGGAAAGCGCACCCAGTCGCCTGCGTACACGATTGCCTCGGCGTTTGTGTCCTATTCGACCAAGTTCGCAACCTTCGGCCACGCAATCGATGCCAAGTTTCAGCTCAACGTCGACAACCTCCTCGATGAGGACAAGTTGATCTTCACGAGCTTCCAGACCTATGGCACAAACGGCGTCCAGGGCGGCAACTACAGGTTCCTGAATCCGCGCAAATTCACCATCTCCGCCAACTTCAGTTTCTAGGCGGCGGACTTCGCCTCGCGCAGCCGCACCCCGTCGGTCCGATCCCGCCGGGGTGCGTTTTTTCCACCCACCTTTCCTGTTCATTCTCCCGACCTCTTACGCCACCGATCCGCGGCACCTTGGCCGCGAGGCGACTCGCAGCGCCCCTTCAAACGGGGATTGAAGCGATCGCTTGATTCATCGCCTCCCACCTTCATGGCTGCCAGTTCAACCGCGACCTTCCCATTTCAATCCTGTCGGTTGCGCTCCGCAGATGGCTTTAACCTCCGCGAACTGACCGGCGCCGCCGGCTTGAAGGCGCAATTCCTGCCTTCCGGCGCGCTCTTTGCCCTGCGCCATCGCGAGACCCTGATCAACCAGTTGCTGCCAGGTCCGGCCGAAGACGGACTTTTCCGGCTGCTCGTGCGCTCGCTGGATCCATCGGGCAACCCATCCGGCTGGGCTCCCCTGGCCGGCCCCAACCTGGCCTTCGGATTCGACGGAAAAACCGCCACCTGGCGCCGCTCAGGCGCGGTTGGGATTCTCGATTGCACCGTCACATTCGCGCTGCACCCCGATCTGACGGCATGGGGCTGGCGGATCCGCGTCCGCAACACCGGCGATGCCTCCCTGCGAGTCGACACCTTGTTCGCGCAGGACCTCGGACTGGCCGACGTGAATGCGGTCCGGAACAACGAAGCCTACAACTCCCAGTATCTCGATCTCCTGCCATTGACGGACACCCGGCTGGGCCACGTCGTGCTGGCCCGACAGAACCAGACCATGGCTGGCGGCAGGCACCCTTGGCTCGCCTGTGCCTGCGCTGGCGGCGCGGCAGCCTTCTGCACAGACGGCACCCAGTTCTTCGGCGCCGATCACCGCTTCACGGGTGAACCGGCCGCGGTTCGGTCGCGGGCGCTGCCTTCGCGCCGCCTGCAATACGAGTTCGCGCTGGCTGGACTCCAATCCCGGCCCGTTGAACTCGATGCCGGCGCAACCGCCGAGGTTGCCTTCGTCGTGCGCTACACTGAGGACCATCCCACCGCATCCGGCGCGGATGACCTCGCGCGGCTGCATGAATTGCTGCCCGCAACCTGGATCGGAACCGACGCAGTCGTGTCGCCTGCATCCGACGGCTCGGTGTTCACCACTGCGGGATGGCTGCACGGCGAGTCGCCAACAGCCGCCGACTGGGAGGCATGGTTTCCCGGCCCGCGCCGGCACGAGGAACATGCTTCCGACGGACGGCTGCTCTCATTTTTTCATGGGGGCAACACCCATGTCGTTGCCCTCGAGAAAGAGAAAACCGCAGCCCGTCCGCATGGCCATGTCCTGCGCAGCGGCGGCGGACTCTGGCCGCAGCAGGATCAGTTCGGCTTCACCTGCTACGCGGCCGGGATTTTCGGAGCCCAGTCCTATCTCGGCAATCCGGGTCTGGCGCGCCTGCTGAATGTCGTGCGCAACCATCTGGGCCTCACTCGCGCCACCGGACAGCGAATCTTCCTGAGGAAAAAGCATGGCTGGCTCCAGCTCGGAGTGCCCACCGCCTTTGCGCTCGAGCCCGGCCGGGTGCGCTGGTGCTATCGCCTGGCCGATGGATTGATCGAGATCAGTGCCTGGTGCTCCGCGCGGCTTCCGGCCTCCTTTCTCGATGTGAAGGTGGTCCGCGGCGCGCCGCGGGAGCTGCTCGTCACCCATCAGCTTGCACTCGGCTCCAACGAGTTCGAGTCAGAGGGCGAAATCACGGTGCATCCGGACGGTTGGATTGCGTTGCGCCCGGTCGCTGAAAGTTTTCCCGCACGCCACCACGCGGGAGCGGCGTTCGCGATCGCCGCAGCGAATCCCGCCGGTGTCGCCGCCGCGGGCGGGGGCGAACTGCTCGGCGCCGGCGGCAGCTTCGAAAAGGGACCGTACGCAGTCTTTCGCACGCCGACCGCAACCGGCGCGGCATTCATCATGCTGGGCACCCTGGAAGGCGAAGGCGCGTTGTCCGCAGCCGTGGCGGCCGCGCGGGCGGAATACAACGGTGCCGCACCAGCCTCTGCGCCGCCCGGCGCTCCCTTGCGGCTGAACCGGAGTGGTGACGCATCCGTCGCGCGTCTCGATGAGGTGCTGCCGTGGTTCGCTCACAACGCCGGCATTCATTTTTCCGCACCTCACGGTCTCGAGCAATACAGCGGGGGCGCGTGGGGCGTGCGCGATGTGTGCCAGGGCTCCGTGGAATGGCTGCTGGCGGCGGGAGAATTCGCCACGGTGCGGCGCATCCTCCTTGATGTGTTCGCCCAGCAATACGCGGAAGGACCCGGCGGCTGGCCGCAGTGGTTCATGCTTCCACCCTACCGCTTCGTCCAGCAACCCCACAGCCACGGCGACGTTTGTTTCTGGCCGGTGAAGGCGCTGTGCGACTACGTTGAAGTCGCCAACGAGCCGGCGTTTCTCTCGACGATCGCGGGCTATACCGACTGCAAGAACTTCACGCCCGCGGGGCCGCGGGAAAGCATCCTGGCGCATTGCGACCGTGTGGTTGACTTGTGCGAAAAGCGCTTTGTCGCGGGCACTGCGCTGGTCGACTACGGCGACGGCGACTGGGACGACACGCTCCAGCCCGCCGATCCCGCCATGCGCACACGCATGATCAGCACCTGGACCGTCGCGCTGGCCTGCCAGGTGTTCAGTCAGCTCTCCCGTGTTTGCCGACGCACGGGGGAAGTTTCCCGGGCGGAGCAACTGGAGGCTCTGCTTGAGCGCATGCAGAGGGATTTTTCCGTCCATGCGGTGATCGGAGGCGTCGTCGCGGGTTTCCTGGTGCATGAGGCCGATGGCCGCTTCCGCCCGCTGCTGCATCCCGACGACCGCATCACCGGCATCCGCTACCGTCTCCTGCCCATGACGCGCGCGGTGCTCGCGGGGCTTTTCACCAACGACGAAGCGCGAAGCCACGCCGCGCTGATCAAGCGGGAGTTGCTGTGTCCCGACGGCGTGCGCCTGATGAGTGAACCCGCGACCTACCGCGGAGGATTGGAGCGCCTGTTCAAGCGGGCCGAAACCGCCGCCAACGTCGGACGCGAAATCGGCCTGCAGTACGTCCACGCTCATCTCCGTTATGCCGAGGCCCTCGCCTGCCTCGGTGACGCCGAGGGACTGTGGACGGCACTGCAGGTCGTGAATCCAGTCGGGCTTTCAGCCGTTCTGCCAAACGCAGCTCCGCGCCAGGCCAACGTCTATTTCTCCAGTTCCGACGCCGACTTCGCCGACCGGCTGGAGGCTGCGGATCGCTGGTCTGAATTGCGGGATGGGAAGGTCGCCGTCCGCGCCGGCTGGCGACTCTATTCCAGTGGCCCCGGAATTTTCCTGCGAGCGGTCCGTTCCCACCTCCTTGGCGTGCGCGAATCGTTCGACGACCTCGTTTTCGACCCGGTGCTGCCGCGCAGTCTGGACGGCCTGGCCGCGGATCTCACGGTGCTTGGCCGCCACGTGCGGATCGTCTGCCGCGTGCGGGACACCAGCTTCGCGCCAACCGCCGTGCGCGTAAACGGTCACCTGCTCGACACCAGCCGGCGCGACCCGAATCGTTATCGAACAGGCGGCACGCGGATCCCCAAAGCCGAGATTGTCCCGCTTCTGCGCGCGGACGAAAACCGCATTGAAATCATTCTCTAAAATCGCCTCTGCCGCATCAATGAACCCGGTCTCACCTGCTAAGGCCAGGGAAACGCCTGCGACCTCCTCAGGCACCTCGGTCGAGACCGCGTCCGTTCCACCCGCCTACCGCCGAGCCGACCTTCCCGTCGATGAACGTATCGCTGATCTTCTAGGGCGGATGACGTTCGAAGAAAAACTCGATCAGTTGCACCAATGCGGCCTCGGCGACATCAACGCCAACAATCTCTCGTCGTCGGCCGACAAGATGCGACCCACCTACGGCTCGTACATTGTCGGCGGGCCACCGGAAACGATCCTGTCCGTGCGCAACGCTGCGCAGCGCCGCGCCGTCGAGGAGTCTCGTCTTGGCATCCCGGCGATCTTCGCTGCCGATGTAATCCACGGCTACCGAACGATCACGCCGATCCCGCTTGCCCAGGCCTGCGCATGGGATCCCGCTCTCGTGGAGCGCGCCAGCGCCCAAGCCGCGACCGAGGCGCGAGCGCATGGGATCGACTGGACCTTCGCGCCGATGGTGGACCATTGCGTCGATTCCCGCTGGGGCCGCATCGCCGAGACATTCGGTGAGTCGCCCCATGCCGCGAGCGTTTTCGCCGCCGCCGCCGTGCGCGGCTTCCAAGGTGCGAACCCCGGCGAGACATCCTCGGTCGCCGCGTGCCTGAAGCACTTCGTCGGCTACGGCGCCTCCGAGGGCGGACGCGACTACGCGTCCAGCGGAATCCATCCACAGACGCTTTGGGAAATGCACCTGCCGCCGTTCGAGGCGGGAATCCGCGCCGGCGCGCGCACCGTCATGAGCGCGTTCAACGACCTCAACGGCTTGCCCGCGAGTGCGAATCCGCACATTCTGACCGAGGTGTTGCGACGCCGCTGGGGCTTCACCGGCGTCGTCGTTTCCGACTGGGGCGCGGTGGAACAATTGATGAGCCAGGGTTTTGCCGCCGATGGTGCCGACGCCGCACGGAAGGCGCTGACAGCCGGAGTGGACATCGACATGGCCTCCGGGCTCTACCGCGAACACAGCCCTGTGCTGGTGCGCGATGGTCGTCTCGCACCAGCCGGCGTCGACGATGCGGTCCGCCGCATGCTGCGACTCAAGTTCGAACTCGGCTTGTTCGAACGTCCCTACGCGGACGCAAGCCCGCTGACCGGCGCAGCGCCGAGCGCTGCGCACCTCGCCCTGGCCGAGGAGTTCGCGGCGAAATCCATTGTCCTGCTCAAGAACGACGGCGTGCTCCCGCTGAGAGAGGTCCGCCGGCTCGCGGTCGTCGGCCCGCTTGCCGCGGAGAGCGGTGCGTTGCTCGGTTGCTGGGCCCAGCAAGGGAAATCGCAGGAGACCCCATCGATTGCCGACGCGATTCGCGAGCGCCTGGCCGTCGGCGTCGAGCTATGCGTCGAATCCGGCTGCTCGATCCAGGGGGATCCGCAGGACGATCCTGCACGCGCGTTTGCCGCAGCGAATTGGGCGGACCTCACGGTCCTGTGTGTCGGCGAGGATGCCTCAATGAGCGGTGAAAACGCCTCGCGCGCGACGCTTCGCCTTGCGGGTCGCCAGGAGGAACTGATCCGCGGGGTGCTCGGCGCGGACAAGCCGGTGGTGCTCGTGATTGTTTCCGGACGACCGATCGACATCCATGAGTTTGAGCCGCGCCTCAACGCCGTCGTCGCTGCCTGGTGCGGCGGCAGCCGGGCCGGTGCGGCGCTCGCGGACATGCTGTTCGGCCGGCGCAATCCCTCGGGCCGGCTGGCGGTCACCTGGCCGCGCATCGCCGGGCAGATTCCGCTCTACCACAACATGAGGCCGCGAGCGCGCGCCGGAGACATGGGTGCGTACCGTGATGTCCCCGCGACACCGCTCTACGAGTTCGGCCATGGACTGGGCTACACGACCTTCATCTACAGCCCTCTGCGCCTGAATAGGGATGAAGTTTCGAGCGACGATCGGCTCGCCGCAGAGGTCATTGTCACCAACGCCGGATCACGCGAGGGTATTGAGACCGTCTTCTGGTTCATCCGCGACCCGGTCGCCTCCATCACACGACCGTTGCGTCAACTGAAACATTTCGAGCAGGCCACCCTCGCTGCGGGCGAGAGTCGGGTGTTCCGCTTCGTGGTCGAGCCGGCGCGGGATCTTTCCTTTCCCGACGCCGACGGCCAGCCTGTGCTTGAATCCGGCGAAATTATCCTGAGTGCTGGCGGACAGAGCGCTTCTTTCCGCGTGCGCTCCCCCTTCCCTCCCGCATCCGGTCGCCATCGCCCGCCAGCCCCGCCAACACCCCAAACACCCCGCCCATGAACCCACCGTCCGCCCATGTCACCGCCGCTGCCGACCGCATCCCGCTTTCCCAGAAAATCGCCTATGGCATGGGCGCGATTGTCACTGTCGTCGCCGTAAACTCGGTGGTCCAGCTCACCAACCTCGTCTACATCGTCGGCCTCGGCGTCAGCACGATCTGGATCGGCTACGCCCAGGCGTTTCCAAGATTGTGGGATGCCCTGATCGACCCGCTGATCGGCAACTTCTCCGACAACTTCCGCTCCCGTTACGGGCGGCGCATTCCCTTCCTCGTCGTTGGCGGCGTCCTGCTCGGCATCGCCTTCTGGCTCCTCTGGACGGTTCCGCGGAACTGGAGCAAGGAGTGGATGTTCGCCTATTTCGTGGTGACCTCGCTGTTCTTCTACACCGTCGTGCCGGTCTACTCGATCCCCCACGGTGCGCTCGGCATGGAAATGACCGAGGACTACCACGAGAAAACCAACCTGTTCGCCTTCGCCAGCTTCATCGGCAACATCGGCGCGCTCACGCTGCCGTGGGTCTATTTCCTCGCCAACCGCCCGGTCTTCGGCGGTGACACGGTCAATGGCATAAAATGGGTTTGTCTCGGCATGAGCGTGATCCTGACGGGCGCCGCGATGTGGTGTGCGCTGGTCTGCAGGGAGGGAAAAATCAAACAGGTGAGCCGGCAGCCGCGCGTGTCGATCGTCAAGAGCTTCAAAGCCACCTACCGCAACCGCGCTTTCCTGCGGCTGGTGTCCGCCTTCGTGCTCCTGATCGTCGCGTTCCAGCTCGTGATGGGCTTCAGCAACTACATCCAGATTTTCTACCTGTTCGACGGCCACACCGAGAAGGCCTCGGAAGTCATGGCCGTCAACGGCACGCTCTGGGCGGTCGTGGGCATCGCCGGAGCGCTGCCAATGGCATGGATCTCCAAGCGCCACGGCAAACGTTTCACCGTGCTGCTCGCCTTCGGACTGATCATCGGTGGCAATCTGACCAAGATCGTCTGCTACAACCCCGCGGCACCCTACCTGACCGTGATCCCGACCTGCTTCCTTTCTCTGGGCATGGTCTTCGCCTTTTCACTCGTGAACGCGATGATCGCGGACATCTGCGACGAGGACGAACTGGCCACCGGAATCCGTCGCGAGGGCATCTACTTCGCCGTCTACAACTGGTGGTGGAAGGTCGCCGTATCGATCGCGACGGTCATCAGCGGCTACCTGCAGCGTTACACGGGTTTCGTCGAGGGCGCGACGACGCAGAGCGACGCAACCCTGCTCAACCTGCGCATCTGGGAAATCGGTCTGCCGCCGGTGCTCTGCCTCGCGGGTGTGTGGTTGCTGGCCGGTTATCCGCTCACCGAGCGGCGCGCCTACGAGGTCAAGGCCCTGCTCGACCAGCGCAAGGCCGCAGGCACTCCATCGCCCGCCGCCTGACCCTGCCCGCCGTCGCATCCATTTCAATGAAATCCAGCCGCTTCCTGCTTCTCACTCCCGTCGTTCTGCTCCTGTCGGCCACCGCTTCAGCCGTCGAGTCGTTCGACCGACATGTCCTGTTCGCCAACGCACCCGCCGCCACCGGCGGTTACTCCAACACCCGGACAAAGGTCGTCGCACCGAGCACGCTTGAACTCGTCAACGGCCGCCTGCCGATCGCGACCGACCGCTTTGTCAGCCCGCCCAACGCGCTGAAGCTGCATTGGAAATCCGTCACCGGCGGCGATTGGAGCGTGAAAATCAACCAACCCGGGCGCGACTGGCGGAAGTTCCAGTTGATCGGTGACACCCTCGCTTTCTGGTGCTGGTCCGACACCGAGCTGACGGAACTGAATTCCCCCCGCGTGTTCATGCAGGAGCCCAGCGGACGGGGATCGAGTTCGTTCCCGCTTGTCTCCGGCGCCGAGCGTTTGCCCGCGAAACAGTGGGTGCGCGTGAAAATCCCGATCACCCGCGACAACCGCCTCTACCGCGGCACACGGGACCGTGTCTTCGAAATCAGCGATGCGGTGAACCTCACCTTCATCTCGGGATTGGACGACGGCATCGAGCACACGCTCTACCTGGATGACTTCATGCTCATCGACGGTGCCGCACCCTTGGACACGAGCCCGCCCGCCACGCCGATTGGACTCACAGCCCGTGGTTACGAGCGGCACTGCGACCTGCACTGGCAGGCGTCCAGCGACGACGACCTGCTCGCCTGGCGAATCTATCGGTCCGAAAATGGCACGGATTACGTCCCCATCGCGACGCAGCGCGGCGACTGGACGCGCTTTCCTGATTTCGTCGGCGCCCCCGGACGGACCTTCCACTACAAGGTCAGCGCCGTTGATCTCGCCGGAAACGAGTCGAAGCTGTCCGCAGCCGTCAGCGCCGCCACGCGGCCGTTCACCGACGCAGCGCTGCTCGATATGGTGCAGGAGGGCTGTTTCCGGTACTTCTGGGAGGCGGCTCATCCCGTGGCGGGAATGGCACCCGAAATCCTGCCCGGCGACGAGAACCTGATCGCGCTCGGTGGAAACGGTTTCGGCGTCATGGCACTGATGGTCGCCGTGGACCGCGGGTTCATCACGCGCGAGCAGGGTGTCGAGCGCATGCTCAAGATCGTGCGTTTTCTCGCCAAGGCCGACCGGTTCCACGGCGTGTGGCCGCACTTCCTCGACGGCGAGACCGGGCGGACACTCGACTACTTCGGCAAGTACGACAACGGCGGCGACCTCGTGGAAACGGCTTTCATGATCCAGGGCCTGCTGGCCGCGCGCCAGTATTTCAATCATGACACGCCGGCCGAGCGAGAGGTCCGCGACACCGCCACGCAATTCTGGCGCGAGGTCGAGTGGGACTGGTATCGACAGAAAGGCAGCGACGTGCTGACCTGGCACTGGTCGCCCGATCACGACTTCTACATCAACCACCCGTTGATCGGTTGGAACGAGACACTGATCGTCTACCTGCTTGCCATTGCCTCGCCCACACACCCCGTGCCGGCCTCGATGTGGCACACCGGCTGGGCCGGGAGGTCCGACCTGGCAGTGAAATACCGCCGGGGCTGGACCACGCAGGGCGATCACTTCACCAACGGCCACAGCTACCACGGCATAAAGCTGGAGGTCGGCGAGGCCGGCGGTGGAGAACTGTTCTTCACTCATTTTTCGTTCATGGGCTTCGACCCGCGCGGCATTCGCGACGCCTACACCAATTACTTCACGAACAACCGCGCGATTGCGCTGATCCAGCACGCCTATGCCATCGACAACCCCCGGGGATTCACCGGTTACGGCGCCGACTGCTGGGGACGCTCGGCCGGCGTCAACGCAGGCGGCGCCAAGGCGCTGCCGCGCTCCGACAACGGCACGATCAACGTCATGGCATCGCTCGCCTCGATGCCCTACACGCCCGAAGAATCGATGGCCGCCCTCCGGCACTTCTATCGCGACCTCGGCGACCGAATCTGGGGCACCTACGGCTTCCACGACGGCTTCAACGAGACGGAGAACTGGTTCGACGAGGACTACATGGTGCTGAACCAGCCGCCCACGGTGGTCATGATCGAGAACCACCGCACGGGCCTCGTGTGGAAAAACTTCATGGCCAACCCCGAGATCGCCCCCGCGCTGAACGCCATCGGTTTCAAGCCGGACCGAGAGAAGTAGCTCTGATCCTGTTCCGCCACGTCCCAATTTCGTTTCTCAGAATATTTCTCTACTCGATTCAGCGAATGAACACCAGACGCACGGTCCTTGGAAGCAGTGGTGCGCCCGGCGGGATTCGAACCCACGACCACCAGCTTAGAAGGCAGGTGCTCTATCCAACTGAGCTACAGGCGCAAAGAAAGTGCGTCCGCCACTATGGAAGCGCCCGTGTCATGCCGACAAGGGAAAAGGTTTCCGGCGCCCGCCCTCGCATCGAAAATGTCCCTGATGATTTACCACTTGAAAATGCTGAAAAGCACCGGATTGTGACCCTCCGCAATTCGCCCTCATCGTCTATCGGTTAGGACAGGAGATTCTCATTCTTCAAAGCGGGGTTCGATTCCCCGTGAGGGCGCCAGTTTCCTGGCATTCCGTTCAGGGTTGGCTTGGCGGCGGAAGATTCAATCCGAGATGCCAATAGTGATAGGCCTCGGGGTTCACGGCCTTCAGGCCATCGAGCCATGAGTGCGCGTGCCCATTCAGGCTGGCGACCTTCAATGCTTCGAGCTGGACCGCGCTGCCGGTGTAGCGGAGACCAACGAGGTCAAGGCTGCGTCCTGCACGGAGGTGTGCGACCAACACGGCCACGCGGGCCGCGAGCAGCCGGCGTGGCTCTTTGCCCCGGGTGAACTCCGGCCAGGTCAGATGGCCGCGCATCTTGTCCAGCCCGTCGTGGAGCAGCATGGCGTCCGGGTAGGCGCTGAGGATCTTCTGCTTTGTGGCGGTGAGCGCCAGGCAGGCCGTGAAGGTGTCGTCGAGCGTTGCCTCGCGGCTGGGATTCGTGGCCCGATATGCCGACTCCTGCGCCTGCACGGCGTCGTAGGTCGCGGCGATCTTGTTGAAGTCCGTGGCCTCCTCGAACAGCACGCCGACATCGAAGAGCTGCTTCGCCACCTGCTGCAGTTGCTCGCCTCCGCTCTTCTCCGCATGGAACGGCACCCCCGTGGTGTGCGGGGCGAAGGCAGTCAGCTTGTCGCCGAGGAGACTTTCGACCGTTGGGACGCGCACCAGGATCTCGCGCTCCGGGGTCAGGAAGTTGGTGCGGATCGGGCGCATCACCACTTCATGCACCTCGTGGGATTCCTCGACGATATCGAGCAGCACCTCTGACTCGGCCGCGCCCGGAAGCACCGAACGGTAGAAAAACCTGAAGTGGCGGCGCTGGGGCAGGCCCCGCACCCCGCGCTGCTCTTCCTCGTGCCGCAGAAACGGCTCTCGACTAGCCAATTTGGCGAGCACCGCATCAACTTCGGCCGCCGGCCGGCCGCAGACGATGTCGATGTCGCGTGACAGGCGCCGGGCTTCAGGCAGATGCAGCAGGAGACTGGTGCCGCCCTTGAACATGAAAGGCAGGCCGCTCTCCTGCAAATACCGGTAACGTCAGTGCTCAGACGCATTTCTCCGGATGGCCGGATCACACTGGCCCAGCGCCTGCCTCTGCCCGTGAATCCAGTCCGGGGTATAGATGGCGGAATGGAACATGGGATTCTAAGTCAGAAATCCGATGAATTAACTAACGTCACTTTTGGCGGTACAGTGACGTTGGTTAATTGCGTCTATTGCTTGGATTTTAATTTTTCTGGAGGCCGCATATCTCAGCATGGCAGCGATTTGCACCTTATTCTTACCCAAAATAGCTGCAACAACACCCTCTGCTTCAGGCTGATCCATGAGTGCCAGCGCACCGCACTCGGCGATGAGATCGACAAGGACCTGCTCGATGGCAGCCTGCCTGCCCTGGGGGGCCGGCTGACGGCCCAGCGTTGGGCGTAGGACGACCATCTTCTCGCCCGGCTGCACCGCCTTGGCGGCAACACTGGCCGGTGGGTTGACCGCGACCTCCCAGCCTGCGGCGCGGAGTCCTTCGCCCACTGACTCCAACGTATCCGCCGGGGCGTTGAGAAAATGAACCGGGTGGGCCAGCAGGTGGTGCATCCACGGATTGAGCTGCACCGTGCTCCACACGCTGAAATCCAGCAGCGGGAATGCCTTTTCCACGGCCCGGACGAGTTTGGCGACCGGCTTGGGATCGAGCGTGATGGGTTCACTCAATCGCGTATACCAGCCGCGTCCCGCATCGTGGAGGAGGCCCTTGGCGACCGCTTCCGTGAGATAGACCTTGAACGAACCGTCCGTGAGCGACAGCTCGGCCTCGTTGGCGGCGGCCTGGATCGCCGTCGTCGGGAAGTAGCCCGAACCTTCCTTCAGCTTGCCGAGGATGCTGAAGAACAAGGTCTGCTTGCCGTCAGTCGGAGCGGATTGGGCGGCCCAGCGTTGGTCCTCCGCGTCGAGGCCGTAGAGAGCGGCGACGCGGGCGTCGATCTCGGCCTCGACCTTGGCGATCTGTTCGGTGAGGGCGGCAGTTTCGTCCCGGGCGGTCTCGTAGAGCTTCATGTCAGGCGCGCGGCCGTGCAGCTTGCGGGCGCGTTTGGCGTAGTCGTCGGCCGCGAGTGACCACGGCTGTTCCAGGGGATTGCGCGAGGTGCTGTCGGCCGGATCAAGCCCAAGCGCGCGAAGGAACTGCTCGCTGCGGGCGCGGCGCTGACCGTGCAGGGACTGCGCCTGCTGGGCGAGTCGACCGATGTGGTCGCGGTCAGCAGCGACGCGTCGGGAATAAGGCTTCTCAAGTATTGAGCGCGGTATTCCAGGCGTCCGCCATCATCTTTATCGCCAAGCGTCGCACATACCTCTTTCAAGTAGGCAAACACCGATGCGGAGTTGAGAACAGCGAGAAGAAACCAATCTGCGGATGGCAAAAAGAAGCACTTGTTGTTTAGATACCGTCCCTCCGTCTCCAAAACGAAACGAGCCTCTTTTCCGATCTCCGGATAAACGATTTTCGGTTTCAGAAATTCTTCATAATAAACGCACGCTCTCAGTTCCCACCAGTGCTGACCTTGGTCGGTGCGCTTCCTAGCTTTTTCCTCAAAAGGTTCCAAGTGCCGTAGAACCGAGGTGTACCTATGGATCGGCACCCCAATCTTCGTGAGAATTATATAAGTCTCCCTGAAGTGTGTTTCATATCTGCGCACATCGTCGCCTGCGAGGATCGGCCGAATGATCTCGTCCGCTAGGGGCGTTTCGTCGACGAGCTGTTTGCGCTTAAGTCTGTCGACAACGAACGCCTCATTTAGCCCTGTTTTAAGTCCCCACTTAATCTCACCGCCAATGTAATTTCGAAGTAATGTAGCCCTACTTTCCATCCGCTTCCGCAACCCAGCAGCGGCTATCGAGGCTAGTCGCGCGTTGCCCTTGCCGAATTGATTGGCGGGAACATCGATACGGAGGAGCTGAAAATGGTGGCGAACACCCTGGCTGTAGCAGAGATTTAAGTCCTTGACCATCGCCCACGCGGTCGGACTCGCGATGCGTGGCAGTTTCTGCCAGATAAAAATTGCCGCGTCGGTAGCGGCGGTGTCGAAAACGCCAAGCTCGCCAAAATCCATCACAAGGTGAAAAGCATGCCCATCGAGCAAGTACTGACGGAGCGATTCGCCATAGCCAGCGCGGAGCCATTTGTTGGACGAGATGAAGGCAGCCACGCCGCCGGGTCGGAGCAACTCGTGGGCGCGGGCGAAGAAGTAAACGTAGAGATCCGCAACACCCGTAAAAACTTCAGGGAACCGTTTTTTGAGAACCGGCTTTTGCTCCTTAATAAGCTCCTGTCGCACGTAGGGCGGATTGGCCACGATGATGTCGAAACCGCCTGACTGAATTGCCGAGGATGCATCCTCCTGCGCGAGCAACTCGCCGAGTAGCGCGCGCTCTTCGGCATCGGGCAGAAACACCTCCGCAAACTCCACGGCCCAGTTGAAGCCGTGATCGGACAGGTCCGCCTGCTGCCAAAGCGCAAGGTCCGCCCGTATGTGCTCCAGCTCGGCCTTCAGCCTGGCCTTCTCCTCGCCATGGGCGCGGAGAAAGGCCGCTTTCTTGTCGCGGAATTCCTCCACCGCCGGGCGTTGAAAGATGTCCTGCGGCGCGGGGGCGGCGAGTGCGTCGCCCACTTCGATCTTAAAATCGAGATTAGGCAGTGGCGGCGGAACCGGACCCTCAAACTCGACCGCCAGAGCGAGCCAGAGGCGCAGGCGCGCGATGTTGACGGCGAAGGCATCCTTGTCGACGCCATAGAGGTTGCGTTCAATGATCTGGAGGCGGCGTTGATAGGCATTCTCGGGGTCGGGCTTCTGACGAGATGCAAAGATGCGCGTGCGGAGGTCGAGCAGCTCGTGCAGCATGCCCAGCAGGTAGGCGCCGGAGCCGCAGGCGGGGTCGCACACCTTGATTGTGAGCAACGCGCGATGAACGGCCTCGGGGTCGCGCAGGGCCGAGGCGTCGTCGTCGTGAACGAATTTCTCCACCGCCTCGCGTGATTCCGCGCGGCAGCGGTCGGCGAGGTGCTCGACCAGGGCGGCGCGCGCCATAAAGGCGACGATGGGCTTCGGCGTGTAGTAGCTGCCCTGCTCGTGGCGGCCGGTGACGAGTTCCTCAAACACCTTGCCGAGCATTTCGGGATCGACCGCCACCTGGATCTCTAGCGGCGTGCTCTCCGCCACGGTGAAGTTGTAGCGGGAGAACAAACCGGTTTCGGAGTCGAGGATGAGGGCGATGGCCTCGTCGGGTACGCGGAGGGCTGGCAGGCGGTCGGTGCCATCTTCAGCATATTCACACAGACCGCCGTTGAGGTATGGCACGAAACCAATTCGCTGATCAACCGAGTCGGCGGGGCGATCGGGCTGGTTGAGCACCTCGAAGAAGATCGGGACAAGACGGTCGGCGTAGAAGTTGACCGAGGCGGGCGAGGTGCGGAGCCGGGCCTTGTAGTCGTTCCAGAGAGCTGCGAGATAATCGCTGCGCTGACCGAGGCGGAGCCAGCCCTTGCGCTCGACGAAGGCAAGGAACATGAGCCGGTTGAAAAGGCGCTGGGTGAAGAGGCGAAGCCGCTCCTTTTCCGAAAGCGAGGGGCGGACATGGTTTTCCACCGCCTCGAACACACGGCCGTAGTCACGGTAGAACTCCTTGAAGAGCGGCTCGACCTTGAAGGCCTCGATCAGGTCGGAGAGCTGGGCGCGCGCGCCGAGGGAGCGGAGCAGTTCGAGTCGCTCCAGCGCCGTCCGGCACGGCAGCCCCGGACCAAACAGGTAGGTGTAGCGGCGGGGCGCGGTCTCGTTCTGCTCCAACTGGCCGTCGGCGGTGAAGCGGTTGGTGCGGGCGGCGAAGGAGAAGCGGTAGTCGGGCGCATCTCCTACGAAGAAGGCAAGCACGGCATCGGCTCCCTCCTGTCCGATGAAACGGGAGACAAGGTTGCGCAGGCCCACGCGGTTGCGCTGCAAGTCCACTTGCCCGGTGACACGCACTTCCAGCACGGCGACAGTCCGGTCTCCGGCGAGCGGAATGCGCGCAATCTGCGACGCCGAGGCGATGGAGGCATCGTCCAGGCTCAGGTCTTTCGCAGCCCCGAATGCCTGCGTCGTGGGAAGCAGGTCGTGCAGCAGCACAAGCCAGCGCTCTCGTTTATAGTTCGATTGAAGGAGGGACTTCAGGGCGTCGCGCGTCATTTGCTGGATGAATGGTCGAAGGACTCGGTGAGGATGATCTCGGGGTCGGTCTCGGCGCGACGAATGCTCTCGGCCGTGCCGACGCCCTGGTTCTCCATGTCCTCCAGTTTATACTCCCGCAGAATCTCGAAGAGCTTGTCGGCCAAGACCGCCGGGGTGACCTTGACCTTCTTGGTGTCGCGCTGGAGCTGGTTGATCTCGCGTTGGAGACTCGCGTAGCGGGCGCGGGCCAGCGCGAGTTTGGCCAGGCGGATCAGGCGGCGCTCCTCATCGCTGATGAAGTCGAAGGCGAGAAAGCCGTCCACGAAGTCGCGGGCGCGCTTCTCATTCGGCCCCTGCTTCACCTCGACGGCGAGGGGTGCGAGCGTGTCGGCAATGACCGCCTCGCGGAATGCGGCGGTGGCGGCGTTTACCTGGGCGTGATGCTCGCGGTGCAGCGCGATGGCCGGCTCGTCGATGTGCTGGGTGCGAAACTCACGGGCCGCCTCGGTGAAGCTGATCTCCCCGGGTTCGGCACCGGGCTGCACGCGATAGAAGGCGTCGCGGTGCGCGTTGCGGATGAACGCGACCGAAGTGTGCGCGCGGCCGGCGTCGGCGCGGCCGACCCGGCACCGGGCGGGCAGCTTGACGATGCGCCGGAACTGCTCGGGGTTCTGCGCACGGAAGCGGCGCAGCTCCATGAGGAGCGTGAGTCGTTCGTCGCGTTCGCTATCTTCAGGGACCTTCTCAAAGAGGCCAAAGGTATCCACCTCCTCGTCGGTGGAGTAAATCTGGCTGTCCTCGCCGAGTGCCGAGTGAAAGGCCTGGAGCTTCATGACGGCCTTCTTGCGCAGCTCGATGTCGTCGTCGACCCGGGAGGTGGGGTAGAAATTGTAAATGTAGACGCGCGGGGCGACCGAGCCGATGCGGTTCACCCGGCCAATGCGCTGCATGAGCCGCGTTGAGTTCCACGGGGTGTCGTAGTTGACCACGATATTGGCCCGGTGGAGGTTCACGCCCTCGGCGAGAACCTCGGTGGAGATGATGAGGTCGTAATCGTTCCGGCGCTTGCCTGCGAAATTGGCATCGAAGTTGGCGCGAATGTCGTCGCGCCGGGTGCTGCGGTTGCCGGCGTCGATGGCAATGACGCGGTGAAAGCCGGCGATCGACAGCCGCTTGGTCAGGTAGTCGGTTGTCTCCCGCGATTCGGAAAAAACCACGAGCTTGCCCTCGCGGTTGATGTCGCGGTTCATCAGCTCGGCCCGCAGGCGGTGCAGGAAGATGTCAAACTTGGGATCAATGTTGGCGTCGGTGACACGCTGCCAGTCGGCGAGAATGGGCTCGATTCGGTCGAGGTCGCGACGAAGCCCGTTGAGCAGATCCTCGGCAAAGTCCTCGGGCTTGCACACCTCGATGGTGGGGTCCGCGTCCTGCTTGTCAGCAATGAGCGCGACGAGTTCCTCCTCGCGGCCCTCCAGGATGAGCTGGTTCACCGGCAGGTTGGGGGCGATGTAAACGGTGCCGCGCTCGAACATGCCGATCATGACCCGGGTGGCATCCCGGAAGCGTCGAAGCGAGGCGGTGAACGCGTAGAACGAGCTGTCGAGCCTTTTCACGAGCAGCGTGCGCATGATGGTGGCAAGCTGGTGCGAGATGCGGTCGGCGTTCTGGTATTTCTGTTTCAGTTCGGCCCGGAGGAATGAGAGTGCCTTGTATCGGTTGTAGGTCAGACTCGTGGGCGTGCCGGTTGACAGCATCTGGACAGTGCGATCGTAGAGCCCCTCCAGTTCGGGGGTGAGTGGATACAGGATGTGCCGGGGTCGCTCAACCTCGGGGAACGTGATCCCCTGCTCCACCAAATCGCGCTGGTAGTCCTCGTTGTCGCTGAGGTCGGTGCGTGTGCGCCGGACGATGATCTCGCTGATGACCTTCGTGCGGATGCGCTCGTAGATGGCGATCACCGCGCGCCGGGCGGCCTCGATGTTGGGCTCCTTCCTGGCGTCACGAAACTCGCGCTCCTGCTGGGCGAAGAAGTGCTGAAGGTTGCCGACGCTGAGGGTGGAGCGCTTCAAGTCCTGGAAAAGGGCGAGCAGATTTCGGA